>CAZJNA010000105.1:0-10689 GCA_964547325.1 uncultured Opitutaceae bacterium | reverse complement strand
TAGAACAGGAGGTCGATGAAGTACTCCTTTTCCCCCAGGACGAGCCTGTGCTGCCGGCCGACGAAGCAGAAGCCATAGCCCAGCTCGAGGATGAACCGCTGGAGTTCGTTGATGAGCCGGTCCTCCAACTCCCGTTCGCGAACCGCTTGGCTGATTCCGAGAAATTCGAGGTTGTAGCGACTTTTGAGCGCCTCATCGGCCTGCTCGGCGAGGTGGTCGGGGAGGGCCAGGGAGAAATTGTGGGTCTTCTTCTCAGCCCGCGCCCGCTGATAAGCCTGGGCTTTGATTTGGTTGAGTAGGACATGCCGGGTCCAGCCGAGGCGTCCGGTGGCGCCGACGTAGTAAAGGCGCTCACGCGCGTCAGAGGTCTTGTTGAGGATGACGAGAAGGCTGCCCCAGGGGATTTCTGCGACACGCTGTCGCAGAATCTTCACCACCGAGGAGGGATCGGGCGGCTCCCCCTTCCGGGACGCAGACCGGCCTAATTCTGCGACAGCGTGTCGCAGAATTTCGGGTTCGCTGAACGCCTCGACGAATCGGCGCATGTCCCAAAGATTCCGCGGGGAGAATCCGCTCGTGGCAATTTGACCGGGTCAGGCTGAAAAAGTTGATATTGCATCGCCAAGGATGACCGATGGGTTGAGGCGGCCGGCCGTATTGCAACTTTTTCAGCTGACCCCGGTGATGCCGCTTCTTGTTTCCGTTACAGATCAAAAACGGAAATAAGAGCGATTGTTATTTCCATGCTCGCACCCATGGGGATCGGAGCGATGCGATCCGAATCGACGATCGCCTTGACCCACTTTTTAGGATCCAGTGGCTCTCCTGCCATGAATAGACTCCTTTTCGCCGCCGCCGTGCTCATCTCCACCGTCGCCGCGAGCTCCGCCGTCGCCAATGATTATTACGTCGTCACCGTCCATCCCATTACAGCCAAAAAGGGCCAACGTGCTGTGGCGATGGTGTCGGTGCAACCGAAGGGAATGTACCACATCAACACCGAATACCCCGTCAAACTCACGATCATGGCACCCGCCAGCGTGACGGTCGAGAAGGCGAACCAGACAAAGGACGACGCCAAGGCTTTCAACTCGCGGGAATTGGACTTCGAAGTGGCCTTCGTCTCCAACGCCTATGGCGCGAGCTCCTTCAGCGGCGATCTCCGCTTCGGCGTCATCACCGACACCGACTCAAGACCGTCCGCCGAAAAGGTGAGCTTCACCTTCGAAACGAAGTAGGTCGGACGCCCGGCGGGCGTTGAGACGGTGCAAAGCGCTTTTCGGGCACTTCGACCGGTCGGGCTGAATGCAAGTGGATCAAAGATGCACTACCAGCGGATCGTCAGCTGGCTGCCGATCATGGGAACGACGCCGTGCGCCCCGGGTGTTCCTTCCTCCAGGCTGAGCTGCAGTTTCAGCTGCAAGTAAGGCGTGACGCGGTACGCGGGGGCGAGATCGATGCGCCAGAGATCGTTGCCCCAGGCCTGTCGGTGGGCCGGGACCGACGCCTCGCCCGGAGAATCGATGTCTGGGACCGCCAATGCGGCGTACAGCTGCTGATTCCAGCGGATCGCGCCTGAGAACTGCGGGGTGAACTTGTACTTCGCCTCCACGTAGTAGGCCGCCGTGTCGGCGTTCGTCACGGCGGGGATCTCGAAACGGGCTTCGTAAAGCTCCGCCCAGGCTTGGAAGTGATGCCAGGAGTACGAGACGTCCTGGCCCAGGACGATCTCGCGGTAGTTCCCAAGGCTGCGACCCGCGGGAATCGTCGAGGCGGCGGAGTCACGCAGATACGAACCTTCGCTAGCCGAGAAGCCCAGATCCCAGGCTTCCTCCGGGCGCAGCCCCAGGCGGCCGCTGAAGGTCGGGTTGGCCCACAGCCGCTGCTGGGGCGACCATTCGTCCGGCCGCGCCGAGAGCGATGCGTTTTTCACTTCCGCCGCGTACCGGAGAAGCCCGAAGTCGCCAAAAATGGCGGCGCCGGTGGCATAGCCCGGGCCCCAGACGATTGGCAGCCGCAGGTTTTTGTCGCGGTCGGCGACCGTCGCGGGAAAGGGCACCACGTGAGCCCACTGCAACAGCTCCGGCACCGAGCGAGCCGCCACCGCGTCCCACACGCCGGTCAGCGTGTTGTAGGGCAGGGGGGCCGTGATGAAGGGATTGTCCCAGGAACTGTGCCGGAGCGTCCAGTTGCCGACCACGGTGGCAAACTTGCCGATCTGAAAATTGAACCGGCGGGTCGGGGAGGGAGTGAAGCGGAGGACGTATTCGTCGAGGCGGGAGGTGAGGCTGCCGTCATAGCCCGGATCGAAGCCCTGGTCCACGCGCGATTGGACGAAGGCGTAGACATAGGGGCCGGCCTGGGCGTCGAGGAATACGGACAGCCGCGGCGCGAACAAGGGGGACGAGCCGCTCGTGATGAGCAGCCCAGGGTCCGGGTCCCTGGCGGCGTATTCCTCCAGGTCGAGCGTGCCGCTCAGGTGGACGCGAAAGAAGTCGTCGGGGGTGCTGACGGCCAGATGCTCCTCCAGCGTGTCGAACGGATCGGTCGCGCGGAGCAGCGGGACGGCTGCTATCAACGCGGCCGCCATCACGCCATGGATCGGCTTCATGTCCCGGCCGCCTCCCGCGGGGCCGCGGATCCAGCTCGATCCAGCTTCAGTTCGAACTCGGTCCAATCGTCCCCCGAGCGAACCAGGTGGAGATCGCCGCCGTGGATTCTGGCCAGTTCGCGAGCCAGGTTCAGGCCAAGGCCGTATCCGGGAATCTCCTCGCCGACCCGCCCCCGGCGGAAGCGCTCGAAAATGTCGCGCTGGGCTTCGGGACAGATGCCTGGCCCCGTATTGCCAATGCGGACGAACACAAAGCGATCGTCCTCCTCGCCCGTGATGCGAATCCGGCCGCCGGGCCTGTTGTACTTGCGGGCATTCTCGAGGAGGTTGTGGAGGATCATCGCCAGAAAGCGCTTCTCGCCGAAAACTTCCAGCCGGCCCCGCAGATCCACTTCGATTTCGGGCAGCGCCGGATCGGGCAGGGCACTGAAGTCATCCCTGCAGGCGTCGATCAGGTGGCGAAGCTCAACCTGCGTCCGCTCCAGCTTGAGCCGGCCCTCGTCCATGCGGGCCAGGAGCAAGAGATCCTCGATCAGGCTGGAAAGCCGGTAAGTCTGGTGGATGAGGGTCGAGATCTGCGCGCACTCCTCCGCCGTGAAATGCTCCCGCGAAAGCAGCTCCTCCAGGCCCGCGCGCAGCACGGTCACCGGCGTCCTCAACTGGTGCGAGGCGTCTGCGGAGAAGCGGGCCGATCGCTCCGACTCGACCGCCAGCTTTTCCACCGGGACTGAAAAGCGGAGGGAGAGGACCTTGCCGGCGGCAAAGGCCGCCAGCAGGACCGCGACCGTCGATCCGAGCACCTCCCAGCGCAGGCGCCCCTGGCGGGCGGCCAGTTCGGCGAGGGAGTAAGCGCAGACTTCATAGGCCGGCCGGTAGACCGAGCCCGGGTTCAGACTCTTGTAGAAAATGATCTGCTCCGTGCCCCCGACTCGCGTCTGAAAGCTCGCCTCGGCGGGAGGATCCGGTCGGGATACGGCGGCGGAAATCCTAGCCTCCAGGGCACCGCCAGGTCCGAGGCCGGCGGACGACAGATGCAGCTTCCGGTCGAGCCAGATCCCGCTGCGAATTCCCTCCCGGCGCGTGAGGGCGAGCTGGACCGGCTCGAAGCCGAGCACGAGGGCGGCGATGACTTCCCCGGTGTCCGCCGAGGCGATCGGCGTCACGATGATTTCCGAGATGCCGCCTCCCGGGCGCTCAAGGTAGCCGATTTCCTGCCGCCCAGGAAGGGTAGGCAGGCTGAGTTCCACCTCTTCCGCTGGGCCCAGTTGCCCCACCGAGTCGGCCGGCCCCGGTCTGATCACCGCCCCCTGAGGTCCGAGGAACCGGCAAAACCGCACCTGGAGCGGGGCGGGGTGGGAGGCATCCGCGGCCATCAAGTCGGCCAATTCATCCTGTGCGCTAGGATAGAGAAGGTCGAGCGCGTCGTCCTCCAGCGCGGCGTGAATGCGCGGGCGCCGGGCCAGCGCGCGGCAGCGCCCGGCCATCACAGTCTGCCGGACCTCGTCGGAATTGTGCAGTGCGGCCAGCGCACCCCGGAATTCCAGCTCGAGCGCCTGTTCCACGTTTAGCGCCAGCCTCCGCTCCGCCAGGTAGAGCACGAGCAGGGCCGTGGCCGAGATCATCACCATGGTGGCGACGAGCAGCCGGGTGCGGAAGCCGGCAACCCGGGCGGCGGATCGCGCCGGCCCCGCGTCCATCGGCTCCATCCGCACTTTCACGGAAAATCCAGGCGAAGGACCGAGCGGTCCGCGAGTTCCACCCGTCGCTCCAGCGTGGTCCTGCTGTCCCTCCAGACCTTCAGGACGTGGTGTCCAGCTGGCAGGCCCGCGAGGCGGAAGCCGCCATCAGGCTGCGTGACGACAAAGTAAGGCGTGTCCAGCACAAGGATGAGGGCCCGCATGTGTTCATGGATGTCGCAGTGGAGTGCGACGAGCCCCGGGACATCGAAGAGGACGGAGGGGATCGGCCGCTCGTCGGAACGATACCGGCCGAGGTCAAAACGCTTCGCGGCCGAATAGGAGAAGACGTCGTGGTAGGTGTCGTCGAAATTCGGGAATTGGACCCGGGTGCCTGCCTGCACCGCCAGGAGAGCCGGGACGAAGGCGAGGTCCTTTTGGGCCAGGGTTGCGAGGGGGAGGACGGGCGGCCGGGAAAACGGACCCTCCAGATAAACGACCGCCAGCGGAGGCAGGGTCGAAAGCACCCCGCCGGCGGAGACGATCTCGTAGCGCTGAATCAGCACCGGCGCCGCGAGATGACGGGGGAGCGCCACGTGCCCTGTCACCACGGCCTGCCCGAGGACGGTGGAGACGGCCAAAATCATGAGCAGACCCGCCAGGGTGATTTTCATGCCGAAAGCCGCACGGCGTAGCCCACACCGCGCAGGGTCTGGATCAGCGAAGAGGCGACGCCGGTGTCGATTTTCTTGCGCAGCCGGGCGATGAAAATCTCCACCGTGCGGGTATCGTATTCGTGGTCCCGGTGCCAAACCCGTTCGCAAAGTTCGGTGCGCGAAAACGGCCGGCCCGGCTCCTGCATGAGCACCTGCAGGACCTCGAATTCCCGGGGCGAAAGAGCGATCGGCTTGCCCGCCCGCGTGACGCGCCGGCTGCGTACCTCCATCCGCAGGTCCTCCACCTTGAGCACGTCGTCTGGCGCCGGCGTCGCGACCCGGCGGCCGAGCGCCTCGATCCGCGCGACCAATTCATCCATGGAGAAGGGCTTGGCCATATAGTCGTCGGCGCCGGTCTGGAGGCCGCGGACCCGCTGCTCGACCTCGCCCTGCGCTGTGAGAATGAGGACCCGCGTGCTAGATCCGCTCCGGCGCAGGGTGGCCAGCAGCGACAGGCCGTCGAGCCGGGGCAGATTCAGGTCGAGGACGATCAAATCCGGCGGATCGGCCAGGGCGGCGGCCAGCCCGCTGGGGCCGTCGTGCCGCGTGCTCACCGCATGGCCATAGCGGAAGAGCACGCGGCTCACGTGACCTGCCAGTTGCTTTTCGTCTTCGATGACGAGGACTCGCATATCGGGGGGCTCGAGATGGAGCATCGTCGTCCGGCCCCGTGCATTTGCAAAGGCAAAGTCGGCCCTGGGACGAGGTCATGGAATCAAACTGATGGAGGGTCCGGCCTGAGCCTGAGCGGTGACCAGCACTGCGACGCTGTCGCGCTGCGCCCACCATCTCTGGAAACGGTCGGCTCTGACGGCCAGAGGACCGGACTCGGGATCGTCCAGGATCACCCACTTCTGGCCAATCATCCCTACCACCACAACCCAATGCGCCGGCCGGGGTCCCACCTCATTCCAAAGCGCAAGCAACTCGGCCGTGATCAGGTCGCCCATGGGGGGCAGGGGCATCGAAATCATCGCGATCACCGGGCGGCCCTTGCCCAGGTTTTCCCGCAGGTCCTCCATCGAGCCGCCGTAAACGAAGGCCTGCAGGCCGAGCCGGGCCGCGAGCGCCTGCAGATCGCGCGCCGTGGAGTCGCGTGGCGGCGCTCCCGCGCTCGCCTTGAACTGCGCTGGGCTGACTCCCCAGTGTGTCGCGACCGCCGCCAGGCAGGCCGGGCCGCAGGTAAAGTCATTATCCTGCCGGATCGGCGTGACGCCGTTCACGTACACCGCGTCTTCGCTAAGCGGGAGGCCTTTGAACGAGGCGACCGAGGAGCATCCTCCCAGGATCAGCAGCGCGATCAGCCCCCCGAGGGCCGTATTGGAAAGGCGCCTCAATAGCCCCCGCCCCCGCTCCCGCCGCCGCCATGGCTGCCCGCGACGAGGATCACGCCCCCGACCAACACAACTGCGCCGCCGATGATCCACCAGCTCTCGCGGTCATCCGACCCCGCCGCCTTGGTCGTCTGGCACTTCGCATCCTTCTGCAGGTACTTGGCCAGCTCCTCTGACGAGAGCGGTATCCGGCCGGATACGACGCTCGGCGCGGGCGGCGGGACCGCAGCGTTTGCTCGCGCGTTGGGAAGGCTCTGGGTGACGGGCGTCTGGGCGGCTTGCGCGCTCAGGCCGAGGATAAGAAAAGCGGCGAAGACCGCGGTGGGTTTGAGCAATCGTTTCATGGTGATCTGATCCTTTCGGAGTGATCCGTAGCCGAAGCCGAAGCGACGGGCTGGCAATTTATGGTAACGATCCTGTTACCTCGGCCTGGGTCCTAGCGCGACGCGCAGGACTTCATTGGGGCATTCACCGCGAACCCGTTGCACGGCGCGGCAGGTTCTGCGGGATGACACCTAATGACCCCAGGATGCTCGCATTCCTTATCCGGCCCCTGTACTAGTCCCGTCCCCCAGTTCTCTCTTGAATGCGCGGAATCTGAGTTCAGCAATTTTCCTTGCCGGCTTAATTCTACTAGCCGGCTGCGCCCACGCCCCGCTTAATCGTCCGCTCTTTAGCGGTTCCGCTCTTGGCGTGCCGCAGACGGAATCGAGAAAGCAGGAGATGGGCGACGGCGATTTGATGGTAGCGCTGTTCTTCTCGGGGGGCGGCACGCGAGCCGCATCCCTTTCGTACGGGGTTTTGAAGGAGCTGGCCGCTACGCAGGTCAAAGCACCAACCCGGAACATTCGACTGATCGACAAGGTTCGCGTCATATCAGCCGTTTCCGGGGGAAGTTTTACCGCCGCCTATTATTGCCTCTACCACGAGCGGATCTTTTCGGAATTCGAGGACCGATTTCTTAAACGCGATATTACCGCATCTTTATTGGGAGAGACGTTCAACCCGCTCCATTGGCCCGAGCTGTTTTCGCCCTACTATGGACGAAGCGATTTGGCGGCGGATTTTTACGACAAGATTCTTTTCCGCGGTGCCACCTTTGGGGACCTCGGGCCAGACGGCGGAAACCCCCGCCTGATTCTGAATGCGACCGATATCGCGAACGGTGAGCAATTCCCCTTTGTGCCCGAACACTTTGCGTTGATCGGTTCGGATATAAGGACCTATCGAATTTCACGCGCCATCGCGGCCGCCTCGGCATTTCCTTTGCTGCTTTCACCCATCACTTTGAAAAACTTCCGTGGCGAACCAGGCGTGGTCGACCCCGATATGCCTCCCCGAGACCCAGCGGGTGATGGTTCTCGGCGCAACCTTCTGGTCCATAATGCTTTTCGTTCCTATGGCGACTATCGCAACAATCCCTATATTCACCTGGTTGATGGGGGGACTTCCGACAATCTCGGCTTGGAGGCGCTGATCGACGCCGATCTGGAACTTGGGGGCATGGAGAAACTGATCGAACAAACGCTGCATGCCGGCCCCCCGCGTCGATTTGTGGTGATAGTCGTGAACGCCTCGGTGAAGCACCGCGTGCGCTGGAGCCGGACAGAGGCAGTCCCGGGGGTGGCCAGTGAGCTTTGGCGGCTGGCCGATGATTTTGGGGAGCACACGGACGCCGAGTTTCTTGACCTGCTGAGAATCGCGTTGAATCGTTGGAAGACGGAATCCGCCGCGCGCCAGAAGTCCCCGGGAGCTCAGCCGGAGTACTATCTGATTTCAGTCGACCTCGACCAGCTGCGCGGAGGTGCCGACGGCACTTTCTTTGACAGCCTGCCGACCAATTTCCACCTTTCATCAACCGCGGTCGACCGGATCGTAGGCGCCGGAGAGGAACTCCTCAAAGATTCTTCGGAGTACCAACGCCTCCTGAGCGACCTTGGCGGTCCGCCCTAGCGGGCGTTGCCACCTCGCCCTGCAGCAGCTTCGCGAACGTATCCGCGTGCGGGCTCGGCCGCACTGCCGGCCGGCCCAGCATCACCGCCACAGCGGAAAGCGTGGGCGAGAATGGCCGCGCGATCAACGCGCGGGGCATGATCTTTGCGACTCCTTCAGCCAGAATCGCCGCGGCATGGTGCGCCTCCACCCCGGCGAATAGCGTCGATAGGCCGTCATTTTCCAATGCGATGAAATGCGGAACGACGCCGAAAGGTTTCAGCATCGACCGGACGTAACGCCCATAGTCGGGGAAATTCTCCCGCGCGAGGCCGATCAGCGGCAGATCGCGCAGCCGGGCGGGCGCGATCGTCTTCAAGCGGGCAAGTGGATGGGATTCGGGCATCACCAACACCGGCGAGACCCGGCGCAACTCGGTCCACTGGAATCCCGGCACCTCCGAGGCCGAGGGCTGGGGACCGATCAGAAGATCAAGACGGCCGGCGTTCGCCTGCTCGTTCATTTCGCGGGACGACAGGTCGGCAAGTTCGATCCGCACGCGCGGGCTGGTAGCCTGGAACTTCTCCAATGCGCCGGGCATGAGGCCGGCGACCAGCGACGGTGCATAGCCGATGCGCAGGACTTCGTCGCGCCTTTCGCCGCGAACCCGTTGCACGGCCCGGTCCGCCCTCGCGAGCAATTCGCGCGCTTCCTCGTAGAACACCTCGCCGGCGTCGGTCAGCGTCACTGCATTTTTTCCGCGCGTTAACAGGCGCAAGCCGAGCTCCCCCTCAAGGTCTTTCACCTGCCGGCTGAGGGCCGGTTGGGTGAGATGCAGATTCTGCGCGGCGCGGTTAAAGGAACCGTGCGCCGCGACGGCGGCAAAATAGCGGAGATGGCGCAATTCCATGGCCGGAATCGAGCAATTACTAAAAGTATGAGCGAGGCAAAAAACATGGCATTGGGCAATCGCGTGAAGTTCGGGTATTCTGACCGCGTCAACCGTCGCACAGGAAATGAATACCCTCTCCTCCTCACATGATCACCATCACCCTCATTATCGTCGGCCTCGTGGCTGTCACAGGCCTTGACAGCGCCGATTCCGGTCACAGCGGATAAAATTGTTACATCATCGCCATGAAAACACTCGTCCCTATCTCGCGGCTCTCCCTGGGGCTTATCTTCACCGTCTTCGGTCTGAATGGATTTTTTCACTTCATCCCGGCGCCGATGCCCAGCGGCATCGCAGGCCAATACGTGGGCGCGTTGTTTGTGTCCCACTACCTGGCCGTAGTATTCACATTAGAGCTTCTCGCCGGCGTGCTCCTGCTCGTCAACCGGTTCGTACGGGCGGCACTGACCATTCTCGCGCCGATCCTCGTCAACATAGCCCTTTTTCACAGCTGTATGGAGCCGAAGGGCTTCGCTCCGGCTGTAATCGCGGTCGCGCTCTGGTCGGTGCTGTTCTATCGCGAACGTGCCGCGTTCTTGCCGCTGCTGGCGGTAAACGGCTCGGCAGGTTCTACGGGGTGACACCTGCTGATTCCAGGATGCTCGCCTTTGCACCCAATTTAGGCCCTCGGATTAATCCCGAGGGCCCTTTTGTTCGCTGCGCGACAGAAACCCAAAGCAATTTTTTGAGCGGGCCACCACGGATCCCGTTCAGTTTTGGGTGGCTCCCAACCAATCGAGCAGCACCTTATGGAAGACCTTGGGCGCTTGAATTTGCGGCGAATGTCCCAGATCGG
This sequence comes from uncultured Opitutaceae bacterium, assembly GCA_964547325.1. Taxonomy (GTDB): domain Bacteria; phylum Verrucomicrobiota; class Verrucomicrobiia; order Opitutales; family Opitutaceae; genus Palsa-1447. The sequence goes on along the minus strand of CAZJNA010000105.1, from coordinate 672 downwards.
GGAATTCGATCAGGCGCACGTGCGGGATCCGGCTCGCGGCTTCCTTTCCAAGCTTCGGATAATTGCCCAGTGTCGCACGTATCGCGGGAGGCGCCGCATCTTTGCCGATGGCAGTCGTGTCCTTGTCGCCGATCACCAGCAGAACCGGCATTCGCAGGTCGCCAAATTCATAAAGCACCGGCTGCGTGTAGATCATGTCCGTGAGCAGGGCCGCGTTCCAGGCCACTCGCTCCCGTCCCGGACCGCGGTACAATCCAGCCAGCATCTGCACCCACTTCTCATATTCCGGCTGCCATGTGCCCGCGTAATAGGTGCTGCGCTCATATTCGCGGATGCGATCAGCGGTCGTCTGAAGCTCCTTTTGGTACAATGCATCGACGCTTTGCCAGGGCACGCCTTTGGCCTTCCAGTCTTCCAGCCCGATCGGATCAACGAGCACGAGCTGAGCGACCTCGTCAGGGTACATAAGCGCGTAGCGTGCCCCGAGCATGCCGCCAGTCGAGTGCCCGACGACGGTGACGCGACTGAGGCCGAGGGAAGCGAGAAGCGCGTGGGTGTTCCCCGCAAGCTGTTGAAAGGTGTATTGGTAATGTGCCGGTTTGGTCGATTTGCCAAAGCCGATTTGGTCGGGAGCGATTACGCGATATCCCGCATGGCTCAGTACCGCGATAG
>CAZJNA010000104.1:0-10962 GCA_964547325.1 uncultured Opitutaceae bacterium | reverse complement strand
CGGCCGGTGTATTCGCCGACGAGGACGGTGATCTTGGCGGTGCCGATTTCGACGGCGCCGATGAAGGTGTGCTTAGAATTCACGTTTGGGTGGGGAGATTTTTGCGAAGGTGGGAATGGAAAAGGACGGGATCGCGGCCGGATCGCCCGCGATGGTCACGGGCACGTGCGGGCCGAGGGCGAGATTGACCTCGGTCACCGGGCCGGCGCCGCGCGCCTGCGCCGTGTCGAGAAGGAGGTCGAGCCGGGCGATCTGGCGGAAAAAATCCTCCCGGGTCCCGAAAATGACCCGGAGGCCGCCGCTCGCGCGCACCTCGATCTCGCCGTCGGAGAGGAGCCGCGAAAGGGACACGACCCGCCAGGTCCGGTAGAGCGGCTCGGCATCGAGCTTGGCCTGGCCGAGAAGGTCGGCCACCCGCCCCATGCCGTCGATCGGAGCGTATCCGCCGTCTCGCCGGACCAAGGTGACGCCATCGAGCCAGGGCAGCGAAGCGAGCATCGCGGAATCGTATCCGGCGCCCTCGTAGACGACGCCGTCCCGGGCGACGAGAAGGGGCCGCCGGACGGCCGCCCCCTCGCTGGCCATGACGCGGGCCACCGGGAGCCGCTCCGAAACGCGCACGGAGAGGGTCGCGGGAAATTCGCGCACGAGGGTCGCCGTCCCGGCCTGGCCGCTCGCGAGGATGCGCGTGCGCAGCTGGGACAGGTCGAGCTCTGCGAGGGTCGCCCGGCCCGGCAGCGCAAGGGTGCGCACGAGCCAGGATTGGTCGAGGACGCCGTCGGTCGCGAGCGCTATCCGCCGCAGCGGGACCCCTCCCGCGCCCGGATTGCCGCGCCGGACATCGGCCGCCTGCCAGGCGCCCCAGGCGACCAGGGCAAACGCCGCGCTTCCGCCGGCCCAGCGGAGGATCTGGACAGCGACGCGCCTGCGGCCCTCGCGCGACATCGCGCGAGGCCGCACCTGCTGGGGAATGTTTCTCCAGTGGCGCGCGGCCGGAAGGTTGGCTGAGTCCATGCTCATCGGTTGACCAGGTCAGGCCTCGGATCGCCGGCGGCGGGCAATCCGAGGCCTGACCCATTCGTCGAAAAAAAGCGCTGCAACGCAGGCGTGACCAGCTCCCGGACCAACGCTATGAAATCCAATCCCGCGCAACGCGCGCTCATAGGCAGCAGACTGGTTTCCTTCATGCCAGGGAGCGTGTTAAGTTCGAGAAAAATCGGCTCGTTTTGCCCGGAAAGGATAAAATCGGCGCGAGCGTAGTCGCGGCAGCCGCACGCGGCGAACGCCGCCTCGGCGGCGACCCGCACCGCTGCGGCGACCTCGGGCGCAAGCGGAGCGGGGGCCAGGTACTCGGTCATCCCCTTCGTGTACTTGCTTGCATAGTCGTAGACGCCCGAGCGCGGGCGGATCTCCACGACCCCCAGGGCCCGGCCGCCGAGAATCCCGACCGAAAGCTCGCGCCCGCGTATCCTCGCCTCGGCGAGCCAGCTCCCCGTTGTGATGCGGCCGAGCGCGGCGGAAAGTTCGGCGCCCCCCCGGGCGATCGTCAGGCCGACGCTGCTTCCCTCGCAGTTCGGCTTGAGCACGATTTCTTCGCCCAGCCTCGCCAGAAGGTCGGCGGCATCGGGCTTCGCATCCGCCAAAAAAAGCACCGCGTCCGCTCCCCGGACGCCGCGCGATGCCGCGAGCGCCTTGGTCTTCGCCTTGTCCATGGTCAGGGCGCTCGAAGCGGCGTCGCAGCCGGCGTAGCCGATGCCCGCCAAGTCGAGCAGGCGCTGCATGCCGCCGTCCTCCCCGAAGGTCCCGTGCAGCGTGGAAAAGACCACGTGACGGCGCGGATCGAGGCCGGCGGGCAGCGCGGCCGCATCGACGACCCTGAGCTGCGTCGGAAAGGACCGGGCAAGCGCCAGGGCACAGGCCCGGCCGGAGCCGAGCGAGACCTCGCGCTCGGCCGAGGTTCCGCCCGCCAGGACGGCGACAATGGGAAGGGGCGTCACAAGACATCCCTCCATTCCCTTCCGTAGAGCAGGACCTCGGGCTCCAGATCCACGCCCTTTGCCTCGCGCACGCGGGCCCGGACGCGGCGGATGAGCGCGAGAACATCGGCGCCGGTCGCGTTTCCACGGTTGATTATGAAATTCGCGTGGACTGAGGACACCTCGGCGTCCCCGACGCGCTCGCCCTTGAGCCCGCTCTCGTCGATCAGACGCCCGGCCGACGAGCCGGGTGGATTCTTGAATATGCAGCCGGCGCTCGGCTCTCGCGGCTGGGATTCCTGGCGCTTGCGCCGGTAGACGTCCATCTGCCGGCCAATCTCTCCGGCCATTGCCTGCCCGGGCGGCCGCAGCAGGGCCCCGAGGGCGATGCCGTGATGGAGTTCCGCGCAATGGCGGTATTCGACATGCATGTCGCCGCGCCGCAGCAGCCGCATCTCGCCATCGGGCGCCATGACCTCGACCTCGTCGACGAGGTCGAACATCCAGCCTCCCATGGCCCCCGCATTCATCCGCAGCGCGCCGCCGACAGTGCCGGGGATGCCCTCGAGAAACTCGCAGCCGCCGAGCGCGGACTTTGCGGCGAGGCCGCAGAGGTTCTTCAGCCGCAGGCCCGCTCCCACCCAAACCCTTCCGTCAGGACGGGGCTCGAAGCGCGCCCAAAACGGATGCGCGAGCGAAAGGACGAGGCCGTCCACGCCCTCGTCGGGAACCACGAGATTGGAGCCCCGCCCGAGCATGAAGACGGAAACGCCCGCAGCGGCGGCGGCGCGCAGGAGCGCCCGGAGATCGTCCGTGGAAGCCGGTTCTGCGTAGACTCTCGCGGCTCCTCCGACCCGCAGCGTCGTTCGCGCGGCGAGCGGCTCCTCGGCCCGCACGCGGGTGCCGGATGAGACGAGGCCCCGCAAGGCGGCCGCGAATTCCGTCCAGCGCGCCGCCTGCGCCGCATCCGCGCGCCGGGCTTCGAGCCAGGCGCGCGCCAGCCGGTCGATGTCGCCGGCCCCGACAAAGGCGACCACGTCGCCGTTCCGGACATCACGGGAGAGCGCCCGCAGGAATCCGGCGTCGTCACGCGGAAGGTAGCTGACCGCAAGCGAAGGGGCGCCCCGCTTCATCTCGGCGTAGACGTCCGCGGTCGTCCCGCCCGCAACGGGACGCTCTCCGGCCCCGTAGACATCGAGCAGGTGCACGTCGTCGGCCAGCGCAAGGGCCGCGGCGAACTCGGCCTTGAATTGCGCGGTCCGGCTGAATCGGTGGGGCTGGAAGACGGCGATCAGGCGCGGGGCGGATCCCCCGGGGGCGGGGCGGAGATGCCGCCGCAGGCTGGGAAGGAGGGCCCGGATCTCCGCGGGATGATGGGCGTAATCCTCGATCACGGTGACCCCCTCCGTCGACAGCACCGCCTGCCTCCTGCGCACGCCTGCGAAATCGGCCAGCGCAAGGGGCGGAACATCGGCTCCCATCAGGACAGACGCCGCGAGCGCGGCGGACGCGTTGGCCACATTGAAATCGCCCCGGGCCCGGACCACGACCTCCGCCGGCGGAAAGCGCCCACCGAGCCGCACCGTGGTGCGCTCGCCCGACTCCCCGGCAATCGTCCCGCTGAAATCCCCCGTGCGTCCAAACGTCAAAAACAAGGGGTCAGGCTGCGAATCCTGCCCTCCGGCAGCCGGAGGGCAGGATTCGCAGCCTGACCCCTTCATAATCTGCAGGGAACGCGGGCAGGCGTCGCTGACGAGGACGGCCCCGCGCGTCCGGGCGAAGAGGGCGGCATAGGTCGCCTCGAGATCCTCGGGGCTGTGGTAGTGGTCGGGATGGTCCCAGTCGAGGTTGACCGCCACCGTGATCTCCGGGGAGAAGCCCTCGATCGTGCCGTCGCTTTCGTCGACTTCGGCGACCACCCATTCGTTGGAGCCGATCCGTGCCGGGGCGGCGCCATCCCCAAAGAGGCCGCCCACGATGTATCCCGCGGGAAAATTGGCCTGCCTGAGGACCGTCGCGAGCATGGCCGCGGTCGTCGTCTTGCCGTGCGCCCCGCACACCGCGACGAGCTTCCGGCCGCGGACGACCTCCGCCAGCGCGGCCCCCCGGCGGACCACGGGAATCCCGCCCGCCCGCGCGGCGGCGTAGACCGGGTGCCCCTGCGGAATCGCGGAGGAGTGGACGACCAGGTCGCAACCCGCGGCAAGCGGTCCGACGGCCACGCGCTCGCGGGCGAGCAGCTCGGCCACCTCGGACGTGAGCGCGTCGTCCTCGCCGCTGACGGAAAAGCCCGCCTGGGCGAGATAGATGGCCAGGGGCGCCATCCCCATGCCGCCGACGCCGAGACAGTGGACTCGCAGCACGGACCGTCCGAAGAGCAAAGGCGGGGCGGCGGGCCTCATCGGGGTTTCAGGCGGCGAGCACCTGGGGCTCCGGCTCGTCCGGACCCGCCTCGGCGATCTCCTCCAGGTCCCTCAGCATGACCTCGAGGGAATTGGCCCGGTCCATCCGGCGCAGGTTGCCCCGGAATTTTCGCAGGAGCCAGTCGTTGAAGATCACGTCCCGCACCTCCGTGTGCAGGCCACCGAGCATGGACTGGTCGATGGTCAGCCCCCCGCCCTGGCGCTCGAAGAACGCGGCGTTGGCGCGCTGATGGTCGTCGGCGGCGTGCGGATACGGAACGAGGATCGCGGGCGTCTCGCAGCGAATGAGCTCGGCCAGGGTTCCCGCCCCGGCACGGCTCACGACGAGATCGGCGGCGGACAGCAGCTCTGCCATCTGGTCGCAGAACGGCGTGAAGATCGCGCGCAGGGGCGCGCCCGGTCTCGTGCGCAGCTCGTGGGTCTCGGGCTCCCCCTTGTCCTGCCCCGTCACGCAATACACCTGGATCCCCTCGCCGGCGAGAAGCGCGATATGGCGGCGCGCCCAATCGTTGAGGACCGTCGCGCCCTGGCTGCCGCCGAGGATCGCGACGACCTTGTGCTTGGGGTCGAGACCCAGGGCCGCCCGGGATTCGGAGCGCGGACGAAGGACGATCTCGCGGCGGACCGGCAGGCCCACGTGACGCGTCCGCGTCGCGCCGACGGCGGGCAGCCGAAGTCCAAGGGGAAGGTAGGCGCGGGACGCGACATAGCCGAGGGCGCGAATGGCGAGGCCGGGCACGCGGTTCGATTCATGGAGCGCCACGGGAATGCCCCTGAGCCTGCCGGCCAGGGCGACGGGCGCGGATGTGAATCCCCCGAAGGCGACGATCACGTCGGGCCGCTGCCTCCGGATGAGACGCATGCAGAAGGCGACCGCGCTCGCCTGGGAAAAAAGGCACCGGGCGAATTTTAGCGGCCGCAGCGAGAAGGCCGTGCCGGGCACGCGGTCGAAGGCGATCTTCGGATAGTTTTCGATCAGCCGGGCATCGACCTTCTTGCGGCTGATCAGGAGGGACGCCTCATGGCCCCGCGCCATCAGCCCCTCGGCGAGGGCGATGCCGGGAGACAGGTGGCCGCCCGTGCCACCGCACGATATGAGGAACCTCCTCATGCCAGCACCTCCCGCATCGTCCGGGCGCTTCCGGGAAGCGCGGCCCGGGCCCAGGTGCGCTGGGTGTTCAGGATGACGCCGAGCAGCAGGCCCATGAGCAGCAGGTTGGACAGGCCTGCGCTGATGAAGGGAAGCGACATCCCCTTTGTGGGAAGGACGCCCGTGACGACGCCTATGTTGATCATCGCCTGCAGGCAGATCAGGAGCAGGCAGCCGGCCACGAGGAGAAAATGGAAAAGATTGGGCGCCCGCCGCAGGTGGACGAGGCCGGCGAGGAAGATGCCGGTGAAGACCGCAACGACACCGAGGGTGAACGGCAGGCCGAGCTCCTCGCCGACAACCGAGAAGATGAAGTCATTGTGCGCCTCCGGAGTGTAACCGAGCTGCTGGCGGCCCCGTCCAAGTCCGGCTCCATCAACCCCGCCGGACGCGAAAGCGGCCATGGACTGGTAAAGCTGGTAGGTCCCGTGCTGCTTGTTCCCCTCGACGTCGAGAAACGCAGTGAAGCGCTGGAGGCGGTTCGGGTTGAGCATGACAGCCACGGCAAAGACGGCCCCGACGACCGCGATTGCCGGAAGGATATACCGCCACTTGGCCCCGGCCAGGAAGACAAGCATCAGCCCGACGACGATCGACAGGGCGGCCGTCCCGAAATCCGGCTCCTTGAGGATAAGGCCTCCAAACGCGCCCACGATGCAGACGGGATAGAGGAATCCCCTCTTGAATTCTCCGATGCGGGTCTGGTTCACGGCCAGGTAGTGCGCGAGGCAGAAGATCATGCCGAGCTTGGCGAACTCGGAGACCTGCAGCCGCGCGGCGCCGTGTCCAAGCCAGCGGCGGCTGCCGTTGACGGAGACGCCAAGGTGGGGGACGAGGACGAGAAGCAGGAGGAGGAGCATCGCGCCGGCGACCCACCACGCGTACCTCCGGGCATAGTCCAGGTTTAACCGGCTGGTCACGAGGCACAGGGCGGCGGCAGCCGCGACTCCCGCGACCTGCTTCGTCAGGTAGAAGTACGGCCCGGGCTTGAGGGAGGAGCTGGCGCTGAAGAGGACCGTCAGTCCGAGGATCGTGAGCGCAATCGCGCAGACGACGATCACCGTCGGCGGCTGGACGGCGAACCGCGCGCGGGCGCTGCTGAACGGGGGCGTGGGGCCGGTCATAGATGGTTCTGCTCAGGATTTGGGCGGGGCGGCGGACCCGCTGTCGTCGACCTTGATGACCGGGACGTCGTCGGCCGGAGCAGCGGGCGGAGCCGGCTCGGCAGTTGGGGCGGGCGGCGCGGACGCGGACGCCCGGGACGGTGCGGCATCGGGCTTCGGGGCCCTGGCGGCGGGCGACCTGGCGGCGCGCGAAGCGCCGCCGGGGATGATCAGCTCCTGCCCGGGATGGATCTTCTGCGGATCGGAGATGTTGTTGGCGGTGGCGACGTCGCCCACCCTCACCCCGTACTTCCGGGCGATCGCCCCGAGCGTCTCTCCCGGCCGCACAACGTGCTTGACGGACTCTGTCGTGGGCTTGACCGGCGCGGCGGCCGGGGCCGCCGAGGCGGCGTCCGCCGGGGCGGCGGCCATGCCTTTCGCCGGAATCAGCAGCTTCTGTCCCACGCGGAGCGGGGAGCCGGGCCGGAGATTGTTGGCGGCGGCGAGCTCCGCCACCTTGAGGTGGTTCTTCTTGGCGATCGAGGACAGGCTGTCGCGGCTGGCAACCGTGTAGGTCGTCGCCGGCGTGACGCCGGCCACCGGCTGCGTTTCGAGCGCCGCGGCGGCGGCCGTGCCCGGGCGCGTCGGGCTGAAGAGTATGAGGGGTGCCGCGCCGGCGGCCGCGGGCGGCGCCGGGGAGTCCGCGGTGATCGGCGCGGGTACGGCCGCAGGTGCGTCGGAAGCCGCCGAGGCGGGCGCCGCCGTCGATTCGGCCTTCGACGCGCTGCAGCCCGGGTTGGCGAAAATCACAAGGAGCGCCAGGACGTGGACGCCCGCGACGATTCCAAAAATTTTCAGGATTTTCATGAATGAGTGCTGGTTGATTGGGATTTGGTTAAATTTCGGTCAGAATGGATTGTCTCGGGGCTTTCATCAACGCCCATCAGCGCGCATGCACGGCCGTCCGCCGTTCGCGCACCATCTTCTCGAACTGGTCGCCGCGGGCCTCGTAGTTGTGGAACATGTCAAAGCTCGCAAAGCCGGGGCTGAGGAGCACGTGGTCGCCGGGGGCGCCGGCCTCGGCAGCCAGGCGCACCGCATCGGCGAAGGACGGGCAGGCCGTGTGGGCCACGCCCGCGGCGGCGCAGGCTGAGGCGAGGGCCGGAGCGGTCTCGCCGATGAGGAACGCGTGCCGGACGCGCCGCGCTATCCGGCCGACAAACGCATCGAGCCCGCCGCCCTTCGCCTTGCCGCCGGCTATCAGGAGGACGGGCGCGGGAAACCGGGCGAGCGCGGCCTCGACCGCGTGAAAATTGGTGGCCTTTGAGTCGTTCCAGAAGGTCACGCCTTCGATCTCCTCGACTCGCGCCAGCCGGTGGCGCCCGAGGCGGAACGTCCGCGCAGCCGCAAGGAGCGCGGCTTCGTCGAGCCGCGCCGCGCGCCACCAGGCCGCGGCAAGGAGGAAGTTCTCGCGCTGCGGATAGTCGGCGAAGGGCGAGCCGGACAGCCTCGGATCCGCGGGGCGGCCTTCCGTCCCCACCCAGACAAACCTGGCCTCCACCTCCGGAGCCATCGGGTGCGCCTGGATCCAGGCCCTTACGCTCGAACCGGCAAAGACAGCGTCCGACCGGGCGGCCAGCTCCGCCTTCGCCGAAAAATAGGCGCCGAGCCCCTCGTGACGCTCGAGATGGTCCTCCGCAAAGTTGGTCCAGAGCGCCGCCTCGGCGTGAAAGTACCGCAGGGTCTCGGCCTGGAAGGAGCTGACCTCGCAGACGGCAATTGTTTCGGAAGCCCCGCCGGATTCATCGAGGACGAGCTGCGAGAAGGAGCGGCCTATGTTGCCGGTCGGAAGCGCTTTCCAGCCGATTCCCCGCAGCGCGTGCGCGAGAAACTCGGTCAGCGTCGTCTTTCCGTTCGTGCCGGTCACCGCGACAATGCGCCCGTGCCAGCAGAGCGACGCGAAATCCACCTCGCCGAGGCAGAGGCATCCGGCCGCCCGGGCGATCCGGATCCAGGGATGCGCCGGAACGAAGCCGGGCGAGAAGACGACAAGGGCATGGCGCTCGGCCGCCGCAGAGGTGTACTCGGTCCCGTGCGCGTCATAGACGGTCACCTGCGCCCCAAGGGCACCCAGAAGACCGCGCAGCGCCTCGCCGCTCACGCCGGCGCCGAAGACCGCCACGGGCCGGGCGAGTCTCGACTGCAGGAATCCGGGTATCGTCAACGGCATGGGATCAGCGCAGCTTGAGGGTTCCCAGGCCCGCGAGGGCGAAAATCACGGAGAGCACCCAGAAGCGCAGGACGACCTTTGTCTCCGGCCATCCCTTCTTCTGGAAATGATGGTGGATGGGCGCCATGAGGAAGAAACGCCGCCCCTCGCCGTGGCGCCGCCGCGTGTACTTGAAGTATCCCACCTGGATGATGACGGAGGCCGCCTCCCAGACGAAGACGCCGCCGACGATCACGAGGGTGAGCGACTGCTGGACCATGAAGGCCATGATCCCCAGGAGCCCGCCGATCGCGAGCGAGCCGGTGTCGCCCATGAACACCTCGGCCGGGTGCGAGTTGTACCAGAGGAATGCGAGTCCCGCGCCCACAAGGGCGCCGCACACGACCGTGAGCTCGTCGGTTCCGGGCACGTGCGCGATCAGCAGGTAATCGGCCAGCTTCACGTTTCCGGCCGCGTATGCCATGATGCCGTAGACCATGGCGACCGTGATCGTGCACCCGATGGCCAGCCCGTCGAGCCCGTCCGTCAGGTTGATCGCGTTCGAGAATCCCACGAGCCAGAGGTAGACGAACACGAACAGCGCGGCGACCGGCATGCTGGCTATCAGCGGATGCTTCAGGAAAGGCACCCACAGCTCCCGGATCTTCGACGAGCTCATCGGGTCCCACAGAAGAATGGCCAGGGCGACGACCGTCGTCAGCGTCTGCCAGAGGATCTTCTCGCGTGAAGAGATGCCGTTCCGGCTCTTGCGGGCGACTTTGAGGTAGTCGTCGCGGAACCCGACCGCGGTGAGCGCCGTGTATACGAACAGGGCGACGACGACCCAGACGTTGGGGACGGCCCAGAGCACGGAGCTCACGAACACGCAGCCGAATATGAGCAGCCCGCCCATGGTCGGCGTGTTCTTCTTGTCGAAGCGCCGGGCGAGATCCCCGGTCCGGTCGTCATCGTAATTCTGGCCGAACTTCAGCCGGCGCAGCCGGGCGATGAGCCAGGGCCCGATGATGAATCCGAAAAAGGCCGCCGTTCCCGCAGCCATCATCGTGCGCAGCGTTATGTACCGCAGCACGCGCAGCGGGCCGAAATGGTGGCTCAACTCGTAAAGGTAGCTCAGCATGGGGTTGCGGGCGGCTCAGGCGTGCGCCGCGGCCGCGGCGTCGAAGAGGGTCTCCAGGGCGTACTTCCGGCTGCCCTTGGCGAACACCGCGCCGGAGAACGATGAAAGGCGGTCTGCGACCGGCTGCAGCGAATCGACGACGGAGATCTGCCCGGCGAGGTTGCCGTTCTCGATCGCGCCCGCGCGCACGGCGTCCGCATGGGGTCCGATGATGAAAAGGAAATCGCCGGCGCGCAGGTGCAGGACCCGGCCGAGCTCGCGGTGATACCGGGCGGCCTCCGCGCCAAGCTCCTCCATCCCCCCGAGGACGAAGATCCGCGGCTGCGCCGGGGGCGCGACGGAATGGAAGGCGGAGATGGCGTCGGCCATCGCCGCGGGATTCGCGTTGTAGCAGTCGAGATAGAGGAGCCTGCCGTCCGTGCGGCGCATTTCCCCGCGCAGCGGAGCCGGACGCCAGCGGGCAAGGCGGCTCCGGATGGCGTCGTCGGACACTCCGAGGCGGCGCGCGGCGCAGACCGCGAGCGCTGCATTCTGGGCCATGCCGTCGGAGACGCGGGGCAGGGAGAAGGCGTCCGCAGGCTGCCTGCCGGCGAAAGCGACCGTCGTCTCCCCTCCCCTGTGCACGGTGGAGAACGAAACCCTCGCGGCGCCGGGCGGACCATCGGCGGCCGAGCCCTCGCCCATCCGTCCGACCAGGAGCACCGGAACCCGGAGCTCGCGAAACCCGGGCAATCCGGCGCAGGCCTCGGGAAAGATCGCAACGCCGCCCGGCCGGATGGCCGCGGCCAGCAGCGCCTTCTCGCAGGCGACCCTCTCGAGACTGCCGAATCCGTCGAGGTGGGCGGGGGCCACAAGGGTTATGATCGCGATGTCCGGCTCGATCATGGCCGCGAGCGGGGCCATTTCTCCCGGCGCGCCCACGCCCGCCTCTATCACAGCGCGGAGATGGACCGCGGGATCGAG
>CAZJNA010000103.1:0-11121 GCA_964547325.1 uncultured Opitutaceae bacterium | reverse complement strand
GTGGGCGCGGTGGAATGGCGTGCCCCTGGTGTTTCGGGGCGATTCCCATTTCCTCGGCCGGCCGGCACCGGGCTGGCGCAGGACCCTTCCCCTGCGCATCCTCTACCGCCAGTTCGCGGCGATCACGTGCGTCGGCGCCGCAAACAAGGCCTATTTCCGCCGGCTCGGAGTGCCCGGGGAGAGAATTTTCTTCGCCCCCCACGCCGTCGATGGGTCGCTCTACGATCCCCTGCAGCCGGCGGCCCGGGAGGCCGCCGCGGCCCTCCGGACAAGGCTGGGCCTCGCGCCCGGGACCCGCGTCGTCCTTTACGCCGGCAAGCTCGTGCCCGCGAAGCAGCCGCGCGAACTCCTGGAAGCCTTCCTCGCCCTGCAACCGCGCGGCGCGGCGATCGTCTTCGTCGGGGACGGGGAGGAGAAGGCGGCCCTCGCGGCCCGCGCAGCTTCGGCGCCCGGAGGCAGCGTGCATTTCCTTCCGTTCGCAAACCAGACGGAAATGCCCGGCTGCTACCTCCTGGCCGATGTGTTCGCCCTGCCGTCGCGCGGCCTTTACGAGACATGGGGCCTGGCCGTCAACGAGGCCATGCACATGGGCGTCCCCTGCCTTGTGAGCGACCGGGTCGGATGCCAGCAGGACCTCGTGACGGATGGGGAGACGGGCTGGGTGTTCCGGGCGTGCGAGCCGGAGGACCTTCGGAAAAAACTCTCCGAGGCCCTGGCCGCGGACCTGCCGGCCTTCCGGCCGAGGGTCGCGGCGCGGATCGCAGGCTACTCCTACGCGCAGGCGACCTCCGGCCTCCTTGCGGCGCTCGCGAGCCTCCCGCCCCGCCGCCGATGAAAATCTCGATCGTATGCAGCTTCTTCCTGCCGGTTCCGCCGGTCCGCGGCGGGGCCATGGAAAAGATCTGGTTCCGGCTCGGCCGGGAATTCGCGGCCCGTGGGCACGCGGTGACGCTCTTCTCGCGCACCTGGCCGGGGTTTCCCGACGAGGAGACGATCGACGGGGTGCGCATCCTGCGGCTTCCCGGGTTCGACCACACCCGGCGAACCTGGAGCAATCTCGCGCTCGATCTCATCTGGGGCTTGCGCGTCGCAAGGCGGCTGCCGCCGGGCGACATCGTCGCCTGCAACACGGTCTCCCTGCCCGCCCATCTCTTCCTGACCCGCCCGGCCGCGGGCCGGGTCGTCGTCATCCTGTCCCGGATGTCGAAGGGGCACGCCCATTTCTACGGCCGGATCGACCGCCTCGTCGCCACGAGCGAGGCCGTGAAGACCCGGGCCCTGGCCGAGAATCCGCGCCTGCGCGAGCGCACGCTCGTCCTTCCGAACCCGATCGACTGGCGGCTCCACCAGGCCTCGGTCAACAAGGCGGCGCCCCCGGCCCCGCTCACGATCGGATACGTGGGACGGCTGCATCCGGAGAAGGGCGTCGAAATCCTGGTCCAGGCGGCGGCGGCGCTGGCCAGGCGTCCCAGCCTGCCCGCCTGGCGCCTGCGGCTCGTCGGACCGCAGAAGGTCGCCGAGGGCGGCGGCGGCGAGGCCCATGTGGACGCCCTGCGCAGGCTGGCGGCGGCGGCCGGCGCCGACATCTCGATCGAGGCGCCGATCTACGATCCCGAGAAACTGGCCCGCGTCTACGGCAGCCTGGATATCTTCTGCTATCCGAGTCTCGCGGAGAAGGGCGAGGGCCTGAGCGTTGCGCCGATCGAGGCGATGGCGGCCGAGGCCGTGCCCGTTGTCTCGGCGCTCGACTGCTACCGCGACGTCATCGAGGACGGGATGAACGGGCTCGTCTTCGACCATCGGGCGCCCGACCGGGCCGACCGGCTCGCCGACTGCCTCGCCGAGCTTCTCATCGACCCGGCGCGGCGCGGGCGGATGGCCGTCCGCGCGCGCGATGACTCCCGCAGATTCGACTATGGAGCCGTGGCCGACGACCTGCTCGCGGACTTTGCGCGGCTTGCGGCCGGGAGCCGGCCGTGACGACGGCCCCGGAGGACAATCTTGTGGTCGGACGGCTTATCGGTTGTGTCTTGTCACCAAGGTCCCCCGAACATGCCGAGTGAAACGCCCTACCTAGGCCAGAACTGCGTGACGCCGTATCCACGCCGCGAAGTCGCGCGGCGCTGGGTGTGGGCGCTCGTCCAGGCGACCCTCTTCCGATGGAGCCCCCGTCCGCTCCACGGCTTCCGGGCGCGGCTCCTGTGGATGTTCGGGGCCCGGATCCCCGCCCTGTCGCAGGTCGTGGTCTTCCCCACGGCGAGAGTCCTCTTTCCCTGGAAGCTCGTCCTCGAGCCGAGGTCCATGGTCGGGCCGCATGTGCTGCTCTACAATCCCGCGCCTATCACCCTGCTGCGGGGCGCCAACGTGAGCCAGAATTGCCACCTTTGCTCCGGGACGCACGATTTCAGGCGCTGGAGCATGCCGCTCGTCGCCGGGCCGATCGCGATCGGCGAGAACACCTGGCTGGGCGCCGACGTCTTCGTCGGGCCCGGAGTCACGATCGGGGAGCTTTGCGTCGTCGGCGCCCGCTCGGTCGTCGTCCGCGACCTGCCTCCGCGAAAGATATGCGTCGGCCATCCGTGCCGGCCTATAAAGGACCGGCCGGAGCCCGGTCCGTCATGAAGCTCTGCCACGTCGTGCCCAGCCTCGAGGAGCGCCACGGGGGCCCGAGCAAGTCCGTGCACGACCTCTCGGTCGCGCTGGCCGCGGCGGGCGACGATGTCGAGCTGCTCGCGACCGATCGCGGGCCGGGAGGCTCCAACCGTGAGGGAAGGCTTCTGGTCGAGAGATTCCACCGGGACTGGCCGCAGCGGATCTGCCCTTCCGCGGGGCTCCGCCGGCGCCTGCACCAGGTGGAGGCCGACGTCATCCACCACCATTCGCTCTGGCTGCGCACGCTGCACTACTGCCATGCCCGGGCCCGGCGCCGTCACGCGCCGCTCGTCGTATCGCCCCGGGGCATGATGAGCGACTGGTCCTGGAACCACCATCGCTTCAGGAAACGGGTGGCGGACTGGCTCATCCACCCGGGAGCCCTGTCCGCCGTGGGCGGCTGGCATGCGACGAGCGAGGCCGAGGCCGCCGAGATCCGGGCGCGCGGATTCTCCCAGCCGGTCTGCGTCGCGCCGAACGGCGTGAGCGCGCCCTCGGCGGATGACGCGGCGCGGGCGCAGAGGCACTGGAGGCGCAGGTGGCCCGCCATCGCAGAGCGTCCGGTCGCGCTGTTCTACTCCCGGTTTCACCGCAAGAAGCGCGTCCTGGAGCTGATCGACCTCTGGCTCGCGGAAGGGCCGCGCGACTGGCTGCTCCTCCTCGTGGGAATCCCCCAGGAATACACGCCCGAGATGCTGAACGAGTACGTGCAGCGGGCCTCCGGCGAGGGCCGCGTCCGCGCTTTCTCGGGCGCCGGACTGCCCGCGCCCTATCCGGTCGCCTCGCTCTTCCTCCTGCCCTCGCACAGCGAGAATTTCGGGCTCGTGGTCGCCGAGGCCCTTGCCCAGGGCGTGCCCGCCCTCGTGACGGACACGACCCCCTGGGAGGCTCTCGGGCGGGAAGAGGCGGGCTGGTGCGTTCCCTGGCCGGATTTCCCGGCGGCCCTCAGAGCCGCCGCGGCCGAGGGGCCCGAGCGCCTCAAGGAGCGCGGCGCGCGCGCGAAGGAATGGGTCCTCCGGGAATTCTCCAGCGAGCGGCCCGCGCGGCTCCTCGCCGGGTTTTACAGGCAACTGCTCGCATGAGCCCGCCCCGGCACTCGCGCAAGCAGGGGGCCCCGTGGCCGGAGACCGCGGCCGTCCTCCACGTCGGCGTCTTCTTCGCCCTCGCCACCTGGGGGTTCGGCGGGAACGCCGAATGGGTGAGGCCGATTCTCACGGGCTGGGGATGCCTCGGCGCGATCCTGACGGCCGCCGTTCTCATGACGCGGGAGACCCGGGCGCGCGTCAGCGTCCGGCGGCTGGGCTGGCTCGCTCCGCTGGCGCTTTTCAACCTCCTCGTCCTCGTCTCCTGCCTGACTCCGGGACTCCGCATGATGGAAATAGGCGGAAACGCATTCTATGCCCCGGTCGACCTTTCGTCCTGGCGGCCGAGCGCCGCGCTCCCGGCCAAGGCCTGCAGCGCCCTGGCGCTCTTCGACGTCATCTACATCTCCTGCTTCAATCTCGCGCTGATCGTTCACCGGAGGCGCACCCTGCGCGCCCTCCTTGTCTTCGCGGGCTCGAACGCCCTCGTCCTCGCGATCTTCGGCACGCTGCAGAAGCTGACCCACGCGGAGGGCCTGTATTTCGGGCTGGTCAAGTCCCCTCAGCCCTACTTCTTCGCAAGTTTCATCTACCACAACCACTGGGGGGCTTTCGCGGTCCTGATGACGGCCACCTGCCTGGGACTTGTCTGGTACAGCGGCCTCCGCGGCCGGAGCCCGCGAGGCCTCCTCTATACGCCGGCCTTCGGAGGCCTGGTCGCGGTCCTGTTCATCGCGGCGACCACGCCGCTCAGCACGTCGCGGTCGTGCACCGTGCTGACGCTTCTCCTCCTCGCCGGCGCGTTTGTCCACTGGCTGACGCACCTCGTGCGCCGGCGCCGCCAGTTCAACGAATCCATGGCCGCCCCCCTGACGAGCGTCCTCGCGGCGGGCGTCGTCGCTGCCGCGGGCATCTGGTTCCTTGCCAGCGAGACGATCCGGATACGGATAGCCAAGACGGAGGAGCAGGTGGCGGATATTCGCGCGAGCGGGAGCGTCGGCCGGTGGATCCTCTACCGGGACACCTGGCGGATGGCGGAGGACCGAATCTGGTTTGGCTGGGGGATGGCCTCGTATCCGAAGGTGTTCGAATTCTACAATTCCCAAAGCCCGGGGCCCGTGGATCACCTGCCGGTCACCTACCGCGACGCCCACAACGACTGGTTCCAGTCCGTGGCCGAGCACGGAATCTTCGGCACCGCGCTCCTCGTCCTGTGCGGCCTCGTGCCGCTGATGGGGCTGATCGAGCGCCCGCCGCGCAGCCCCCTTCCCGCCTACCTGCTCGGCGGCTGCGGGCTCGTCCTTCTCTACGCGATCCTCGAGTTTCCGTTCGGAAACATCGCGGTCGTACTCACGTGGTGGATGTGCTTCTTTTCGGCGGTCCGCTACTCCCAGCTGCAGCATTCCGGCGAAGGCGCTGCGAAGGAGCCCGCCCCGCAGCAGGCCCCGTCGCACCCGAGCGCCCTCCTTTGATGGCCTGCCCCCTTTCCATCCTCATCCCTTCCAGGAACGAGCGCGCCAACATCCGCGCCTGCATCGAGTCGGCGCGGTTCGCCGGCGAGGTCGTCGTCGTGGATTCGGGA
The DNA here is from genome assembly GCA_964547325.1 of uncultured Opitutaceae bacterium. Lineage (GTDB taxonomy): Bacteria > Verrucomicrobiota > Verrucomicrobiia > Opitutales > Opitutaceae > Palsa-1447. Next base: position 5,805 of record CAZJNA010000103.1, on the reverse strand, counting down.
AGCACCGACGGCACGCGCGAGATCGCCGCTGAGCTCGGCGCCACCGTGGTCGATTTTGCATGGAACGGGAGCTATCCCAAGAAGAAGAACTGGGCGCTCGCGAACGTCCCCTGGCGGCACGAATGGGTTTTCATCCTGGATGCGGACGAGCGGATCACGCCGGAATTGGCGGCGGAACTCGCCCGGACAGTGTCCGCCCCCGGGGCCGAGGGCTATTATGTCAACCGGCGCTTCTGGTTCATGGGCGACTGGCTGCGGCACTGCGGCTACTACCCGAGCTGGAACCTCCGCCTGTTTCGCCACGGGCTCGGCCGCTATGAGCAGCCCGCCGGCAGAGCGGACACCGGTTCGGGCGACAATGAAGTCCACGAGCACGTGATCCTCAACGGGCGCACCGGCCGGCTCTCGAACGCCATGAACCACTTTGCCTACCCGACCCTGGAGGTCTGGGTGGAGAAGCACAACCGGTACAGCAACTGGGAGGCCCGGCGCACGGATGCGTCGGCGGCCGCACGGATCGATCCCGCGCTCAGGCGGAAGCGCCAGCTGAAGGATCTTGCCGCGCGACTGCCGTTCCGCCCCAGCCTCCGGTTCGCCTACCACTACGTCATCCGTGCGGGGTTCCTCGACGGCTACCGCGGCTATGTCTTCTGCCGGCTTCTCGCCTTCTATGAATTTCTCTCCGTGGCCAAGGCGCGCGAGCTCGGGCGCACGGGGCGGAGCTGACGGCGGCGCGGACGGGCATTGTCATGCGGCTCCTATTCGTAAACCGCTTCTACCGCCCGGATGAGCCCGCCACGGCGCAGCTCCTGACCGACCTCGCCGAGGCGCTCGCCGCCGGCGGGCACGAGGTCACGGTCATCGCGAGCCATCCGGGGCCCGCGGGAGTCAGCCTGGCGGAGACGGTGCGGGGCGTGCGCATCGAACGGCTGCGCAGCACCCGCTGGGGCCGCCATGGGGCGGCGGCGAAGGCGCTCGATTTTGCGACCTTCCATGGCGCGGCACTGTTCAGGCTATTCGCGACCGCGCGCAGGGGCGACATCGTCATCGCCCTGACCGATCCGCCGCTGATCGGGATCCCGGCCTGGCTTGTCGCCCGGCTGCGCGGGGCGCGCATCGTCCACTGGGTGCAGGACATCTATCCGGAGGTCGCGGCGGTCCTGAGCGGCCAGCGCTGGCTGCTCGCGGCCCGGGGCCCGAGGAACGTCTCCTGGCGCCGCTCGGACGCCTGCGTGACGCTCGGCACGGACATGGCCGCGGTCATCCGCGCATCGGGAGTCCCCGAAGACAAGCTGTTCGTCGTGCCCAACTACGCGCAGGCCGACCTCCGGCCCCAGCCCGACGAAACGGCCGCGGGACTGCGCGGGGAATGGGGGCTCGCCGGGAAATTCGTCGCCGCCTACACAGGCAACCTCGGGCGCGCCCACGATCTCGGGATCCTTCTGGAGGCGGCGGGGCTCCTGGCAGCGGACCCGCGCATCGCATTCGTCTTCATCGGCGGCGGCCCGCAGCGCGCCGCCCTGGAGGCCGAGGCCGCCCGCCGGGGCCTGCGAAACGTCCAGTTCCACCCGCAGCCGCCCCGGGCGCGGCTCGCGGCAGCGCTGGCCCTGGGGGACGTTCATTTCGTGACGCTGCGCCCGGGCTGCGAGCCCTACCTCCTCCCGTCCAAGCTCTACAGCGTCGCCGCAGTGGGACGGCCCGCGATCTTCATCGGACCCCCGGACTGCGAGGTCGCGCGACTGGTCTCAGGCGGGGGATTCGGGCGGGCGTTCGCGCCCGGAGACACGGCCGCGCTGGCGGAATACATCCGGGGATTGAGCGCCGCGCCCGGCGAATGCGCCCGGCTGCGGGCGGCCGCCGAGGCATTCTCGCGCGAGGGCGGCGGCAGCGCGGCTGCGGCACGGGCCTGGGAACCGATCCTGGCAGGGCTGCCGTGATCCCGCCTCAGGGGACGGCCGCCATCCGGACATTATTCAATTGGTTCACCGCCCGGGGACATCCATCATGCGGAAAATGAACACGGACCGCAGGACGATGCTGGCGCTCATGATGTTCGACATCGTGGCGACGATCGTCGTGTTCAACATCATCAGCCACTATCGGGGCGTCGCGGACCATTTCATCCTTTCCCCGCTGCTGGCTCCGGTCGCCGGCCTCGTGTTCGCGCTCTACCTGATCGACGGCTATCGCGGGAGAACGGACATGATGAGCGTGGACTACACGAGCCTTCATGCGATCGCCCTTAGCAGCGCGACCGTCGCGATCCTCCTCCTGACATTCGTCTTCGTGCCGGAGGGCTACGAACTCCAGAGCAGCCGCAGCGTCATCGCCTTCAGCTTCCTCGTCCTGATCCCGCTGACCCTCAGCTACCGGCGGATGATGTACGAGCAGGCTTCCGTCGCCCGCAACCAGCGCAGCCTCGTGTTCCTCGGCGAAACGGCGGCCTTCGACACCTTTCGCGAGGAATGCCGTCAGATGGCGGTGCCCCATCCGCTCATCCACGCCGAGCTGGTGACCGCCCAAGCGGCGGCCCTCGGGCCGGGCGGGGAAAGGATCTGGCCGTTCACGCAGGTGCTTCGGGAGGTCGAGGAGGGCCGGCTTTCGATCGAAGCCATCGTCCTTCGCGAGTCGAACCGCGATCTGCCCTCCGACACCCTGCAAAGGCTCGTGCGCCTGTACTTCAGCGGAAGCCCGACCTACACCCTCGAGCTCTTTCACGAGATCTACTGGCAGAAGATCCCCCTCTACCGGCTCAATCCGACCTGGCTCTTCCAGGAGGGCTTCCCCATCGCCCGCGAGCCGGTTTTCGAGCGCCTCAAGCGGGTCAGTGACATCGGTTTCTCCCTGTTCGGGATCCTCCTGGCGGCGCCGCTCGTGGCCGCGGCTGCGATAGCAATCTTCGCAGATGACCGCGGGCCCGTCTTTTTCGTTCAGAGCCGAGTCGGCAAGAACGGGGTCCGCTTCAAGGCATGCAAGCTGCGAACGATGCGGCCTCTCGCGGGCGGCGAACTCTACACGAGGCAGGGCGACGTCCGGATCACGCGCATCGGAAAATACCTGCGCTCGTCGCGCCTCGACGAACTGCCCCAGCTTTGGAACGTGCTCCGCGGCGACATGAGCCTTATCGGGCCGCGGGCCGAGTGGGACCGGCTCGTGGAGGACTACGAGCGCCAGATACCCTGCTACTATTTCCGCCACCTGGTGAAGCCGGGTATCACCGGCTGGGCCCAGGTGAACTACACGTATGGGGCGAGCGTCGAGGACACGATCCACAAGCTCGAGTACGACCTGTACTATATCCGGTATTTTTCCTTCAGGCTCGACGCCTCGATCGTCCTCAAGACGATCCACGTCATGCTCTTCGGAAAGGGACGGTGAAGGCCTACGACCTCATCGTGATCGGCGGAGGCTCCGCCGGGTTCAATGCGGCCCGGGTCGCTGCGGCGCTGGGCAAGCGCGTGGCGATCGTCGACGGGGCGCGGCAGTTGGGAGGCCTGTGCATCCTCCGCGGCTGCATGCCGTCGAAGACGCTGATCTACGCCGCCGAGGTTCTTCATCTCGCAAAGGAAGGAGCGGCTTTCGGGCTTAGGATTCCACGCGCCACCGCCGACATGCGCGCGATGCGGCGGCGAAAGCGCCGGATCATCGCGGATTTTGCCGCCCACCGTGCGCGGCAGCTGAGAACGGGGGCATTCGCCCTCATTCGCGGAACGGCGCATTTCGTCGATTCGCGCACGATCGAGCTCGGCGATGGGCGGCGCCTCCGCGGCCGCCGCTTCCTGATCGCCACGGGCTCGCGCATCAGCCACCCCCCGGTGCCGGGTCTTGCCGACACGCCGAGCTGGACCAGCGACGATGTCCTCGACCTGGACTTCGTCCCGAAGAGCGTCATCGTCCTCGGCGGCGGAATCGTCGCCTGCGAGATGGCCCAGTTTCTGCGCAGGATCGGCGCACGCGTCATCCTCATCCAGCGCAGCGCGAACATCCTGAGGGACCATTCGCCGGAAGCCTCCGCCGTAGTGCAGCGGGCGTTCCGCGACGGGGGCATCGAGCTCCACACGGACACCCGGCTCACTCGGCTCTCCGGCAACCGAAGCGGGGTCTCGGTTGCCTTCACCGACCTGCGGACCGGAATGACCGTGAGGCGGAGAGCGCGCCACCTCTTCAATGCCCTCGGCCGCGAGCCAAGCACCGCCGGCCTGAACCTCGCCGCCGCCGGTGTCGAGGTGAACGCCCGGGGCCGCGTCGTCGCCGACCGCTGGCAGCGGAGCTCCCAGCCGCACATCTACGCAGCCGGAGACGTCTGCGGCCCGCATGACATCGTCCACCTCGCGATAGCCCAGGGAGAGCTTGCGGCCCGGCACGCGTTCGGGGTGAAGGGAATCAAGCCCGTCGATCCCTCGCTTCTGCTGAACGTGGTCTTCACCGATCCCCAGCTAGCGACGATCGGGATGCAGGAGAGCGAGCTCAAGAAGGCGGGCGTCCGCTTCGTCGTCGCCTCCTACCCCTTCGACGATCACGGCAAATCCATCCTCATGGAGGCGAAGCGCGGTTACGTGAAGGTCATCGCGGAGCCCCGCCGAGGCCGCATCCTCGGGGCCGAGATCGTCGGCATCGACGCCGGGGAGCTCATCCACTGCTTCAGCGGGCCGCTGGCGATGCGGGCGACCGTCTTCGACCTCCTCCGTGCTCCCTGGTACCACCCCACCCTGGCGGAGATCATCACCTATCCGCTGGAGAAGATAGCCGATAAAATTAAGGGGTCAGGTCTCGGAAGTTGACATCGGCCGAAGCCGGCCGGTGTCAACTTCCGAGACCTGTCCCCTTCGCGATCGCGAGCAGGTCCGCAAGGTCCACCTTCTTCTCGTAGAGCGCCTTCCCCACGATGACGCCGTCCAGGTTCGGACGGCGTTTTTTCATGTCCGCGAGTTTCGCCACGTCCTCGCGGCAGCTAACGCCGCCGGAGGCGATGACGCCCGCGCGCACAGCCGCAAGCATCGCGTCCTGGGCCGCGAAGTTCGGCCCCCCGAGCATGCCGTCGGTGCCGATGTCGGTGTAGATGAGCGTCCGCACGCCCAAGGCGTCCATGCGCGCTGCAAGGGCCGCCGCCCCCGTCGCCGTCGTGTCAACCCAGCCCTTCACCGCGACCCGGCCGTCCTTTGCATCGATTCCAACGGCGATCTTTGCGCCAAATTCCTGGACAAGCTCCCCGACGAAAGGCTCGCTCTCGGCCGCCCGCGTGCCAATCACGACGCGGCTCACACCCAGGCCGAATGCCCGCTCGACAGTTGCGCGTGCGCGGAGGCCGCCGCCAAACTGCACCTCGAGCCCGAGCGCCGCAATCGATGCCACGGCCTCCCAGTTCTTCGGCTCGCCCCCGAAGGCCCCATCGAGGTCCACGACGTGCACCCATTCGCTTCCCGCCGCCTTGTATTGCGCCGCGACGGACGCGGGATCCTCGGAATACACGGTCTCGCGGTCGGCGCGCCCCTGCAGGAGGCGCACGCAGCGGCCGCCGCGGATGTCGATTGCGGGATAGAGGATCATGCGACAGAGGGGGCGCCCAGACGGCGGATCAGATAGAGCGCCGTAGGGAGGACAACGGGCATGACATGCCGTTCATAGGCGAAGCCTATAACGTGGAAACCGGAATAGAGGACGAGAAACCCCAGATAACCGAGGGCGACGAAGAAAGGGGTCAGGTCTCGGTAATAGAAGTTTGAGCCCACGGACAGATAGAATTGCGAGACCAGTACCCATTTTAGAAAAAACGTGTTAACTTTGAAGCGTCTGTTTTTCAAAAGT
>CAZJNA010000102.1:0-11247 GCA_964547325.1 uncultured Opitutaceae bacterium | reverse complement strand
TACGACGAGAAGTACGGCGCGCGTCCGCTGCGCCGCGCCGTCGAGCACTACCTCGAGGATCCGCTGGCCGAGGCCATCCTCCGCGGGGACATCAAGGAGGGCGAGCCCGTCGTCGTCAGCCGTGAGGGCGAGAGGCTGATCTTCATGCAGAAGACGCCGCCCGCGCCGGCGCCCGGGGTCGCCTCGTAAAGGCGACCTCTAGGAAGGCCCGGAGCACGGGATCGGCGGCCGCCGCCGGCCGCCAGCCCAGCACGAGCCTGCTTTCGGGGGCGGGGCCCCTGAGCGGCCGGAATACGACCTCGGGAGGAAGGCGCTGGGCTTCGGACGGAGCCATGAACGTGGCGCCCATGCCGGCCCGGACAAGCCCGATTCCGTTCACGCGGGGCCACACCTCTTCGGCGACGCGCGGCGTCACGTCGGCCTGCGTGAAGGCGGCGAGCACGCGATCGTAGAATCCGGGATTGTTCGCCCGCGGGAAGAGCACGAAGGGGGTGCCTGCGAGGTCCCGGAGGCGGAGCGTTTTCCTTTGGGCAAGGGGATGGTCGCCGGGCAGGAGGACCCCGTTCCGCTCGCGAAGAAGGAGCCGGGTCCGGATCTCCGGGGCGGGCGCGTCCGGATGGAAGAAGCCGCACGCGATCTCCCCGGATTGGAGCGCGGCAAGCTGCGCCGAGCTCGGCGATTCGTTGAGTTCGACCCGAATGTCGGGATGGCGCCGATGAAATTCGCGCAGGATGCCCGGAAGCACCGTGGCCATCGCCAGGCCGGTGAATGCGACCCTGATCCGGCCGACCCGGCCCTCGGCGACCGCCCGTAGCTGCGCTCCCAGCCCGCCCAGGGCGCCTAGGATGGGCTCGATCTCGCGCGAAAGCGCCCGGCCCGCCGGCGTGAGCTCGACGCGGCGGCGCGAGCGGACAAAGAGGGGAATCCCGAGGGAGCGCTCGAGCTGGGCAATCTGCCTGCTGAGCGCGGGCTGGGCGACAGCCAGGGCCTCCGCGGCCCGGCGGAAATGCAGCTGCCGGGCGACCTCGCGGAAGTAGACGAGGTGCCTCAGCTCGAATGGGAATTGATACTCCCTGGGCATCACAGGGATCAAAACAAGTATTTCCATGCAATACAAGTTTGCCGTACTATCCAGCACGCCAGCTTTTCGCCTTCCGCTTTCCGAATTCCGCTTTTTACTGTTCCCATGCCACAATCACTCTTCGAAAAAGTCTGGGCCGCCCACGCGGTGGGACGCCTGGCCGACGGCCAGACCCAGCTCCTCGTGGGAACCCACCTGATCCACGAGGTCACGAGCCCCCAGGCCTTCGGCATGCTGCGCGACCTGGGACTCAAGGTCGCGATGCCCCACCGCACCTACGCCACGGTGGACCACATCGTCCCCACCGACCAGTTCAGCGAGCCCTACCGGGATCCCCTGGCGCAGGCGATGATGGAGGAATTGCGGCGGAACTGCGCGGATTTCGGGATCACCTTTTTCGACAGGGCCTCGGGCAAGCAGGGCATCGTCCATATCGTCGGGCCGGAGCAGGGGATCACCCAGCCGGGCACGACGATCGCCTGCGGCGATTCGCATACGAGCACACACGGCGCGTTTGGGGCGGTCGCCTTCGGCATAGGGACAACGCAGATCCGCGACGTCCTGGCGACGCAGACGATGGCGCTGGCGCCGCTCAAGGTTCGCCGCATCAACGTGCGGGGAAGGCTTCGGCCGGGCGTCTACGCGAAGGACGTCATCCTCCACATCATCCGCACCCTCGGGGTGAACGGAGGCACGGGCTTCGCCTACGAGTACGGCGGCGAGGTCTTCGACCGCTTCTCGATGGAGGAGCGGATGACCGTCTGCAACATGTCGATCGAGGGCGGCGCGCGCGCGGGCTACGTCAATCCCGACGAGACGACATTCGACTACCTGAAGGGCCGGCCGTATTCCCCGAAGGGAACCGCCTGGGATGCCGCGGTGGCGCGCTGGAAGGCCGTCGCCAGCGATCCGGGCTGCCGCTACGACGATGTCGTCGAGATCATGGCCGGCGACATAGCGCCGACCGTCACGTGGGGCATCAACCCCGGCCAAGGCCTGGCGATAACCGAGCGCATACCCGATCCGTCCCAGGCCAGCCAGGCCGACGAGAAGGCCTCGATCGAGGAGGCCCTTGCCTACATGAAGCTCGTGCCGGGGTCCCCGATCAAGGGCACCCGGATCGACGTCGCGTTCCTCGGATCCTGCACGAACGGCCGCCTGAGCGATTTCCAGGAGGTGGCGAAGTACCTGAAGGGCCGCCGGGTCGCCCCCGGGGTGAAGGCGATAGCCGTCCCCGGATCCCAGGCTGTCGGACAGCTCTGCTCGTCCCTGGGCATAGATCGCGTGTTCCGCGACGCCGGATTCGAGTGGCGCGAGGCCGGGTGCTCTATGTGCCTGGCGATGAATCCGGACAAGCTCGTCGGCGACCAGCTGTGCGCAAGCTCTTCGAACCGAAACTTCAAGGGACGCCAGGGAAGCCCCACCGGGCGCACGCTCCTCATGAGCCCCGTCATGGTCGCTGCCGCGGCCGTGAGCGGCTCGGTCGCCGACGCGCGCGAGGTGTTTGGCGTCCAGTAATCGCCTTCCAAACCATTCCTCCCATGTCCCTCCCAAAGATCACCTCAGTCCGCGGATGCGGAGTATCCGTGCCCGGAAACGACATAGACACCGACCGGATCATCCCCGCGCGCTTCATGAAATGCGTCACCTTCGACGGCCTGGGGGAGTTTTTGTTCTATGACGTCCGGAAGAACTCCGACGGCACCGACAAGCCGCATCCCCTGAACGACCCGCGCTTCGCGGGCGCCTCCATCCTTCTTTCCGGGGCGAATTTCGGCTGCGGCTCCTCGCGCGAGCACGCGCCCCAGGCAATCCAGAAGTTCGGCTTCCGGGCGGTCGTCGCGGAGAGCTTTGCCGAGATCTTCTTCGGAAATTGCACGACGCTGGGCATCCCCTGCCTCACGGCCGCGCGCGAGGATATCGCCCGGATGGCGGCTGCCGTCGAGGCCGATCCCAAGGCCGAGATCGTCGTCGACGTCGCAGCCCGGGAGATCCGCTGCGGCGGCCTGCGTGTGCCCGCGGGACTCCGCGCCTCGGCCCACGACGCCCTGGTGAACGGCCGCTGGGATCCGATCGCCGAGCTCCTGGAAGGGCTGCCCGGCGCGAAGGCCGCCGCCCTCCGGCTGCCCTACATGGCAGCCTGACGTCGCAGCCGGCGAGGTAGCCGTCGGCGGGGTGGCCGTGTGTCAGTTTGCCGGGAGCATGCCCGCCAGAGGAGTTGCTGCCTGCATCCGACGCCTCGGGGCCGCCATCCGGCCGGCAACTGGCCGGCGGATCTTGGCGGCCGGTATTGGCGGCGGTCCGGAGATTGGCAGCACCCGACGATGGGGGCATGCTCCCGGCAAATCGACACACCATCGACGGGGTTATCGGCTTGGCTGCCTTCAATCTTCCGCATATTCTATGGACCTTTTTGCGGAATATCGCGTCAGAACAGCCCACCTCTTCTTCATATGGTCCTTGGCATGATTGACATACTCACGGGAGCCGGGCTCCTCAAATACCCCCTCGGCCTTTGCTCCGCAGCAGCCGTCTTCATCATCTGCGAGAGGGCCTATGCGCTCCGCCGCACGGCCGTGATGCCAAACGACCTCGTCGACGCGATCGTCGCGGGCAAGGCGTCGCTCACCGGCGGCCGCCACACCGTCCTCGCCCGCATCGTCGATTTTGCCGAGCAGAACCCGAAGGATGAGGGCGCGCTCAAGGCGTTCGCTCGGCTCGAGGTGAACCGCATGCAGCGGGGAGTGCCCTATTTGGACGTCATCTATGCGGCTGCGCCGCTGCTTGGCCTCTCCGGTACCGTGACGGGGCTTCTGCAGGTGTTCTCCCAGATCTCGCCGGACACGGGGCTCCCCGATCCGGTCGTCTTCACCAAGGGCGTCGCCCTGGCGCTCTCCGCCACCGTGATCGGCCTGACGATCGCGATCCCGTCGCTCATCGGCGCCGGTTACCTTTCGCGCAAGGTGGACAACTACGCCGCCGAGCTCGAAGTCCTGCTCGAGCGCATCCTCCGGCGCAACGGCACATGAGTTCGCTTCTCGCCCGTCCGCGCCGCCGGCCCGAGCTCAACCTCGTGCCGCTGATCGACGTGCTCGTGATGCTCATCTTCTTCGCCTTCGTGACGATGCAGTTCAAGTCCGCGGCGACCCTGAACATAACGCTTCCCAAGGTGGACACGGCGGGAAAGAACGAGTTCAAGGGGACGGTCACGATCAGCATAGACAAGGACGGAAGCCTCGGCTTCAACGACAGGCGCGTCACCGATGACCAGCTGCTCGCGCTGCTGCAGCAGGTGCACGACGTGGACAAGGACATCCCGGTCCTGATCAAGGCCGACGAGACGTCCCAGCTGAAGAAGCTGGCTTTTGTGATGGACGCCTGCCGCAAGTCGGGGCTCGACAAGTTCAGCCTTCAAAGCCGCTGAGGACGGGCCCGGATGTTCATCGTCATAACGGGTGTCACGCGGGGCCTGGGGCGGGCGCTCGCGGAATGGTACATCGCGCACGGGCACACGGTGGCCGGCTGCGGACGGAGCGGGCCCCAGATCTTCGAGCTCCGCATGGCCCATCCGGAGCCGCACAGCTTCGACGCGGTCGACGTGTCGCAGCCGGCCAAGGTCCAGCTCTGGGCCGAGCGAATCCTCGGGGGCGGGCGGGCGCCGGACATCCTCATCAACAACGCCGGGATCATGAACGAACTGGCTCCGCTCTGGGAGGTTCCGGCCGAAAAGTTCGCCCAGGTCGTCGCGGTGAACATAATCGGCGTGGCCAATGTCATCCGCTCCTTTGTCCCGCCTATGGTGGCGCGGAAGCAGGGTGTGATCGTCAATCTCAGCTCCGGCTGGGGACGGAGCGTCTCGCCTGAAGTCGCCCCCTATTGCGCCTCGAAGTGGGCGATTGAAGGCCTGACAAAGGCCCTCGCCGAGGAACTTCCCAAGGGGATGGCCGCCATCCCGCTCAATCCGGGCGCCATCGACACCGACATGCTTCGCCAATGCTGGGCGGACGGGGCAGCCGCATACCCGAAGGCTGCGCAGTGGGCCGAACACGCGGCCCCGTTCATACTCAAGCTAGGCGCCAAGGACAACGGACGATCGGTCAGCGTCGGCGGATTCGAGGCATGAGAAGGGCGGCGCTCGGCCGTCCTTCAGATCATCGGGAGGTGCGGCTCGATCTCGGCGTTGTAATCGATGCCGGCGAGTCCGAAGCCGAAGAGTTTCAGGAATTCCGATCGGTAGCCCGCGATGTCGGTGAGCTCGGCCAGATTCTCGGTGGTCACCCGGGGCCAGATCTCCCGAACCGCAGCCTGGACCTCCGGCCGCATCTCGAGGTCGTCGAGGCGCGCGCGGCCGGCCTCGTCGAAGGCCGCGCCGCCGGGCGCGCAGATGTGGCCGGCGAACAGGCGTTGGATCTGCTCGGCGCAGCCCTCGTGGAGCCCGCGGGCCTTCATGATCTTGTAGAGGATGGAGATGTAGAGGGGCACGACGGGTATCGCGGAGCTGGCCTGGGTGACGAGGGCCTTGTTGACGGATATGAAGGCGCCGCCGCCGATCCTGCGCAGGCGGGAATCGATCGCCTTGGCCGCCCGTTCCAGGTCGTTCTTTGCGATGCCGATCGTTCCGTTCTTGTAGATGGCCCAGGTGACTTCGGGCCCGATGTATGAGTAGGCGACCGAGCGCGCCCCGGGAGCGAGGAGTCCAGCGCCCGCAAGGGCTTCGATCCACAGCTCCCAGTCCTCGCCGCCCATGACCGTCACCGTGTCCGCGATCTCCTGATCGGTCGCGGGCTCGATCGTGATGTCGGTGACGATCCCCTTGTCGGTGTCGACGGTCTTGTTCGTGTAGGGCGCGCCGATAGGCTTCAGCACGGACTTGTGGACTGCGCCCGTCCGGGGATGGACCCTCCGGGGCGAGGCCAGCGAATACACGACGAGATCGACGGGCCCCAGGTTCTCCCGGATGTGCTCGAGGGCCCGGCGCTTGATGTCATCGGAAAAGGCGTCGCCATTGATGTTTCCCGCGTGGAGGCCCGCCTCGCGCGCGAATCGCGTGAGGGCGATCGTGTTGTACCAGCCCGGGGTGGCCGGCCTGCCCTCTTCCGAGGGGCGCTCGTAGAATATCCCGAGGGTGTCCGCTCCGCAACCGAAGGCCGCGGAGACCCGGGAGGCGAGGCCGTAGCCGGTCGACGATCCGATCACCAGGACCTTTTTCGGGCCGCCCTTGAGCGGCCCCTTGGACACGACGTGATCGATCCATTCCTTGACGTGCGCGGCGCAGCCGGCGGGGTGGGCGGTGACGCAGACAAAGCCGCGCACCTTGGGTTTTATGACCATACGCCGCAAAGTGTTGCGGCGAGCCCTGTCGTGACAAGCGGGAAGTGGGCGTCCCGGCCCCCGCTATTCGCTCAGCATGACGATCGGTCCGTGCGGCTCGGGCATGCCGCCCTTGTTCTCAAGGCTGATCGCAAACTTCGCCACGCCATTGATCGGCCTGTGCGCCGTGAATATCACATGGGCCTCCCCCGTCGAGGGATCCATCGACACGAGGCCGCAGCAGACCGGGGAGGCATACTGGGGATCGATCGCCCACAGCTCGTAGTCCTTGTCGGAGGCCGGCATCGCTAGCTTCGACACCTTCAGCATTCCCTGCTGCTTCATCGGATTCCAGACGGCCACGGCTACGGCCTGCGGGGAATTGCCGAGCATCGACGCGAGGGTGGCTATCTTGAACTGCGCGAGATCCCCCTCGTCCTTCAGCTTGTGGGCGAGCTGCGCGATCTGCTGTTCCGCATCGTCCGCCCGCACGCAGGCGTCGGCAAACTTCAGGCGGGCCTCGGCCACCTGCTTCTGCAGACCGGCCATCTCGCGGAGCGAATCGCTGTTCCGCCTGCCGGCGTCCGTCAGCCGCCGCTCAGCGTCGTCGAGTTCCCGCTGCCTGACAATTTGAACGGCCTCCATGCGGTCCCGCACGCCTCGCAGCTCGATGTCGGCCAGTTTCTGCTGCTCGCGGATGAGCGCATTTTCGGAACGCTGGCCGAGATAAAGCCGCCCCGACCAGAGCGCGGAGACGGCGAGGCAGGCGGCGACCGCCCACGGAATCAGATTGGGAAAGGGGAGGACCCGTCCGCGGACAGGCTCGGCGGGGCGTTTCCGCCCGACGGTGGCAAGGATGCGATCCTTGAGGGCCTGCGGCGGATGTGCCGCCGGCGCGAGGTGGGCGAGGCTGGCGGCGGCCGTCCGGAGCTCCTCCACGTGCTTTCTCAGGGCAGGATCGCCGGCCAGCGCCTTCTCGAAACGGGCGAGTTCGTCGCCCTCGAGAAGTCCGAGGGCGTGGAGCGTTGCGAGCTCGTCGTTGCGATCCTCGATCATACGCGGTCCGAAAGGATTTCCCGAAGTTTTCCGAGCCCGCGGCGGATGCGCGCCTTCACCGTCCCAAGAGGCTCGCTGAGCCGCTGGGCGATTTCCTGCTGGGTGAGGCCGCCGAAAAACGCGAGCTGGAGGGCGTCCTGTTGTTCGCGCGGCAGCTTGGCCACGGCCTCGCGCACCAGGCGGGCGTGCTCGCGCTGGGCGACGGGATCGTCGGGGTCGGCCCCTGAGGCGGTCTCGATGTAGCCGAGGTCGGACGGTGTGGATTGCTCCAGGAGCTCGGAGCGCCGCCTTCTTGAACGCAGCCGGTCTATCGAACGGTTCCGCGTGAGGGTGACGGCCCAGGAAAAGGCGCTTCCGCGCTCGACGGCGAACACCGAGGCCTTTTCCCAGAGGGCTACAAAGACATCGTGGACGATATCCTGGGCCTCGGACGCGTCCTTGAGGATATGGAGCGCCGTGGAATAGAGCGGTCGCGAGAAGCGCTCGTAAAGCTCCGCCATCGCCGCCTGCTCGCCGCCGGCGATCCTGCGGAGGAGCCGGGCGTCCTCGGCTCCCCGCTCTTCGGGAGATTGGGTTTCACCCGCCGGCGTCATTGCGCACGGAGTGCCCCGCCGGCTCGGGAATGCCGAAGCCGCCGCCCAGCAAAAGCCGCTTGGGGCCCAAGGGGATGCAAAAGCCATTCATACATGATACGCGCGGAGTTGAGCGCGGGATGCCTCGGGAGGCAAAACTAAAGAACCGCCATGCCGATGAGCCCGAGGATGATAAGAAGGGTCATGACCGCGAGGATGCGGCGCTCGATCTTCGTGACACTGAAAGGCATGGGAATGTAATATAGCAAGTCCCTCGGCGGCGAGCGGGTCGTCATTGCCAGGCGTTGGCCGATGGGGCACAGGCCGCCCGAAATCATTCAGATCCTACGCCTCGGACCATCTTCTCCCTTCCCCCATGAACAAATTCCCGCGCTGCTGCTCTGGCACCTTACTGAGCCTCCCTTCCTCTTCCCATTGGCGTCGCTGTTCGGCTCAATCCAGATCCTTCGCGTGCTTACCGAGCGCACACACGACGCATCCTTAGCTTATTCCGGTGGGCTTTTCTCCATTTTTTCGCGCTTACCGTTGCTCAAGGTCTTATGGACACTAGCTGCCAACAAGCTCCTTTGTCTGAGTTTTCTCCGAGGAAATAGGCCTAATAATTTGCAAAGCGATTTTCTCTAACTCTTGACGAACCGGAGTCGGCAGTTGCTCCCAGAAATCCGGAGCCGTAGTCACACGAATTACCTTGTCGAGATCCTTTTGCTTTGGCGCTGGAAGATAGTCTTCCAGTGTTCCTTTCGAAAGAATGAAAATATTTTCCTGAGCCATTTGTTCGATAAAGGTCTCAAGCAATTTGATCTGCTCGGCAGTAAGATCCCGGCGGATGCGCTGTTGGCGAGTTTTTATATATTCCCATACTGATTTTAGCGAATCCAAATCTGCGGTGCGTATTGCCTCATCGAGGCGTGCGACAAGATTCTGAGCATCGATGCTCGAGTCATCATTCACTACGTGATCGATTATGTCGCGTCCCTTAAGCGAGAATAGAGCTTTCAGCTCAGGTGTACCTATCTGCCTGACATAGTCTAGATCGGCTATCGTCGCAAACGGAACGCTGCATGCACGCAATAGCGTAACGTATGGGTCGAAAAACATCTTCCCGCCTACATCGACGACTTCGTAAATTAGCCCAGAGCTTGATTTCGCGAATCGCAGGAGAACAGCCTCGAAGAAAATGCGATCAGAGATGCCTTCGACCAGCACGACCTTATCCGCGAAAAACACCCGTTCGTTATTTTGACTATTCACGATATTGAAGAGATGCCTCGATTCAGGCAGATTACTATCACCTAGCCGGGTGATTCGTGTTTGCTGTGACTCGGAAAACACGCGCGATACATATTGAATCGAAGACGGTGATACAAACACCGGTGAATGCGTCGCCATTACAAACTGGTTACCAGTATCCTTCCCGAGTTTTTCGAACAACACCAATAGAGTCTTTTGCCAACGCGGGTGCAGATGTAATTCCGGTTCATCGATGACAATCAAGGCGTCCCGGAGATTGAGTGCATATATGGCAAAAAGATAGGTCAGAAGCTCCCGCTCACCAGATGAAGCGGCGCTAACCATAAAAGACGAACCCTGTTTGCTGAGACGGATGTCGTATTGATTCTTGTGTGCGTTGGTGCATTGCAGGTTCCACTCGTAGCCGAGCGCCCGCAGCGTCGACGTGAGCGCTTTCACGCTCTCATCCTCGTCGAATGCTTCTCGAGCTTTCCGGTTGTCCAACTCAAGCAGGTCGCGATATCTCCCTGCAAGACGCCCGACGGCCAGCATGATGATCGAACCAGCCGAGCGCGAACTTGCCGCATCGACGCTCTTTTTGTAATCGGACTCATTAAAACTGGCCAATGATACCGATACCGCGACGCCGCTCGATGATCGATTCACTGGCAATGAAATCATTGGTGTCGATAATGAAGAATGCTCCTGCTCTGACCTAAGCCGGCTGTTTATCTCGAATGTTTCCAAGTATTGTTGGAATACTTTCGCCTCATTGGATTTCGGTGCCTCCAAGTTGCGGTTGACGATCCGATAGGTGAAGATAGATCCAGCTTTGAGGTGCTCGGTCTGCCATTGGATCGCATTGTGAAGAGGGTTACTTACGTAGCGTAATTTCGATTGTGCCTCTAATGCGTGAACCTCGGCTTTCGCACGTTCGATGTTATCGATGTCTCGTTGTGTAATCTCAAGATCGAGCTCTATGCGCTGCGTCCGATTTGCTCCCGCGCTATGTTTGTCCAGCAAATTAACGTTCAATGTGTTGTTGTTAATCCAGGCATACCGGTCCTGCCACCCTTCCTGAGGTTGGTGCTCTGCAATCCATGATTTTAGGAGGTAAAGTCTTAGGGCGAGAGTTACGGTATCGAGTAGATTGGTTTTCCCCCCTCCATTTGGCCCAATAAGTATTGCAACGTCCCCAGGAATACGCAGCTCTTGTGCTTCTAGGAAACTGCGAACATTCTCAATTAACGCACGGCGAAGCTTCATTGTTAGAGATATGTACAGGGACGACGTAGGCGGAAATGCGTCTTATATACGGACAAAGTAGAAAACGAAAATGGTGCTATGCATGATTACTCGCAACCAGTGGCCATAGTAGGATAGCAAAGGCTCACTGCGATAATGCGAGATCAAACGCGATGCGTCTAGCTTTCCGTTTTCCTGAACTGGCTGTCAAACCAGAGAACTCATTTCATTTCGATTTTAGTGGGGTGAAGCGTGATTCAGCGGAGTGATTCGGCGACATCTCTGAATTTCCGCACTTCCCAACAGGATTTAAGTGGTTCAATTTGGCTAGATGGCCGCTTCTTGGTATGAATGCCTCCTAGGGACAAATGTCGGGGATCTTTTCGAGTGTTTTGTTGTGCCTCTTCTCGGGCTCCATTATGCCCTTTTCTTTCTGCCATGGTCGTCAAGCAAGTGGGCAAAGAGGGGCCTACTTGAGCCGCAACATCCTCCTCTGAAAACAGCCTTTCAGAGAGTGGATGACTCTTGATCATACCGGCAAAATGAGAATCTATTTCATGGGCGTCTGCGGCACCGCGATGGGGAATGCCGCGCTGCTCGCCCGCGCGGCCGGGCATGAGGTTTGCGGCAGCGACACTTCGGTCTACCCGCCCATGAGCACCGTCCTTGCCGAAGCGGGAATCGAGGTGAGCGAGGGCTACGATCCCAGGCGGCTTGAGGGCATGAAGCCCA
>CAZJNA010000101.1:0-11382 GCA_964547325.1 uncultured Opitutaceae bacterium | reverse complement strand
GCTTTGCCTATTCAGAGGGGTTACTTACCGTTCCCGGGGACATTGTCTCCGTGACAACCGAGCCCACTGGGTTTTGGTCAGCTGTGGTGCGCCTGACATTGCGAGAGCCACCGTTGGGCGACGCCTTTCGCAATCTCATCGTGACGAGTTCTTGCGGTCTTTGCGGCAGCCAGATCGAAAAGGAGATTGTCGGGTATGACGTCAGCCATTGGCATACGCTCACGTTCAATGCAAATGCGCTGTTGTACAATCCCGACAATCCCGCAGCCGACGTGATAGCCGCCTTTCGCAGTGATCCGGAAGGGTACGAACGATTTTGCCTCCATTATTATTTTTCCATAATTTGGCATCAACCCGCGGCTTATTTCAGCAAAGTATCCCGCATGCTGCGCTGGTACTATGTTACCCCCCCGATGCGAGATGGAGCATTTAGGGAAATTATCACACCCGCCACGGCGCTTTTGGTCAGCTCAGCCCCGATCGCCCGGGAACTCGCTGAATCCGCACTGCCGTCCGATCGCGCCCGGCTGGAGAAGGCGGCCAAGGCAATGACCGCCAGCGTTGCTCCGCCGGCCGTGTACTACCCTCCCGCCTGGCTATCCGCCGTGGTGGAGCAGGCCCGGTCTTGGTTCGTACCGGCGACTTTCGGCGGAGTAATCTGCGGCTTGACGGGTTTGTGGTGGTCGCGGAAGGGGGATCGCGAGGGTTTGGCCGCGTTCGCCCGGGTTTGTCTCGCATCAATCTCGATACTCTTCGCTCAAGTGCTCACTTTAGCCATGGTGACCATCACTGAGGGCCGCTATTCCGATGCCTTGCGTACCCTGGCCGTCTTTTCCCTGGTGTGTAGTATCCTAATGGCTGGAAGCATGGCTTTCGAACTCGGCAGTGCGCTGGTGCGAACGATAAAGAAAAGGCCGATCTCCGCCGTGCGCACTCCCCGTCAAGAATCCCTCCCAAGCCTCGATGGTTCGGCCGGTTAAGCCCATTGTGAAAACCTCCTCCACCAGCAGCGATTGGAAATGGCGCATGTGGCGGATATGCTGGCTGCTGGCTGCGGGTTGGATTTTCCTCAAAGGAGCGATCGTACGCTTCGCGGCGCCAGGATGGCCGCTGATTGCACCCGACTCGTTTATTTACCTCGGCCCTTCGATTAACGGGGGCCACTATGACATCGGGCCCCGCATGTTCGTCTATCCGATGTTTTGCCGGATACTGCTGCAGGTAACTCACGATTGGCGCAGCATCGCCATTGCCCAACATTTGCTCGGCTTATTGGGACCGGCCTTGTTGCTGCTCGCCTGGGTTTCATTGGGAGCAAGGATTTGGTCTTCGCGCTTAGCACGCGCCGCGCACGAAGCCATCGGTCTTGCGCTGCCTTTGTTGCTGGCGCTTTCCGCTCCCTATGTGGCCTATGAACAGCAGGTGTTGCTCGAATCCTTCAACGCCTTTCTCCAATGTTGCTTGGGTGCCCTATTGTGCCTGCTTTGGGCTTCCCCATTGCCGGCCAAGCGGATGCGGATAGCCTGCTGCACCGCCGGATTCGGAGTGTTCATGTACTACGGCAACCCTCGGTGGGGCGCGGCAGCAATCATGGTCCTGGCTATCGCGGTCTTGGCGGTGATCAATCGCCGGGAATCAATCCGCCAATGGGTGGGCGTGGCGTGGCCGGTATTTGCCGCCTTCGTGACTGTTTATGCCGGCCTTGGATTGATTCAGTTTCGCCTCGTTCCGCACGATGGTTGGAATGATTCCTTCACTGCTAAGGTTCTACTCTGGATGCATGCGGATCTGGCTGTTAACGAATTTCGCCGCGATTTGGCGGCTCCCATGCCGCCCGATCATGCGGAGTTGCTTCGCAAAATCATCCCAAAAATTGAAAAGGAGATTGTCGGCCGCTATGTCAGCCACTGGAACACATTGACCTTCAATGCCAACGCCCTGCTGTACGTTCCCGACAATCCCGATGGGGATTTGGTCATTGCCTTTCACAACGATCCAGAAGGATACAAACGATTTTGCCTCCACTATTATTTTGCCATCCTCTTGCATCAACCCAAAGCCTATTTTAAGGAGGTTTGGTTCTTGCTTCACTACTATTATGCCGGCCCCCAGGACGATGGTGCCTTTCGGGAATTCGCACAGGCCGTCACGCTGTATTTTCCCGCCTCTGCCTCGCTGCTCCGGGTCCTTGCCCAAAGCGCGGCGCCCGCCCCCCGCGCCCTGCTGGAAGCCGCCGCAAAGGCGATGGATCGACCCGTCAATCCTCCCGTCGTCTTTTGGCCGCCACCCTGGCTGGATGCCTTGGTGCGGCTGATCCACGTCTGGTTCATGCCCATTTCTCTGGCCGGCGTGGCCGGTGCCAGTGCCGTTTTGCTTTGGCCCCGGCTCCAAGTCCGTCGCGAGCTGGCGGTGTTGGCTTGGCTCTGCCTCGGATCAGCGGGCGTTCTTTTCGTCCAGGTGCTCACTCTCGCTCTCGTCACCGTCACCGAGGGCCGCTACGATGACGCGCTCCGCACTTTGGCGGTTTTTTCACTGATCTGCGCCTCGACCATGATCGCTAGCCTCGCGATCGCTCTGGTCGCCAGCCTTAAATCCGTCCGGACCCCCACTGCCTAAATGCCGCCCGCGAAAAACCGCTTTTGGGAAGTCCTCCGCCGCGGTGCCCGGATTGTCGTCCTCATCGCCGCGTTGGCCGGCGCGTGCCGCCTTGGCATCCTTTTCTATGGAACCTTCCATCAGTCCGTGGCCGCCATCAACGCTGGCGGCGCGGGCAGCGCCGAAGCCCCCTACTCCGATGCCCTGGGTCCCTGGCTCGACAGTTCCTTGAGCTATTATCTGCACGGCGTGCCGCTCAACTATCTCTATCGGCCAACCATCGGATTGTTTTACAGCACGATCATCTCCGCCACGAGTTCGGTGGCCTCGGTCCCGGCTGTATGGATTCTTCTGTTTTTTGCCGCCTGCGGGGGCCTTTTCGCCGTGTCCGACTGGCCGGACCGAACCGCGTGGGTCGGAATCGTCGGGACTTTCGTCATCTTCTTTGGCGAGTTGGTCAGCCCGCTCAATCCGTCAACGCTGATGGTTGATTTCTGGCCCATGGCCCTGTGTTTGGTGGGCATTCTGCTTATCGCACTGGGCGAAAGCGGCGGGCGGCATTCCCAGGCTGCGACGATTGCCGGATTTCTGCTGCTGGGAATCGGCGGATGCGTGCGCGGCCCGCAACTCGCCTCGGGAGCGGCCGTCCTTGCGCTCCTCGCTCCCGCTCGGATTCGCAAGCGGGCATGGCTGGCGCTCGCGCTGATGGCGGTCAGCTTTTCTGCGCCTTTCGTCCTCGATTCCATAATCCAAAAGCGAAATGGCATCCAGGATCAGAGTGCGATCGTGTTTTACAGCTTTTACACAGATCCGGCTCATAACTGGTCGATGCCGACTCACCGCCTCTACCTGCAGGAAGCCCCATCGGCCGCCCAGGTTCACGCGCGCTATCTCCATTTTCTTTTCAGCGCAGGGGGCCGGAAGGTCTTTCTCGCCAATTGCGGCTCGGTTATCAACCAGACCGCCAATCTCATGGTGAATTATGCGTTCCTGCTGATGTTGGGCGCCCTGGCCTTGCTGGGCTGGCTGGCTGGCCGAACCGAGGAGCCATGGTCCGCCTCCCGGCCGGCCTGGCGTTGGGCGAAATGGCTGACGGCAGCGGCAGCTGTCACGGCGGCAGTGGCAACGATCTACATCGATACGGAGCCCCGCATGATTTGGTTTACGGTTTTGCTCGTGGCACTGGCCTCCAATGCCGTGGTGACCGGCCGCCGGTTGACGGCCATGCTGATCGTCGCATTTTGCGCCGCTCTGGCCTTGCACGCCGCCCTTGGCCTGGCCGGCGGAGCGCGGGTGATGATGAGCTACGAAATCCTGCTGTTTGCCGCCATGGCCTCGGCGGTGACCGAGCGGCCCCGCGCCGTCCCGCTTCATCCACGGCTGCTCCGCGGCTTCGCGTGGGGGATGTTCGCGCTGGTCTTGGTCGGCTACACCGGAAATTTCTGGATTCGGACCGGATATAAGGCTCGATTGCGCACCGCTCTGGGGCCGCCGCTAACGGCTGTGAAGATATCCAACAGCCGGCAGCTCGATCTCAGTCTTTATCTGACCGGCGATATCGGGGTCTTCTACACCCGGTTTGATCCGCTGCCGTTTGGCACGGTGCGCCACTATCACCCATTCCCCGCGCCCGACGGCATCGGCTGCGTGACCTACGTCAATCCGTGCGTGGTGCAATGGGATTCGCCCCCGCCGGAGACCGCCGCCTCCCGATGACGATCTCACCCGTTCATGGGCTCTTTCCTCCATGAGCAGCCTCATCTTCGGGGTGCACTGTGCCATCGTTTTCGGCGTCCCGCCGCTTTTTGGCTGGGTCGTGCTGAGGCAGGTCTTTCGCGAGGCAAATTGGTTGGCGCTGCTGCCGGGCTCGGTGCTGATCGGCCTCGCCGCCGTCATGGCTACGATGAACGAGTTCCGCTATTTTGCCGAAATGGGCGTGGCGGTGTGGTCGACCTACAAGTTTCTTTTTGCCTTGGCCGTCGTGGCGATGCTCGCCCTGCCCCGCCGAGCTCGGCGGCCGCGCTTGCCCGGGTGTGTGGACCGAGGGTGGAAGCTGCTGCTACTGGCGTTGGCGGCAGTCGGCGTGGGTTTTTATTACGGAGTGCCGGCCTTTGGCGGTTACCTCAACGATGCCTGGTGGGGCCATTATCCGGCAGCCGTGCAAATCCAGACCACGGAGAAGTTTCCCCTCAGCCACATGTTTGCCTTGGACGGGCCCCTCTTCTATCATCACGGCCCCGACATTCTCGCCGCGTGCTGGTCCTATCTGCTCGATCGCCCGGTCCAGACGGGGTTTGCGCTCAATATCGCCATCCTGGCCCCTTGCGCCTTCCTGCTCGCGTTCGCCCTGCTGGCGCGGCTCGCCCGCAACTATTGGTCGGCGTTGCTCGGGGCAACGTTCCTGGTCGCGGGAGGCAATCTCCGCTTTCTTTTGTTTCTGAGCGGGCGCTTTCCGGGAGTTGATGGCGCGCTGCAGGTGTTTAACAGCCACTCCATTCAAAGCCTGCTTCAGCTGGTTTTTACTCCTTCGCACCTGCTCGGGGTTCCGTTAGTCCTGACGATTACTCTGCTGGTTCGACATATGTACATGCGGCCCTCGTGGCTCATCGCCACGACGCTCGGGTTGCTGCTGGGGTCGCTCACCTTGGTGGCCGAGTGGTACTTTCTTCCGGCATTGGGCGGCCTCACCCTCATCCTGCTGCTCATCCTTTGGCGTCGGCGGACGACATCCGCCTTGGCCAAGCGGATCAACCTCGCTCTCGCTCTTCTCCCCGCGGTCGTGGCTATTTTTTGGGGAATTTTCAACAATACCTACCTTTCGGGGGCATTCGGCTATTTTTGGATGCATTACGATAATGTTGAGCAAGTTTCGCTTGCCCGACAGTATGCGGCAAAATTCAGGGTCCCGGCCGCCGGTGCGCCCGAAATCCACATTTATCGTCCAACCTGGTCGGTTCCCGACCTTGTCCCCCTGCGGCTGAATTTCGCCCACTTCGGCCGGGTGCCCTCCTGGGAGTCCACCGGCTCTAGCGACAGCTCATACATCCCCATCTTGGGCACCGAGTTTCTCATGGAAGCTCTGCCGGTGCTGCTGATCGGCATCCCCTTCGGCATCTGGCTGAGCCGGCGACGGCGCGATCCCGCGGTGCTTCTGCTGGCCTGGCTGGCCGCTGCCTGCGCCATTCCCCCCATCTTCCTGGATTGGGGGTACCGCTCGACCGACTTGCTGCGATTCTTCACCGCCTCCTATAGTTTCGCGGCGCTGTTCCTCGGCTGGTTGGCCGGCGACCTTTTGATGCAAGCGGGCACCCGCCGGCGCATCCTCGGCGGCGCGCTGGCGGCATGCAGTCTGATCAATCCGATCGGTCTGGGCATTGTCGGTCTGATGCCCAACACCATCGCGAAGGTTACCGCCATCGCCAGCACCAATGGATCGCTGTCCGACGGCCCCGGGGTGCAGGAAGACAAGATCAAGCGCCAGGCCTTCGAAAAGCTTGCGGTAAGCACCGGCGATTTTCTCTTTTTGCTCACCAAGGGTCGCGATCGCGCCATCGTGGTCGTTCCCCCCGACCAGGTGCCCAAGATGAAGAACTTTCCCGAATGGATGAAGATGGCCACGCTCAGCCGAATCCTGATTCCTGTGGGCTGGTATTGGGAGGATTCGCTCTATTCGGCCTATTATCGCGATGCCGTTCTCACGCTAGATCCCGGCGCAATCGCGGCGCTTGATGCCAAATGGATCATCGTCTCCAACATCTTCCAGGAGAGTCCGCCTTCGGCGGTCGAGGCCGCCCTGCGCGACCGATCGAGATTTGCCCCGGCGGCGGCCTTTCGCCAGGGACGCTACGTGATGACAATCTACCGCGTGCTGCCCTGAGCGGGCCGTTCGCCCTCCGGGGGCGCCTTTTTTGCTTTAATTCCGCCGGACGCACGTTGGAATCAACCGTCGAATCGCCCGTTCATGGCACATCAAGACACCTCCTCGCCCGCACCCACTGCCGATCGGCTGATCCAGGACGGCTTTCAGCGAATCGCGAACGTCAGCGAACTCGTGCCGCACGGCCAGTTTTCAAAATGGGTGGATGACCACGACCTCCTGGTGTGCCGCTTTGAGGGCGAGCTCAAGGTCTACACGAACATCTGCCCCCATTTTGGCGGCCCGGTTGGCTATCATAAGATCAACGGCGGAAAGTTTGTCTGCCTTTGGCACAACTATGAATTCGCGGCGAAGGACGGATCCTGCCTGACGAACCGCCATTTCCATCTGCGCGAATACCGCTCGGTTGAGAAAGACGGGGAAATCTGGGTTCGCCTTGTCGAGCCGTCCGAAGAAACAAGGAACACACAACCATGACCACATTGCGCTCGGAATGCTCGCTTGAGATGGACTGCCCGAAGGAGGTCGTCGTCTGGAACTACTACGACCATGAACACGTGGTCGGCACGCACTACAAACACTACAATTACTGCCGCATTCTCGCGGAAAAGGATGGGTGGTGCCTGGTTGAGCGTTTTTACAAGCTCCCGATCATCCAACTCCGCACCTCGTCCCTCGGCTTCATGTATCTGGAAAACCCCAATCTGATCCGCTCGATCCAATATGGGAAGCTGGGATCCGTCCTTGAGCAGGAGATTCACCTCCAGGATATCGGAACCGACCGCTGCAAAGTGACCTGCATCTACACGATGAAGGTGCCCGGTATCTTCAAGTTCCTGGAGCCGCTTTTCCAGCGGGTGACCACACGGTGGTTTCACGCGACATGGGAGGAGGACGCCCCCATGCGAATCCGCCGGTGGAAGGTCTGGAAACTCGGATTCAGGGATTTCTCCGGCCTTGAGTACATCAATGAGATGACCGAAAAGCCGAAGGAAGCCGGTGAATTCCGGCATTATCCGCTGCAGCTTCCAGTGCCGAAAACGCCGGAGCGTCCTCCTGGGTCCGGTTATCGCCGGTTGTTCAAAAAGAGCGTTGAAGTCGGCTACTAACCTCGGGATCAGGTGCCTGGTCTGCGGGTCGGATTCCTTCCGATTATCGCATCAGGGCGTTCGCGATCTCGAGCACGCGCAGTCGGGCCGCGTGGATTTTGCGGTTTGCCAGACCTGCGGCTGGTTGACCCAAGTGCCCGCTCCCACCCGGGAGAGTCTGCGAGCCGCCTATCCCGCCGATTATCGTCCGTATGTTTCGGGCCGCTCGGCCACCGGTTCGGCCGCCCTGCTCCGCAGGTTGAAGGACTGGCAAGCCTCGCGGTTGGCGACCACGCTCACGCCGTTCCTCCCGGTCGATCGCGATGCGCCGATTCTCGATCTCGGGTGCGGCAGCGGGCATCTGCTTTTTGCGCTCCTAGCCAGAGGCTATCGCCGGCTGACCGGGATGGATCAGAATCCGGGCCTTCTGTCGGCATTTGCCGGGAGCCCAATCCGGTATCGCAGCCGCGATCTCGAAGCCAACGGAAGCCTGGAAGGGCCGTACGGCGCGATCGTGATGGTCAATGTCATCGAACATTTTCTCCATCCCGACGAGATATTGTCCCTCTGCCGGGAGTCCCTCCTTCCCGGAGGAACGATAATTGTGATCACACCCAGCACCGAAGGGCTGAGCCACCAGATTTTCGGACCGTACTGGTCTGGGCTTCACGCTCCGCGGCATACCCAGGTCTTCTCCCCGGGGAATTTTCGCCAACTGGCCGCCCGGCTCGGCCTGACGGAGGTCCGGACCATAGCCCTGGTTGATCCCGGCTCCTGGGCCATCTCCTTTCAAAATTTCATCCGCAGCCTTGGCCGTCCCTCCCAGTCCGCCGGGTCCGGAACCGCCTGGTACAGCCTGGCCCTGCTTCCCCTCTGGTATTCCCTGGCTCTCCTGGAACTCCTCTTGGGCCGGGCTTCCTCTTTTCTCGCCGTGCTGGCCAGCCTGCCAGTTATGGAGTCAGCTGCCGATTTCAAACCGTCCGCGGTCAAATCAACGATTCCATAATTTTAAAAAATGCCACCGTCCCAAAATTTCGGCGTAGACCGGAAGATAACCATTTGGATCAAGGCCATTCTAAGCCGGTTGTTCCAGCTGCTGGGATACGAGATCACGAAGATCCCGCCCGCGCGCAGCCTCTATCGGCCACTCTATTCGCCTTGGCACAGCGAGGACTTCGCGCGCTATTACGCCATCGCCGCCCCCAGAACGCTCGTTTCCATCGACCGCTGTTTCGTGCTTGAGCGCCTGTTTCGCCAAACTCTGCCTATTGCCGGCGACATATTTGAGTGCGGCGTTTACAAAGGGGGCACCGCCGCACTGCTCGCTGCGCTTTTGGCCGAGGAAAAATCTGATAAAAAGCTCTTCTTGTTCGATACGTTTGCAGGCATGCCGGCGACAGATCCTCAAAGGGATTGGCATAAGCAAGGCGATTTCTCCGACACCTCGCTCGAATCGGTGCAGTCTTTTGTCGGTGGAGGGTCCAGACGCATTTTCAGAAAGGGATTGATTCCAGAAACGTTCGCCGGTCTATCCGACATCACTATTTCGTTCTGCCATATCGATTTAGATATCTATAAATCCATCATCGATAGCGTTGCCTTCATTTGGCCGCGTTTGTCGTTGGGCGGCGCGATCGTGTTCGACGACTACGGATTCCGCACCTGCATGGGCGCAAAGGAGGCCGTGGATGATTTCTTCCGATCCGAGAATGCCGTTCCACTCTGCCTGCATACGGGGCAAGCCATCGTTTTCAAAGGGACGTTAAGCAGCCCGGCCAAGGGTAGCAGCTAGGAGGCGGCGACTGAATCGGACAATCGGGTCAGACGCAGCACACAGCCCCACACGATTAAAATCACGCCGATCACGCTCATGAACTCGGTGGCAAAGATATAGCGATTGATCGGCACATCGAAGGTGCAAGCGACCGCCAGATGGAGCAAATGGGCGGCGCATAACATGACTCCAGCGCCGGCCAGCGGGCTCCGGCCGATCCAGGCCAAAACCCCGACGCCGATCAAGACCAGCCACCATGGCAGCACCTGAGACAGACGTGAGCCGGATCCAAGCGCATAGGCGTAGGAACGCGCGAACATACTGATGAGACTCGGCCAGTGGGCCCGGTAAATGGGCAGCGCCATCTTCCACATCATTCCATTCCATTCCGTCGCCTGCGTGCGGACATCGGCCGTCGTCTGGCGGGCCGCGATCTGTTTGCTGATCGGCAGTATGATCCGGTACAGGTAATCGCCCATGCGATAGACTTCGGGATCATAAGGCCAATGGTCCGGAGGCACCACTTCGGCCCGGGCCTTGTTCCGCGCCACCAGCGCCCGCTCCAGCAGCTCCCGGGCATTGGGATCCTCGATGCGGGCGGCATCCTGCGGCTGAGCTACGGATAAGGCATACGGCGCCAGCGCCCATTTTAGCATCGAGACTTTCGCAGCATCGGCATGGCTGACTTTTTTGGCCAGGATCGGCGCGAGCGCCACCAATAGTCCGCAGGCGACCGCACAGCCGGCTTGAAACCACGATCGCCGAGCCCGCCCAAGGCACGAAATTCCCCCCACGGCGCCCATGAGCACCAGGGTGAAAACGGCTGCGGGCCGGATCAAAAACGCCACACCGGCCATGAGGGAGGCGATCCACAGCCATGGCATGCTGCGTCGTGTGAGGTAGAGGACCAGCGATGTCACCACCGCCAACTCGGCCGCCATGGCCAGCGTTTCGCTGACGACGACGGCATGCTCATCGGGAATCAGCGTGCTTTGCAGCGCCATCGGAAATACGTCTCCCAACACGACCAGGGAAATCAAAGACACGACAATGGTGAACAGCCGCCGGTCCGCGCCGGCGCGAACCGCTTGAAGCAGAAGCGGAGCGATCAATAGTGCCCCAGCGGCAGCCGGAATGAACAAAGCGACTCCTGGGATCCGGGAATAGGCGCCCAAGGGGATCTTGGGCAAAAACTGGCCCACCATCAACATGACCGCCGCAGCCAGCGGCACCGGGATGCAGCCTGAAAATCCGACAAAGGCGAGAAGCACGACGACCGCCAAAAGAATATTCTGCGCCAAGACAATCCGCACCAAGGGATGCTCTTTAGCGCCTTCGAGCCTGACATTGACCTGTTGCCTATCGAGCAAATCGAAGACGGCCTCCCGGGCCTTGGCCGGATCGGAGACCGCGGCGATAAAGGCAAAATAGCCGGGTGGGCGCGCGCTTTGAGCGGGCGGCAGGACGTAGGTCTTCGAATCCGGACTGATCGCGAATCGGTGACGCTCTTGCCATATTTGGCATAACATCATGATCATCAAGGCCGCGCCCAGAAACAGGATTGCCCGCCTTGCGATCAGCGCCGCAGCCGCAGGGCTGGCGGGAGCAATGACCGTGACCGCGGTCAGCACGAGGAGCAGCCATACCGCACCGATAAACGCGTAGGGCGCAGCCATCCCAAGCAGGGTGAAAGACGGCCCTCGAAAATGCAGGGTGTAAACTCTTCCGTTACTCGTTGGATCTGAGCCGTCGCTCGTTGAGAAGTAGAGCTGGGTCCCCCAGTGACTGTAACTGGACCGGCCGTTGCGGATATCGTCGTGCATGGCATGCGGCCGCAACGGCGTTCCATCCTCGGTGAGAATCACCGGCGATCGCTCGTGATCGTCAGTCGAATCGGCCAAAGGCGCCAGGTTGAGCCGGGTGAGATCGCAGACGTAAGCATTGGCGAAGTCGTGGCGAACCGGCAGCCCGGGTTCGCCCAACCGGCGCTCCTCCTCCCGCGAGAACCGATTGAGCAAGAGGGGCGCCGCCCCTTCCAGGACAATCAG
>CAZJNA010000100.1:6852-11482 GCA_964547325.1 uncultured Opitutaceae bacterium | reverse complement strand
TATAGCGGCAAGTGGAAGGGACAATCCGATGAGAATCTCAATTCCGACTCGTGCAAATTCTCGGATGCGATAGAGACGCGGCGACGTCATCATCCATGCGGCAAATGGATAATAGACTCCAACGAAGGCTTCGATCCACCGAACTGCTTCCCGATGTGAGGATACACGAGCGATTAGGACCAAAATCATCAGGGTGAAGAGAAAGAGAGCTAGGGTTATGAAGCTGTATGCGTCGAACCGCCGACTCTTTGGCACTAGCCTACGGCTTTTAAATGCCATCACGACTATCCATCCTGCAAGTGCTGCGCGAAGGCCGAGATAATAGAAGAAAAGAGCACCGTGTACTGGATAAGATCTACTGAATGGTGTAAAAAAGGGTATCCAGAAATTCGTCAGCGGAATAGCGGTCACGATCAAAGCCGGGACAAGAAAAACAGCACTGCGCTTGATTCGCGCCAATGGTGTGGATGTAGGGTGTAATACTGCATCATGAATCAAACCTGCTGTTACAATGCCGAGATTCCCCAAGACATTAGCGATGCGTAAGAAAATTAGGCCGCCAAAATTGAAGGCTATGAGTTGCAGGACTTGGCCAGATGCAATTAAAACAAGGAAAAGGCCCAGAAATCGATTTAGCGAACGCTTCGGACTTCTTCGGTTAATGATTACCGCTACAGCAACAGCAATCGGGCAAAGCGCTAGGACAAAGAAGTCCCAGATGTTTTTTATTAACATTTGCGATGCCTAAGTGTAATAGGAACGGACGGGCGATTTGCTCGGGAGCAAAGTCAGGTCGAGATCGGAATAACCGCTTCGATAGCAAACGCGTTCGCGGAAAGGCGCGTGAGCAGGATTGCGCCCTGGGCCAAGGATACGACTTCGCCGAGAATCGGCAGGCTGCCAGTCTGGCCATCCGGCGAGCCAAATGCGAAGATGTCGCTGACATCGCTGAGCGTGTTCTCGCCGAGATCCCCGGTCGCCCGGAAGGAGACGCATGGGTGGGATCGGAGGAATGCGTTGCGATTGAGGACGACGGTTGCGCGGCTCAGGTGGTCGGACATCGCCGCTTCGGAGGCCAGGAGATCGGCCCCGAGCGAGGCCTCCGAATTCTGGGGGAGACGCAGGAGAAAATATTCGACGAGATGGCGCAGGCCATTCGTCAGGGCGAGCGGCTTGCAGGCGACGTGAACTTCGTCGTTGAGCTGCCGTATCGTGATCTTCTTTTTCTGGGCCGCCCACCGCCCTTCGGCGTGGAAGAACTGGCGCAGGGCGCCCAGGCATTGGTTGACGGGCGCCTGCGGCATGCCATCGGAAATCCCGAAGGGTCCGTCGAGGAAGACATTGATCGATTCGACCATTCCGGAGACAAGGTCGCTTGCGCGTTCCGCCGAGCGTATGAACATCAGGTGCTCGGTCATCGAAGCCTGCTGCCGGATCATCGACACGAGCGAGGAAAGCCCGGTGAGCTCGCCACGCATCTTCTGGATGAGTCCGCGGTTCACGTCGGCGGCGGCAAGCCGGAGGTTGTGGTCGCCGAGGGCGTCGGCCAGCCTGGCCTTCGCGGCATCGGTCTCCTTTGCCGCGGCTGCAATGCCGCGCGACTGGCGGGTTTCGCTGATGGCGCGGGTTGTCGCCTGCTGGAGCTCGGCCACGGTGGTCTTCGACTTGATGGCCCGCTTGGTCGCCCGGAATTCTATAGCGCCGTCGGCGATCTTCTCGGATTCGTCCGCGGTCCGGACGATGACCGCGATGCTCTTGTCGAACTCCCGCAGTCCGCGGAGGAATTCGAGGCCATCCATGGAGCGGCGAGGCATCCGGATGTCCACGATCGCGGCGTCGCAGCGGTGGGTGCGCGCAAACTCGAGGGCGGGCACGGGATCCGTGAATTCCGCGAGGCGGCCGATGCCGGCGAGCTGGGAGCGAAGCGTGAGGAGCTGCAGGCGCTCGTCCTCGAGGACCAGGATGACGGGGTCGGCGTTCATGCCAGGCATTGCGCGGCGGGGCTGGCCGCCTCCGCATGGATCCGCCACCCGGCCTTGGGCTCGCTCGTTATCCAGCGATTGAGATCGATGCCGTGGCGGAAAAAGAGGCGGCGGAGGTTGGATATGTACTCGTTGACCGAATTTCCATGGCCGCGAGCGGGCGATCCCCAGACCGCCTTGACGAGGTCCTCCTTGAGGACGAGCCGCCCGGCGCCGACGGCGAAGGCCTTGAGTATGCCAAAATGCTTGGGACGGATGCGCTCCTGGGCGCCGTCCGAAAACTTAAGGATCAGGTTCGGCGTGACTTCGGCCCCTCCGAAATAGAATCCGGACTCGCCCAAGGCGACGCCGTCCGCGCGCCTCGGCCCGGGTGCCGCGGGCCGTTCGAGCAGCCGGCGGATCCGCGCCCGGAGCTCCGCATGATGAAAGGGCTTCCGCAGAAAATCGTCCGCTCCCGCCTCGAGTGCTTCAACGGCGAGGCCGATGTAGGGAATATCGGAGATGGCGATTAGGGAAATCGAGGAGTCGGCCGTGCGCCAATCGCGGATCAGCTCGGTCGCCGCAGACTGGTTTTCCGCCGAGGCGTCGACGATGGCGATGTCGAAGGGCTCTCTCGAGAACGCGTCCCGGGCCCGATCCGCATCCACGAAGATCGCCGTCTCGCAGTCGGGAAGGGCGAAAGCGAGTACGCTGCCGAATTCGGCATTCTCTATGAACAGGAGCAAACGGTGCCTTCGATTCGTCATCGAGGGAGCTGGAAGAGCTTGAAGGGGACGGGACCGATATCAGGTGCGCGGGGCCGGGCTGTCCACGACGAAATCGTCATGCTTTGGGGGCGGGGACCCGGCGGCCCCGCGCTTTGCGCGACCGGCGCATGACCAGGATTTTCAGAATCTCCAGCCAGCCCCCGAACCCGAGTTTCGCGAAGGGGGCCGTGTTCGCCGGAACCGGCTCTCCCTCGGCCGCGGCCAGGAGGCCCCTCGCTGCCTCCTGGAAAGCCTTTTCCGAATAGATTGCCGCAGTCCTTTGTCCGGCAGCGATGATCCGGTTCGATGTCTCGTCTCCGCACTGCATGGCATCCAATGCCTTGCATAATTGCGCGGCCGCCCTGCCCATCGACCGGTCGGGAGCCCAAAAGCCGTTTTCCGGGTTTGCGTAGGGGTGGGGGAATCGGCCCGTTCCCGCGTAGCCCGCGACGAGGCAGCCGCAATTCATGGCCTCGATTGCGGGCAGGCCGAAGCCCTCTTTGTCCTGGGTGGACAAAAAGACCGCAGAGCGCCGGAACGCCGCGGCGACATCCTCCTCGCTCGCGCCGTCGATCGGCTCCCATGCGACGTCCGGCCGTTCCCGGGCGACCCGGGCGCGGATCCCCGCTGCATGCCCGGGAAGCTTGCGCGGCATGTAGCAGACCCGGGTGGGCGAGCGGCTCGCCCCGGCCGGGTCCGGAAGAAAGGGAGCCCGGTCGACCCAGCAGGGGACCGTGATTATCTTCGGACCGGGCATGCCGAGGGCAGCGCGGGCGACCGATGCCAGGGCGGGTGTCGTGACGATTGCAAAGTCTATCCCGTTGCGGGCGTAGCCGCCGGGAGGCCGGGAGCGCAGGGCGAAGTAGCCATTCTGGATGAGGACTGCCTTGCGACACGGCCAGGACCGAATGACGTCCAGATACCGCATGACGTAGCTCTCGGGCAGCACGGCGACGTCGTTCTTTCCGACAATTCCCGGGCCGGCGGCGATCTCGAAAGGCGCGACCGGGACGTCGATTCCGAAGTCGCAGTCGGGGTCGCCGGGCTTGTCGATGAAGACGAGTTCGGCGGAGGCGCCGAGACTGTTCAGGACCGACGCCAGCAGGCGTATGTGCTTGTGGCCGCCGCTCGGCTTCGGCCAGACCCGCTTTAGGAAGAAGAAGCGCACGGGAGTGAGGGAGGCGGGCCGGGGGATCACCGATAGTGGTCCTTAACCCGCTTCCAGGTCTCGGCCATCACGATAGCCCGGGCGGCGACCGTGTTCGAGAAATGCCACACGAAGCCGGTCTCGATGAACGCGAAGGCGTTTGGCAGGGCGAACGCCTTTCGCTCGAAGCCCGTCCAATCCGGGGACGGCTCGATCTCGAATTCCAATCGGGTCGGCCGATCATAGCCGAAGCAATGCAGGAGATTGTACTCCCGGCCGAGGAAGCGGACCGGCTCCCCCTCGCGGCGGACCATCAGGTTGAGCGGCGTCTGGTCGGTGCCGAGATCGGCCGAGCGAAAGATGGCCTCCAGCTCGGCCTGGTTCTGTGCGTAGAATTTAGCGAAGGCCGAGAAGACGCGCAGCTGCGCCTCCCCGGCGATCACGAAGCCCGCATTGAAATAGTCGCCGGGATCGAGCTCCACCCCGGGGAAAAGATGGAGAAAGGCCGCGATGCTCTTCGCGACCCAGGCGGGGCCAGCGGCATGGACAGCGGTCAGCGAATCGCCCGCCAATTCGAAGAAATCCGGGGTGTCCCACCGGATCATCGTGTCCGCGTCCACCATCGCAACCCGGGTTTCCGGCCCGCGCGCCTCGATGATCTCGCGGGGGGCAAACCAGCGCTGCACGGTCGGGGGAGCGCCCGGCAGAATCCCTGTTCCTTCCGTGCGATCCACGAGGACAAATTCGGCGCCGTT
>CAZJNA010000100.1:0-6752 GCA_964547325.1 uncultured Opitutaceae bacterium | reverse complement strand
ATCCAGGTACCTGCTCCGGGCCGCCTGCGGCCGAAGAAATTCGATGGCTCCCGCGACTTCCTCCGGGGAGCCGAAGATCGACTCGGGGAGTCCCGCGAGGTGCGCCAGCTTCTCGTATTCGGGGGTGCGCGAGACGACCGCGGGGACACCCCATCCGATGCTCGTGATCATCCGGTTGTTGCTCTTGGCGCGGTCCGCCGCCCCTCCGTCATGGGGCAGAAACGAGAGGTGGCACGAGCGCAGGAGATCCGGGAATCCCGCGAGATCCCAGGGGGAAAATACAAATGGGCCGCCCTCGAACGGGCTCAGGTCGACGTCCTTGCTCGTGCAGATGACGACCGTGCAGTCGGGCACCTTCGCCAGCGCGCGCGCATACCTGCCGAGGAGGTGCAGGTTCGTGTGGTTCCCGAACCAAAGGATCCGCAGGGGTGAAGCCGCGAGCGCATCGTTGCGGACGGGAGCCTGGAGGCCGTAGTCGATCACGTCCGGGACGATCTCGACCAAAGGCACCCCAGGATGCTGCAAAAGCGCGTCCCGGAAGGGTCCGGTGTTCGTTGTCACGACATCCGCGAGAGCGAGCATCTCCTTCAGGGCTTCGGGCGGAGCCCAGTAATCGAGCGGCTTCCCGAGATCGTCGCAATCGTAGAGGACCAGACCGCCCCGGCCCTTGAAGTCGCGGACCGCCGCGAGGACTTCGCCGGTGACCCGCTTCTGCACGACCAGGGCTTCGGCGTCCGGCCAGTACCCGATCCTTGATTCGACCTGCATCGCGGCCAGCGCCCCCTGGAGGCCGTACACCCGGATTCGCGAACTCGCGACCCGGTCGCCGCCGGCTGGCAGGAACGACAGCCGTCGAACGGGCGCTCGGGGCGGGGCCGGGGTCATTGGGCGGATGCGGCGGTGCGGACGTCAGCCAGGGACGCGGACTCAGGCCTGCGCGGCAAAAAGCTCGGCTATCACGTCCTCAAGGGGGACGTCCTCGATCGTGATGTCGGCGACGGGCCCCGTGTTCAGGATCTCCTGCGACACGGCCGCTATGTCGGCAGCCGGAACTCGCAGCCGGAACTTGCCGTCCCCGCCCCGGGCCGTGGCGCCGTATCGGGACTGCCAGCCGTCGGGAAATCCCCCGAGTTGCGAGAGCGAAGGAACCGACGAGTCCGCCACGACGGGAAGGAAGGTGACGATCTTCTGGCGGCTGCCGGCGCCCGACTCGAGGCGGTCGAGGCCCCCGTCGTAGATCTTGTGCCCGCGGTGGATGACAATGACCCGCTCGCACAGCTCCTTGATGTCCGCCATGTAATGGCTTGTGAGCAGGATCGTCACCCGGTGCTTCCGGTTGTAGTCGCGCAGGAATCGCCGCACCGCCCTCTGCGAGATCACGTCGAGCCCGATCGTGGGCTCGTCGAGAAAGAGGACGCGCGGCCGGTGGATCAGGGCGGCGATGAGCTCCATCTTCATCCGCTCGCCGAGCGAAAGCTCGCGGACCATGACGTTCAGCTTCGCGCGGACGTCGAGCAGGTCCAGGAGTTCGTCGAGCGTCCGCTGAAAGGCGTCAGCCGGCAGCCCGTAGATCGCGCGAAGGAGCGCGAAGGATTCGCTTGCGGGCAGGTCCCACCAGAGCTGGTTCTTCTGGCCGAGCACCAGGGCGAAGATGCGGCGGTACGCGTTCTCCCGTTTGGTGGGATCGAAGCCGGCGACCCGCGCCATGCCGCTGGTCGGCTGGATCAGCCCGGAAAGCATCTTCAGGGTCGTTGTCTTGCCCGCGCCGTTCGGGCCCAGGAAACCGACGAATTCGCCCTCCGCGATCGAGAAATTGATGTCGTCGGCCGCCCGGGTCTCCTCGAACTCCCGCATGAAGAGCCCCTTCACGCCGCCCCAGAAGCCCGGCTGCTTCTTGTAGGTTCGGAATACCCTCGTCAGGTGCTGCACTTCGATCATCGCAATGACCCTCTCAGACTTGCAATGGAGCCGCAAAGCCGTAAATTCGGGTTTCGCCCCGCAGGCCCCTAAATTTGCAGCGATTTGTTCCGAAAGGTACTTGCGCGGCTTTCTCGCAAAGTAAGCTGGCTCTATTGCTTTAGATGGGTCTGAACCGCTCAGTCCTGATTTCTGGAAGGAACGGCATGGGCGTTTTTCGCTTGGCCGCGATCGGGATATTGGCGGCAACCGCGGGGCTTTCCATCGCCGCCGCGCCGGTGGCCGAGGCCCCGTCCCAGTTCCACGCATTCACGGCCTTCGGCAACGAAGCCGGACTTCCGAACAATGTCGCCTCGATTCTCCACCAGACGCGGGACGGCTACCTCTGGGCCGGTACGGAGGCGGGGCTGGGGCGCTTCGACGGCGTGCGCTTTGTCACGTATCGCGTGGCAACCACGCCCGGCCTCGCAGACAACCTGATCCGCTGCTTCTACGAGGAACCGGATGGAACGCTTTGGATAGGCACCCAGGGCGGCCTTACGCGCTACCGCGACGGGACGTTCGAAAGGATGCCCGGAATCGACCAGCCTGTGTCGGGGATAGCCGCCGAGCCGAACGGCAGGATATGGATCTCCACCTGGGGCCAGGGATTCTTTGAATATTTCCAGGGCAATCTCATCTCCCACGCCGACGATCCGGTGCTCCGCCCGGACAAATGGGTGACGACCGTCTATGTCGACACGGCGGACCGGGTCTGGCTGGGATTCCGCGGCCATGGCGTCGCAGTGCGCGACGGGGGAGCTTTCCGGGCCCTGTCCGGCCCCGGCGATTCCCTGCCGGAGGCTGAGCAGCTCGCCGAGGTCCCCCGGGGCACCCTCTGGTTCGGAACAAGCCGCGGCCTTTACCGGTACCACGACGCGCAATTCCAGCTCTACGGCCGCGAGCACGGCGTCGACACCGACGCGATGACGTCCGTCTACGCGGATCCGCACGGCCGGCTCTGGATGGCGGATCGAATCCTCTACGTCGCCAGCGATCCGGAAGCAGGCTCCTTCGTCCGCGTCCCTGTGCCCTTGTCGGAGTATTCCCGCAGCATCATCCAGGATAGGGAGGGCAGCTTCTGGATCGGCACCTCTGGCGACGGCATCATCCGGATGAGGCCCTCGGCATTTCGCATGATAACGACCCAGGAGGGGCTGCCGAAGGGGAGCCTGCGCTCGGTCTCCGTCGATCCCTCGGGCAATCTCTGGAGCGGCGTGACCACTCACGGTCTCGTACGGTTCGCATCCGACGGAACGCTCTCCCTGACGAGCGTAGGCAGCGGCCGTGACGCGGACATCTGGGCGGTCTATGCCTCCTCGAATGGAGACGTGTGGGCGGGGGTCCGCGGGCCGTTGACCGTCCTCCACGGCGGCGCGCTGCAACGCTTTCCGCAGGTGCGCTACGCGCGCGTCATCTACGAGGACCGGACGGGTGCAATCTGGTTCGGAACGGCCAGCGGCGGCATCTTCAAGTATGCGAAGGGCGCGATGACGGACATGGTCGCCGAACTCGGCCTGCCCCCAGGGCCGGGGGCGTCCGTATTTGCCGAGGATCCGGCGGGGGCCATTTACATCGGCTTCCAGCAGGACGGCATCGTGAAGCTTTCGAACGGCGTGAAGACCGTCTTCAACAGCCGGAACGGCCTGCCCGACGACGGGGTGCGTGCCATCTACGCCGAGGCCAACGGCAACCTTTGGGTCGGAACCAAGCGCAGGGGCATGGCGCTCTACACCGGCGGAGACGCCCACCCCCGCTGGCTCAATCCTTCCACGCTGATCGAGCCTTTCAGCGATCTGGTCAATTCGATCGTCGAGGACCGCTTCGGGCGCCTGTGGCTCGGCGCCCCCAAGGGCGTTTTCTGGATAGCGAAGAGCGACCTTCTGGCCCTTGCCTATGGGAAACCCGCCGCGGGGACCTTCCATCTGGCCGACGAGAGCAAGGGAGTGCGCGGCGGCGCGGTCGGATTCGGCAGCCAGCCGACCTGGAGCCAGGCGCCGGACGGCACGATCTGGTTCGCGACGCGCACCGGCCTCCTCGCCGTCCAGCCGTCGGCGCTGCACGAGAACGCCGTGTCCCCACTCGTCGCGATCGAGGGCGTGACCGTGGACGGAAATCCGGTCGGGAAATCCGCGGAGATCCTGCTGGCGCCCGGGACGCGGAGCCTTTCGATCGATTACACCGCGCTCAGCTTCGTCCAGCCCGCACGGGTCACATTCCGGTACCAGCTCGTCGGCCACGACCAGGGCTGGGTCGACGCCGGGAGCCGGCGCACCGCCTATTACACCAATCTGAGCCCCGGCCGCTACCAGTTCCGCGTGATCGCCTCGAATGAGGACGGCGTCTGGAACGAGACCGGCGCAACGCTGGCGTTCGTGCAGGTCCCCTGGTTCTACGAGACCTGGTGGTTCTACTGCCTGGCGGCAACCGGGATCGCCGGACTCGGCGCCGGCATCTACCGGTGGCGCACCCACGCGCTGCGCCGCGAGAACGAGCGGCTGGAAGGGCGGATCGGCGAGCGAACCCGCGAACTCGTGCGGGCCAAGGAGGAGGCGGAGGCCGCCACCCGCGCGAAGAGCATGTTCCTTGCAAACATGAGCCACGAGATCCGGACGCCGATGAACGGCGTGATCGGCATGACCGGGCTTCTCCTGGACACGACTCTCGACGACGAGCAGCGCGACTACGCGAATACGGTGCGCAAGTCCGGAGAGGCGCTTCTCGGAATCATCAACGACATCCTGGACTTTTCGAAGATCGAGGCGGGCAAGATCGAGCTCGAGAAGATCGACTTCGATCCGCGAAGCGCGGTCGAGGACGCCCTGGAGCTGCTGGCCGACACCGCGCAGCGAAAGAAACTGGAGCTCGCCTGCTGGGTCGAGGACAACGTGCCCGAGGAGGTCGTGGGCGATCCCGGCCGCTTCCGGCAGATCCTGATCAACCTGGTCGGCAACGCCGTCAAGTTCACCGAGAAGGGCGAGGTTTTTGTCAGGCTGTCGGCCCTCCCGGCCGCGCTGCGGCGCGTGCGGCTTAGGATCGAGATCCACGACACGGGAATCGGAATGTCGCCCGAGGCGCGCGGCAGGCTTTTCCAGTCCTTCACGCAGGTCGACAGCTCGACCACGCGGCGCTTCGGCGGAACGGGCCTCGGGCTCGCGATATCAAAGCAGCTGGTCGAGATTATGGGGGGCACGATCGGCGTCGACAGCGAGATCGGCCGGGGATCGACGTTCTGGTTCGAACTGGACCTGGAACTGGGCTCGGAGCAGGCGCGGTACGACCCCAATCTCCTCGCGCCAAT
The DNA here is from genome assembly GCA_964547325.1 of uncultured Opitutaceae bacterium. GTDB lineage: Bacteria > Verrucomicrobiota > Verrucomicrobiia > Opitutales > Opitutaceae > Palsa-1447. The sequence goes on along the minus strand of CAZJNA010000100.1, from coordinate 1,495 downwards.
CGCCGGACGCCGGATCCTGGTCGTGGACGACCACGAGACCAATCGGCGCATCCTGGTCCACCTCCTGCGCCGCTGGGGCGCGCGCCCCCAGGAGGCCACCTCGGCCTCGGCCGCGCTGCGCCAACTGCGGGATGCGGCCCACCGGTTCGAGCCCTTCGATCTCGCGATCCTGGACTTTCACATGCCCGACATGAACGGCCTCGAGCTCGCCGAGGCCATCCGGGCCGATCCCGACTGCGCCGGCACCATTCTTTTCCTGCTGAGCTCGGCGCTCCTCCACAACGAGCGCGAGCGCATCGAGAAGCTCGGGCTCAAGGCGTCCTTCCAGAAGCCGGTCCGCCAGAAATCCCTCCAGCGCGCGCTGCAGAAGATCTGGGGCCCCGCGATCGCCTCGCCCGCCGCCGCCGGAATGCCCCGGAACCTTTCGCCCGCGAGCGAGCGCCTCGGGCATATTCTCATCGTCGAGGACAACGAGACCAACCAGACCCTGGCCCGGCGGATGGTGGAAAAGATGGGCCATACCGCGGACGTGGTGGGAGACGGCCAGCAGGCGCTGGAGGCGCTCGACCGGGGAGGCTATGACCTGATTCTCATGGACTGCCAGATGCCCGGGATGGACGGATACGAGGCGACCCGCGTCATCCGAAAGAAGGAGGAGGGGACCGGACGGCACATCCCCATCGTTGCGATGACGGCCAATGCCGTGGACGGCGAGCGCGAGCACTGCCTCGACGTGGGCATGGACGACTACGTGGCGAAGCCCGTGAAGGTCTCGGCCCTGTTGACGATCCTCCAGCACTGGCTGGGGCAGGCCGTCTAGAGGCGCCCGAGCTGTGTGTAGTCGAGGATCGTGTGGCTGATCCAGCCGGCCGCGAGCGCGGCCCGGTCCGTCAGTGGCTCGGCCGGTGACACGTCCTCGCCAATCCTGAAAATGAGGCGATGGGTGCCGTCGTCGGCCTGCGGGCTGAAGAGTCCGGGAACGAGAAGGCGGGCGGGCACGGTCCGCCGGATCGGCGTTTCGGCGGTGCAGGGGATCGGAAAATTGACGTTGTGCACCGTGAAACTCCGGGGAGGGCGGGAAGCCAGGAGGACGGGCGCGAGCCGGGCCGCGTGGGCCGCCGAGGCGGCGAGCGTCTCGCCGAGGGCCGCGTCCGGGGCTCCGCCGTGCGCCTTGAGACGCTCGTAGACCACCTCGGTCACGTCCTGGGAGAAGGCGATTCCCGGAAGCCCGTGCAGCGCACCCTCCCAGGCGCCGGCCAGGGTGCCGCTTGCGAGGACAAACCCCAGGCTCGCGTTCAGGCCGACGTTGATTCCGCTGACCACGCCCTCCACTGGGGCGCCCCCCGCGCCTGGCAGCAGGTGGGCGAGGGCGATATTCACGCAGTCGCTCGGCGTGCCGTCCACGATCCATGTCGGGCATCCGAGGCCCCGTTCGGCGCGCTCCGAGCGGACGGGCCGGCTGCGGGACTTGGCGGCCCCGACCCAGCTCTGCTCG
>CAZJNA010000099.1:7979-11520 GCA_964547325.1 uncultured Opitutaceae bacterium | reverse complement strand
TCACATCACAAAAACCCACGGCGCCCGTCGCCTCGCCCAACGCCAAGCCCAACCAACCGACCCGCACCACGCCGCCCGTGGCAGCAGCTCACCCGACGCCGTCATCCGGCGGTCCGGATTCTACCTGTTTCGTTCATTGCCTCGAAATGGCGTTGCAGCTCGTCGAGTCGATGAAGCTGACGGGCGACCAAAAGGCAAAAATCTCGCAACTAACCGAGGCGCAAACGGCCCGTTGCGCCGAGGCGAAAAAACAACACAAGGCCAACCACGAGCAAATCCTCGCCCTCCTCACCCCCGATCAGCAGCAGACGCTGAGGGCCGCGGCGGATGACGCGGAACACTGCCATAAGGACGGTCATATGGCTCCCGAGGAACACGCGGTGCATGCCTGAAATAATTCTGTAGATGGTGCTACCGCCGCGATTGGATGGTCACTCGCGGCGGTTTCATTGACACCGGTCAAAAAGAAAAGCCCGCGATGACAAAGCTAACCACAGCGACCAGAGCGAAGATCCCGACCGGCAAATTTGCGCTGCCGGGCCGCCGGTATCCAATCGAGGATGAGGCACATGCCCGAAATGCCCTTGCGCGCGTATCACAGGACGGAACGCCGGCCGAAAAGACGACTGTGCGCCGCAAGGTCCACCGTCTGTTCCCTGGTTTCAAGCAGGGGCATTAACTTCGAACATGCGGGCTACCTGATTTCGCGTCAGGCACCCGGCAATCCGGTTTGTCGCAAAGCCTCATAACAGGCGATGCCGACAGCGGTCGATAGGTTAAGCGAGCGGAGCGCAGTGTTTGCGTGCGGAATCTTCACGCGCTGGTGCGTGACAACCTCTTTGTGCAGCCATTCGGGAGCGCCTGAACTCTCGTTGCCAAACACTAGTCCATCGCCATCCGCAAAGCTTGCGTCCCAGAACGACCGAGCTGCATGGGTCGTGAACAGCCAGAGCTGCCTTGGCGAGTACTGGCTAGCCTTGAATGATGCCCAATCGGCATGCTCGTGAACATCGAGACCGTACCAGTAGTCCATTCCGGCGCGCCGCAGGTGCTTATCGGTAATTTTGAACCCAAGTGGATGTATGAGGTGGAGGCGGCTGCGCGTGACCGCACATAGCCTGCCGATGTTTCCGGTGTTGGGAGCGATCAGAGGTTGGTAGAGGACGATATGCAGCATTTTCTCACCAGCATTGGCCCCGTGCTCTGAAGTGCGCTCCGGGTTAAAGTATGAGTACGCTGGCCATGGCAATGGCGACGTCAGCAATGCATCGTATCTTTACAATTGGAATAATTTAAGAGACGACACAAAAATATCGTAAGACTATTAAGGATAGCTACTAACAAAAAATTGTTACACATTTAATTCAACATGCGGCGGCATGTGCGCGCCCGATTGGCTGCATGATGAGCTGCGCGACCGGCGGGTCGCGATACCCCACGCCAATCCCGATCTCCGATCGCTTAATCTTTCGACGGCCGCCGGCATCGGTGCCTAAGAGGCCCTTCGGCAGATTGGTTCCCTACGGCCCTGATCCACGCCGATCCCTTTCCGCTTTCCGACTTCCGCTTTCTCCTCAGATTTCATCCAGCCGGACGCAGGCGGCCACGCGATCGCCGCCGGCGGGAATCAGCGGAGGGACCGCTGCCTTGCAGCGGTCCTGAACGTACGGGCAGCGGGTGTGGAAGGCGCAGCCGCTCGGAGGGTTGACGGGGGAGGGTGGGTCGCCCGGAAGGACGATACGCGTTCGGCCTTTCTCGATGGCGGGATCGGCGCTCGGAATCGCGCTTACGAGAGCACGGGTGTAAGGATGCCGCGGACGGTCGATCACATCCAGCGCCGGCCCGAGCTCCACGATCCTTCCGAGGTACATGACGGCGATGCGGTCGGAGATATGCTTCACGACCGAGAGGTCATGGGCGATGAAGATGAGGCTGAGGTTCATCTTCCGGCAGAGCTGCGCGAGGAGGTTCAGGATCTGCGCCTGGATCGAGACATCGAGGGCCGAGACGGGCTCGTCCGCCACGATCACCTTGGGCTCGAGCGCCAGCGCTCGCGCGATCGCGATCCGCTGGCGCTGGCCGCCCGAGAATTCATGCGGGTATTTCTGCACGAACCGGGGGGCCAGCCCGACCGTGGCCATCAGTTCGGCGACGCGGCCGGGGATCGCCGCTGGCGGGCAGACCTTGTGCACGAGAAGCGGCTCGGCCAGAGCGTCGTAGACCGTCATCCGCGGGTTGAGCGACGCGTAGGGGTCCTGAAAGACCATTTGCAGGTCGCGGCGGGCCGCGAGCAGCTCCCGCGCGGAGCAGCGCGCCAGATCGCGCCCGCCCAGGACGACGGAGCCCGCCGTCGTGGGCACGAGTTGCAGGATAGTGCGCGCGAGCGTGGACTTGCCGCAGCCCGACTCGCCGACCAGACCCAGGACCTCGCCGCGATGCAGGGTCAGGCTCACACCGTCGACCGCCTTGACCGCTCCCGTCTGCCGCTTGAGGAGGAACCCCTCGTGGATGGGGAAATGCGTCCGGACGTCGCGCAGTTCCAGGATGGGCTCGTTCATGGGTCAGATCTCGCCGGCCTGCGCGCGGAGACATGCCTCCGAATGGCCGGGCGCGGCCTCGGCGAGCGCCGGCACGGTCGTCCGGCAATTTTCCACCGCGAACTCGCAGCGCGGGGCAAAGGCGCAGCCGGGGATCGGCTTGGAAACATCGGGCGGCATGCCGGCGATGGTGTAGAGTTCCGATCCCTTCGGCTGGAGCCCGGGGATCGAGCGCTGCAGGGCGCGCGTGTAGGGATGGCGGGGCTGCCGGAAGAGGGTCTCCGTTCCGGCACTTTCGACGATGCGTCCGGCATACATCACCTGGACGCGGTCGCACAGGCCGGAGGCGACCGCGAGGTCGTGGGTGATGAAGATCACGGCCATGCCGAGCTCCCGTTGCCGGGCCTTGATGAGTTCGAGGATCTGCGCCTGGACGGTGACATCGAGGGCAGTCGTCGGCTCGTCGGCTATGAGGAGTTCCGGCCGCGTGATGAGGGCCATGGCGATCATCACCCGCTGGCGCATCCCGCCCGAGAACTCGTGGGGGTATTGCCGGAGGCGCCGCGTTGCATCGTTCAGACCGACCGATTCGAGCATGGCGACAGCGCGCCGCTCGGCCTCCTTTCGGGAGATCTTCTCGTGGATCAGCAGCGGCTCGACGAGCTGGGTCGATATCCGAAGGTACGGATTCAGGGACGTCATCGGATCCTGGAAGATCATGGCGACGCGCTTGCCGCGGATCGAGCGGGCCTGCTTCGCGCTGCAGTGCAGGAGGTCCACGCCGTCGAAGAACGCCGTCCCGCCCTCGATCCTCCCCGGAGGCTGCGGGACTAGGCCCATCAGGGCATAGCACGTCACCGATTTTCCCGATCCGGACTCGCCGACGATCCCCAGGGTCTCGCCCCGCTCGAGGGAGAAGCTCACGCCGTCGACCGCCCGATAGACGCCGCTTCGCGTATGGAAGTAGGTGCGGAGGTCGGTGACGGAGAGGAGAGGCACGGAGG
>CAZJNA010000099.1:0-7879 GCA_964547325.1 uncultured Opitutaceae bacterium | reverse complement strand
GTGAAGGCGGAAGAAAAAGCGGAAAGCGGAAAGCGGAAATAGGAAACTAAGCCCTAAGCCCTGGGAAGGGCGGAGCTCATCTTGGAGACGGCATCGATCACGGCTGCCGGCGTCAAATCGGCCAGGGCCGCTCCGCCCGTGGCGGGGCATCCCGGCGGCTGAAGAATGGTCGCCGGCGCCGTGAATACGGGGCCGGTTCGGACGGGATTTGTCGGGCCGAAGAGGGCGATGACGGGCACTCCCAGGGCGTTCGCAAGATGCATGCCGCCCGTGTCGTTTGTCACCAGAAGCCGGCAGGCCTGCAGGCGGAAGGCGAACGAGGGCAGATCCGTCTTCCCGGCGAGATTCTGCACGCGATCGGCGTGGAAGCCGGCTGCGACCGCGCTGGCGATGGCTGTGTCGTTTGCGGTGCCGAATAGCATGAAGCGCGCGCCGGGCGTGGATTCGATCAGCTTCCGCCAATGCGCGACCGGCCAGCGCTTCGACGGATCGTTCTCCGATCCGGGTATGAGTCCGATCGTCTCTTCGGCGCCGGTTGCGCCGCGGACGGCTTGGTTCATCGGCGTCCGGTCGGGAGCAATCTCCAGGCCGAAATGGCGAAGGAAATTCTCCCACAGCTCCAATTGGTGATGCCGGCTCTCGTCAAAATCGCGCGGCACGGGGTAGGCATGCGTGAGGAGGGGGCGCCGCATGCCCGGCCGGACCAGCCCGAAACGCTGGGGCGCGCCGGCAAACCTGGCCTCCGCGTCGCCCCGGGCGGAGTTGGTGAACAGGAGCCAGATGTCGGGCCGGCGCGACCGCAGCCTCATGAAATGCCAGAAGTACGCCGGACCCCGATTCGGCAGGGGCTCCAGCCGGTCCGACACCTTCCACGCTTCGAGGAGAGGCAGGAATTGCGACTTGGCGACCAGCGTGATCTCCGCGTCCGGGCGGGACGCCCGCAGCGCCCGAAGGAGCGGCAGGGCCATGACGACGTCGCCGAGCCAGTTCGGCATCCGCACCCACAGCCGCAGGTTCCGGGGCGGGGCCGGGAGGCCCCGCGCCCCAAGGTCCGCGGCCAGCAGATTGCGCTTCGACTCGAGGCGGAAGCGTCTCGCCGGCAGGTCCTGGTGCCGCCAGCGGTCATGGGCCCAGAGCCAGGAGGCGCAGAGTTCCTCGCTGCCCGACAGCGCCGTCTCGAGCCAGCGGTTCAAGGCCAGGGTTGCGCCCGCAGCCGTCCCGTCATTTGCCACGGGATCGGACTCGAAGGAGACCCGCCAGAATCCCGTCCGCCGCGGATAGAAGGTGCGGAGCTCCGCGCCGAATTTCGAGGCGAGCAGGCCCGGCAGCTCGGTCGTCGAGCAGACACGGCCGAAGAATAGGGTGAGCGCGCCCTGATTGCCCGCATTCTGGTCGAAGAGGACGCCGACGCACCCCTTGCCGCGCAGGATATGAAGCGCCTCCGCAAAGCCCTCCTTCCGCGAGAGGAGCCGCATTCCGAAGCGCTCCCGGGTGCGCTTCACGTAGGCATCGATCCCGGTCTGGTCGAGGGGCCGGAAGATGATCCCGAATTCGGGGAGCGGAGTGGGGCACAGCAGCTTGAGCCACGTCTGGCTTTCCCAGAGCGCCAGGTGCACCGTGCCGAGGACGACGGGGCGCGGCCGGACGGCGAGGTCGGCGGCCCATGCCTCGACCGAGGGCGCGAGCCGGGCCATAGAGCGGATGCGCATCTCGCTCAGGTGGGGCGTCGCCAGGGATAGCATCCCGGTTTCGACCAGGCGGCGCGCCGAGGTCCGGGCCAGGCGCCGCCTCCACGCCGCGGGCCGGTCCGGGAAGGCGCGCTCGAGATTGGTGAGTGTCAGCCGCCTGCGGCGCGGGGTCGCCAGCCAGAAGGCCTCTCCCAGCACGGCGGCCAGCGGACGGAGGAGCCCCTCCGGAACGTGCGCCATCAGCCAGCCGGTGATTTGGAGCACGGAGATCAGCATTCGGGAGGCGAAAAGCGGAAAGCGGATTGCGAAAAGGCTCAACACCCAATCCGGCGAATTCCCGGAATTGGGTATTGAGCGGCGGGCGTTTCCCACGGCATTTTTGCCTCCTCCACGATCCATGACCGAATTGCTGATCATAAAACCCTCCTCGCTGGGCGACATCGTGCAGGGCCTGCAGGTCGCTACCTCGCTCAAGGCGCAGCGCGAGAACCTGCGGATCTCCTGGATTGTCCGGGAGATGTTCGCGCCGCTCGTGCGCGCCTGCGAGGCGGTCGACCGGGTCTACGTCTTCGAGCGGGCGGGCGGGGCGAAGGGCTTCCTCAGGCTGATGCGCGAGGTCCGCAAGGCGAAGTTCGACTACGTCTTCGACATGCAGGGCCTTCTCCGGACCGGCCTGATGACCTCGCGCGCGCGGGGGAAACACAAGATCGGCCGCGGCGATGCGCGCGAGGGCGCGGGTCTCTTCTACGACGAGAAGGTTCCCCTGCCTCCGGATGGCCGGCAGAGCCACGCGATCGACATCCTTCTCGCCTTCTGCCCGGTCCTTGGCGCCAAGCCCGAGCTGCGCGGAACCCTCAGGTTCCGGGACCTGCACAGCCTCAATCTCAAGTTTGCCGAGGGCCGGGGCGGGGCGAAGCCGGTCCTGATGTTCCCGGACAGCAGGCGGGCGGAGAAGCGCTGGGGGGGGTTCAAGCAGCTCACGGAGCTCATTCTCCGCGAAGATCCCTCGCGAAAGGTCATCTGGGCCGGAAGCGACACCGTCACCGACCGAAATGCTTTCCTGCCGACCCAATTCCTGAACCTCACGGGAAACACGAGCCTCGTGTCGCTGCCCGCGCTGATCAAGCGGGCGGACTGGGTAATCACCAACGACAGCGGGCCGCTGCATCTCGCCGCCGCGCTCGGCGTGCGCGTCCTCGGGCTCTACGGTCCCACGGATCCGCGGCTCTACGGTCCGTATCCCCTCAACGGGCCGACGAATTTCGTGATCCAGGCCCCCGTTGGCGACCTCAAGCTCCTGACCGCCAAGGATGTCTATGCGCGCTTTCAGCGCATCCGGACGCGCTTGGCGAAGGAGCGGTGATCGTGTAGCAGCCTTTCCGCACCCACCATGCTCGACCCCAAGCTCGTCCGCGAATCGCCCGACATCGTCAGGGCAGCCATCGCCCGCAAGCACCTCGCAGTCGACCTCGACGCCGTTTTGGCCGTGGACGCGGCGTGGCGCGCCCAGCTGCAGGAGGCCGAGCATCTGCGCGCGAAGCAGAAGGCCGCAAACGCCGAGATGGCCGCGCTGCCCAAGGGCTCGCCGGAATTCGCCGAGAAAGTGCGGGAAATGAAGGCGGTGTCCGCCCAGGCGAAGGAACGCGACGCCGCGCTCAAGGCCACGGAGGAAAAATTCCGGGAGGCGATGCTGGCCCTTCCCAACCTGCCGCACCCGAGCGTGCCCGACGGGGCCGGGCCCGCGGACAACGTCGTCCACGCGACCCACGGCGATCCCGCCGGCGTCTCGCCCCACGCCGTTTCCCATTGGGAGATCCCCGGATTCGACCGCGCATTCGACTTTGGGCGCGGCGCGAAGGTGACCGGCGCCGGCTTTCCGTTCTATGTCGGCGACGGCGCGCGCCTCGTTCGCGCGCTTCTCAGCTTCTTCCTCGATGAGGATGTGCGCGCCGGATACACCGAGGTGGCTCCGCCGATCTTCGTCAACGCGGCCAGCGCGACCGCCACGGGCCAATTGCCGGACAAGGAGGGGCAGATGTACGAGACGACGCCCGATCACCTGTATGCGGTCCCCACGGCGGAGGTGCCGCTCACCAATTTCTACCGCGACGAGATCCTCGATGAATCCGCGCTTCCGGTCCTTCGCTGCGCCTACACCCCGTGCTTCCGGCGCGAGGCGGGAAGCTACGGGAAGGATGTCCGCGGACTGAACCGGCTGCACCAGTTCGACAAGGTCGAGCTCCTGAAGTGGGTGCATCCCGGGACAAGCTACGAGGAACTCGAGAAGCTCCGGGAGGATGCCGAGCGGCTGCTCCGAAAGCTGGAGCTGCCCTACCGCGTCCTCCTGATGTGCGGAGGCGACCTGGGTTTCGCCCAGGCCAAGAAGTACGACCTCGAGGTCTGGGCCGCCGGGCAGAAGCGGTGGCTCGAGGTCTCGAGCTGCTCGAATTTCGAGTCGTTCCAGGCCCGGCGGGCCCAGATCCGGTTCCGTTCGCGCGAGACGGGCAAACCCGAGCTCGTCCACACGATCAATGGTTCCGGTCTGGCCGTGCCGCGCGTCCTGGCCGCCATCCTGGAGAACAATCTCGGCGAGGACGGCCGCGTCCGCGTGCCGACGGCCCTCGCGCCGTATTTTGGCAAGGAATACTTCAGTTTCTAGCCGGCCCCGGGGCGCGCGGCGGAACGGCCACCCAAAGATGAAAAGGCCAATGAGCTGGCGGGAACGGGCGGCGTCCCTCGCGGCCGCCATTCCCCGCTCGAGCCTGCATCCGGCGGTCCTCTCCTGGGCCGACTCCCGTCCCCCGGGCGAAGCCTGGGCGGTGGCATTTTCCGGAGGCGCCGATTCGCTCTGCCTCCTCCTACTCCTCTGGGCGCATTGGCCTGGGCGCCGCAGGAACCTGCGCGTCCTGCATTTCGACCATCGCCTGCGCGGCGCCGCCGCCCGGGCTGACGCGCTCTTCTGCGGGCGGGTTTGCGCTGCCCTGGGGGTCGCGTTTGTCCGCGGCGAATGGACGGGCGCCCGGGCTTCCGCGAGCGAGGCCGAAGCACGGGCCGCCCGCTTCGATTTTTTCGCAAGGACGATGCGCGCGCGCCGCGCGCGGGCGCTCTGGCTCGGCCACCAGCGCGACGACGTCGCTGAGACGATGCTCATGCGCCTGGCCCGCGGCAGCGGCGCAGCCGGCCTCGCCGCGCCCCGCCCGCTCCAGGCCGGCCCGGGCGGGCGGCTTCACGTGCGTCCCCTCCTCGTCCTCGGCAAGGAGGATGTCGCCTCTGCGCTGGGCGGCTCGGGGATTCCGTGGCGGGAGGACGCGAGCAACGCCGCCGGGGACTTTTTCCGAAACCGGATCCGCGGGACGGTCCTACCCGCCTGGAAGCGAGCCGCCCGGCGCGACGCGGTTGCGGGCGCGGCGCGTTCGCGGGAACTCCTGGAGGAGGACGATGACGCCCTGGAGGCGTGGGTGGACGCCCTCAAGCCGCTCACGGCCCGGTCCGAGCTTGCGCTGAATCGGCTGGCGGGCCGGCCCCGGGCGGTCGTCCGGCGGTCCCTTCACCGCTGGCTGCGCGCCCAGCCGGGCGCGGGCGAGCTTTCCCGCCAGGGGTTCGAAGCCCTGCTCGCCGCGGTGCTGGCTGGGAGGCCGGCGTGCCAGAGCCTGGGCTCCAACGGGTTCGCCGTCATCCGCGGCCGCCGCCTGCGTTTTTTATCGGACGCTCCATTGACTTGAGCCCCTCGGAACACTACTGTTGATCCTGAGTCCAAATAGATATGCCAGACCCCGATAACAAGAGGCCCCGCCGCACTTTAAAGAACCTGCCGCCGGATCGGTTTCACCCGAAGGCGCTGCTGGTCTGGCTCGCATTTGCGGCCGCGGCCGTCGCGCTCCTCAAGTGGTCCCCCGGGGTCACCGAGTCCCCCAGGACCCTCCTGCCGCAGGACGTCATGGATCTGACATCGGCCGGGCACATCAAGAGCGGCACCATCCGCTACGACCCCTCCGGCGGGCCCGAGTGGGCGGTGATCACGGGCGAGGTGACGGACGACTCGATGCTCGTCAACGAGCGCGGGACCAAGACAAACGCCTTCATAGCCCGGGGCCGCCTCACCGAGGCGAACACTGAGCGCCTCCAGAAATCAAAGAAGTTCGTCGAGCCGCCGACCACGACCATGGTCAGCCAGATCGTCAGCACGATTGCGTTCCCCCTGCTTATCATCGGGGTGCTCTACTTCCTGTTTGTCCGCCAGTTGCGCCAGGCCGGGCGGGGCGCCATGAATTTCGGGAAGAGCCGCGCAAAGCTTCTCACCCGGGATCGCGACAAGATCACCTTCAGCGACGTCGCCGGCTGCGACGAGGCGAAGGAGGAGATCTCTGAGGTTGTTGAATTCCTCAAGGATCCGAAGAAGTTCACCAAGATGGGCGGCCGCATGCCGAAGGGCATCCTGATGGTCGGCCCCCCCGGCACGGGCAAGACGCTCCTCGCCAAGGCCGTCGCCGGCGAGGCCGACGTTCCCTTCTTCAGCATTTCGGGTTCGGACTTTGTCGAGATGTTCGTCGGCGTGGGCGCCTCCCGGGTCCGCGACATGTTCGAGCAAGGCCGCAAGAACGCGCCCTGCCTGATCTTCATCGACGAGATCGACGCGGTCGGCCGGCAGCGCGGCGCGGGCCTCGGCGGCGGCAACGACGAGCGCGAGCAGACCCTGAACTCCCTCCTGGTCGAGATGGACGGCTTCGACACGACCGAGGGCGTCATCATCATCGCGGCGACCAACCGGCCCGACGTCCTGGACAGCGCGCTCCTGCGCCCCGGCCGGTTCGACCGCCAGATCTACGTGGACCTGCCCGACCTCGTCGGCCGTGAGCAGATCCTCCGCGTTCACGCGAAGAGGATTCACCTGAGCGAGAACGTGGACCTGAGCGTCATCGCCCGGGGAACCCCGGGACTCTCCGGCGCCGAGCTCGCGAACCTCCTGAACGAGGGCGCGCTCCTCGCCGCCCGCCGCGGCAAGAAGAAGGTCGAGATGGTGGACGTGGACGAGGCCCGCGAGAAGGTGCAATTTGGCCGCGAAAGGCGCCGGGTGATGGACGAGGAGGAGAAGAAGCTCACGGCCTACCACGAGGCGGGCCACGCCCTGGTCCAGGCGATCCTGGACGACGGGCTGATGCCCGTCCACAAGGTCACGATCATTCCCCGCGGCCGGAGCCTTGGAAGCACGATGTTCATCCCGAAGAAGGACATCCTGACGCAGGCCCGCAAGCGGATGCTGAACGAGATCGCCATGGGCCTGGGCGGCCGCGTCGCCGAGGAACTCGTGCTGGCGGACATCTCCAGCGGGGCTGCGGGCGACATCAAGCAGATCACCAAGATCGCCCGCCACATGGTCTGCGACTGGGGCATGAGTTCGCTCGGACCGGTCGCGCTCGGCGGCAACCAGGACACGGTGTTCCTCGGCCGGGACATCACCCGAACCGAGAACTACTCCGAGGCAACCGCGCGCCAGGTCGACATCGAGATCCACAGGATCATCATGGAGCAGTACGAGCGCACCCGGCAGATCCTCGGCGAGCACCGCCCGGCTCTCGAGAAGGTAGCGGAGGCGCTCCTCGAGCACGAGACGATCGAGGGGAAGCACGTCCTCGAGATACTGAATTTTGGCGAGATCCGTTCGCCGATCACGCTCACGCTGCCCAAGCCCGGCGACAAGCCCGGCGACAAGAAGGCTCCTGAGAAGTCTGCGCCGGTCACGCCCCCGATCCCGCACGGCGGCGTCCATCCCGCCCCGGCTTGAAAATCTGCTGCATTGGTGCCGGCTATGTCGGCGGACCGACGATGGCCATGATCGCCCTCAAGGCGCCGGACATCACCGTGAAGGTCGTCGACATGAATGCCGCGCGCATCGCGGCCTGGGAGTCCGGTCCGCTGCCGATCTACGAGCCCGGCCTCGAGGATGTCCTGGCAAAGACGCGGGGGCGGAACCTGTTTTTTTCGACCGACGTGGCGGGTGCGATCAAGGAGGCGGACATCATCTTCGTCGCGGTGAACACGCCGACCAAGACCTACGGCGTCGGCGCGGGCCGGGCCGCCGATCTTCGCTATATCGAGTCGGTGGCCCGGACGATCGCCGAGACCGCGAACGGACCGAAGATCATCGTGGAAAAATCCACGATCCCCGTGAAGACGGCGGAGACGATCAAGGA
>CAZJNA010000098.1:0-11609 GCA_964547325.1 uncultured Opitutaceae bacterium | reverse complement strand
AGACGGGGCACGTCGCCGGGACGTTCCGCCTCGTGCACCGGCTTGAGATCGGTGCGGTTCACGGCGGAGAGCACGAGGCCGGCCAAGGCTGCGATCGTGATCTCCTCGCCGTAGCCCAGGTTGACAAGGTCGCCCAGGAGGTCGTCGCATTCGGCGATCGCGACAAGCGCCTCGGCGCAGTCCTTGACATAGAGAAAATCGCGGGTGTGGGCGCCGTCCCCGAAGATGACGGGCGGCTGGCCCGCCAGGGCCCGGAGGATGAAGCGGGGGATCACCTCCCCCGAGTCCCCCTCAAAGTGCGCCCGGGGACCGTAGTTGTTGAACGGCCGCACCCGAATGACGGGCAGGTCGAAGCAGCGGCTGAATGCCGACGCATAGTGCTCGCCGGCAAGCTTCGAGGCGCCGTAGACGGTCGTCGGCCAGGTCGTCGACTGCTCGGTCAGCGGAAATTCAAGGGCGGCTCCATAGACTTCGCTCGAAGACACGTACAGGAACCGCCCGACGGATGCGCTGCGCGCGGCCTCCAGAAGCCTCAGGGTCCCGAGGGCGTTGACCTGGTGGTTTTCGAGCGGATCGTGAAGCGAGTGGCGCACGCCCAGGCAGGCGAGATGAAAGACGGCATCCGCATCCCGCATGGCCCCCGCACATGCGGCAGGATCGGTGATGTCGCCTTCCAGTATGCGCAGCCGGCCGGAACGTCCGGCCTCGTCCAGGTTCTCCCGCCGGCCGTTTCGAAAATTGTCGAGCACCGTGACCCGGCAGCCCGCGCTCACGAGGAAATCGACCAAATGGGAGCCGATGAATCCGGCGCCGCCGGTCACGAGCACCCGGACATTGGGTTGGGCTATCTTCATGGACGCCCGGTCACCAGCCCTTGAACTCCGCGATCATGGCTCCCACGTAGTCGATCTGCTCGTCGGTGAGTTCGGGGTAGATGGGCAGGCTCATGCACTCGCGGCCGGCCTGCTCCGCGACCGGGAAGTCGCCCGCCTTGTAGTCGAGCTGCGCGAAGCACTTCTGGAGGTGCAGCGGAAGCGGATAGTGGAGAGCGGTGCCGATTCCCTTCGCCTGGAGGTGGTCCCGCAGCTTGTCCCGCGAGGGATGCCGGACGACATAGAGGTGATAGACGCTCTGGGCCCAGGCGGCTTCGCGCGGGAGACGGAGGGGTGTGGCGGCGAGAAGCGCATGATAGCGGTGCGCGATCCGGCGGCGCGCAACGGTCCAGGTCAGGAGGTGCTTCAGCTTCACATTGAGCACGGCTCCCTGGATTCCCTCCATGCGGTAGTTGTAGCCGACCTCCTCGTGATAATAACGCTCCTTCGAACCATGCTCCCTCAGCGAACGGGCCCGCGCGGCAAAGTCCGCGCGGGATGTCACAAGCGCACCCGCCTCGCCGCACGCACCGAGATTCTTTCCTGGATAGAAACTGTACGCGGCCAGCTCTCCGAAGGTGCCGACCTGCTTTCCCTTGTAGCGCGCGCCGTGCGCCTGCGCCGCGTCCTCGATCAGCGGGAGCCTGTGGCGTCGGCAAATCTCGAGGATGGGATCGACGTCGAAAGGATGCCCGTAGAGGTGCACCGGCATGATCGCCTTGGTGCGCGGCGTAATGGCCTTTTCGACCAGGGCAGGATCGAGATTGAAGGTGGCCTCGTCTATGTCCACGAAGACGGGCCTCGCTCCGACATAGGCAAGCGCCCAGCTGGTCGCAACGAAGGTGAACGGTGTCGTGATGACCTCATCCCCCGGGCCGAGGCCGAGGAGCAGCGCGGCGACGTGGAGCGCGGAGGTGCCGCTGTTGAACCCTATCCCGTGGGCCGCCCCGACATAGGCGGCGAATTCCCGCTCGAATTTGGCAACCTCCGGACCGAGGCAGAAAGCGCAGGAATCGAGCGTGCGCGCTATGGCCGCGTCGAGCTCCGGCCGGAGCGCCTTGATCTGGGCAGGCAGGTCGAAATAAGGGACATTCATGCGAGATCGGGTGCGCGCTTGCGCAATATCCGGGCCGGATTGCCGGCGACCACGGCGCCCGGAGGCACATCGCGCGTGACCACGCTGCCCGCCCCGACGACGGCGCCTTCGCCGATCGTCACCCCGCACAGGATCGTCGCCGAGCTGCCGATCGAGGCGCCCTTCTTCACGACCGTTGGAACGACCTTCCAGTCGTCCTCGGTCCGGAGGACCCCGCCCTTTGCCGCGCGCGGGAAGCGGTCGTTGATGAAGGTCACATTATGGCCGAGAAACACCTCGTCCTGGATCTCGACGCCTTCGCAGATGAAGCTGTGGCTCGAAATCTTGCAGTTGCGGCCGATGCGGGCGTTCTTCTGGACCTCGACAAAGGTGCCGATCTTCGTGTTGTCGCCGATCTCGCATCCGTAGGCGTTCACAAAGCTGAAGATCCGAACGCCGTCGCCCACACGGACATTCACGAGGTGACGCAGCGGTCCGTTTTCGTTGAGAACGTTCATTTTACGGGCACTTCCTTGCCTCGGCGGGCGATCGATCGCTGGGCGGCTTCCAGAATCGCGACAATACCGGCGCCGAAGCGCCCGTCCGAAACCGGGCGCTTGCCCGTGTCGATCGCGCGAACAAAGTCCGCCGCCATCGCGCCCAGGGCCTCCTGGGCCGGGATCTTCGGCGAGTAGACGTCGCCCGCCCGGTAGTCGAACAGGAGGCGGCGGCGCTCCTCGTCGGAATGGGCGCGGTAGCCCGAGTCGTAGACCTTCACCGGCTCGCTTCCGTCGAGATCGTTGTAGAGCACCATCTTCCGGTCCCCGCCGATCAGGATATGCCGGATCTTTACGGGCGAGACCCAGGAGCAGTTGACATGCACCACGAGCCCCGAGGCATAGCGGAGGACGAGGAAGCCGATGTTCTCCGGCGCGCCCCGAGTATGCGCCGCTGCGACCGCGCTTACGGCCAGCGGTCGCTCTGCCGTGAGGAAGTTGACGATCGAAAGGTCGTGCACGGCGAGATCCCACAGCACGTTCACGTCGTGCTGGAAGAGCCCAAGGTTGATCCGAGTCGAGTCGATGTAGCGGAGGCGTCCCAGTTCGCCAGACTCGATCAGCGCCTTGATCTTCCTCACCGCCGGGTGATAGACGAACGTGTGGTCCACCATGAGGACCCTGCGGCGGCGGCCCGCCAGGGCGGTCAGCACGTCGGCCTCGCGGCGCGAGGTCGCCAGGGGTTTTTCAACGAGGACATGCCGGCCGGCTTCAAGCGCGCGGCGCGCAAATGGATAGTGGGTGGAAACGGGCGTGGCGAGAGCCACGGCATCGATCGAGGGATCGTGAAAAACGTCCGTGAGGGACGCGAACGCGCGCAAGCCCGGAAAATCCTTTTGGGCGCGGGCTAGGCGGGCCGGACTCTCGTCGCAGACAGCGACAACCGAGTTTGACGCGATCTGCGCGAAATTTCGGACGAGCTTCGGTCCCCAATAGCCGTAGCCGACAACGCAGATTCCTTTCATGGGGACGATGGGGAAGGGAAGGGACGGGTGCCAAAGATCCGGCGTTTCATAACGATGAAAGTGAGAGCCATTTGCGCCACGTTTGCGAGCCCCGCCATAAGCCATCCCGGCCACCGTGTCAGCGCGCCGAGCACCATGAAGAACCCCCACTGGATGCAGAAGGCGACGGCGACCATTGCGATGTATTCGCCGACCTGGCGCCGGTTGGCCCCGTTCCGGCAGTCGAAGGTCCACCACTTGTTCAGGCAAAAATGGAGCAGGACCGAAGGCGGATAGGCCAGAAAAAAGGCAGCCTCCTTGTTCACAGCGCGTCCGAACAGCCAGTTCAAGCCCATGAAGCAGGCCGAAACCGCGCCGCCGACGACGGCGAAGCGGGCCAACTGGAGCACAAGGGGGTGCCTGAACATCCGAACAGAGCAAAGGCTCTGAAAATAGGTGACAAGCATCAACTCCGTTTCGCCAGCAGGCCTATTGTGCCGGTAAACGGCCCACCGAGCGAATCGAACCGGAAAAGGGGTCGCCGCCATCCGCTGCCTGGCCGAGGCTCAGGCTCTGGGGATCGCCCATAAAAAAGCCGGCCTCCCCGCTGAGAATGGGCGTGCCATCCTGCTGCACAGAGTACGCCCGCTGGCGGCGGGCCCACTCGTCGGCCGGGACTCCGCCGGAACGGGTTGAATCCGGGTAGAAGCCGCCCCAACCGATTCTGAGGACCGTCTGCCGAGCCGGGCCAGCCTGCAACAACGGGCTCGATCGGGTGGCGCCTAGGTGATCGCGAAATAGGAACCGGACGTGGTCCAAATCCTGGTAACTGACAAGCAGGCTGTCCCGCCCGGTCTCGTCGCCGCTCGCCAACAGGACCTCGCTCTTTCCGACGGGGATCGTATCCGGCCACACCAGGTCCAGCTCGATGGGACCGGCCCGCTCCAAAAAACCGGCCGGCAGCGCGTGGGTTGCCCGCTCGACGCGCGCCACCCGCCCGCTGAATTTGCGGCCGAAGGTGTCGGAAAGGCGGTTCTCCCCGGGTGTCGCCTGCTCCGGGGTCGATTCATAGGCTTTCGCGGGAGCGTCGATCCGGACAACGCCGTCGACGCTTATCCGCACGCGGCCTTTCTTAGACACCATCGAAAGCAGCGAAAGGCCTCCGAAGTAAGCATCTCCCTGAGGCGGATAGAGCGACGGCAACTCCATCTCGATCACATGCGGCCGCGCCGGATCGAGCGGGAAGGCTCCGCTGTTGGGGCCGCCGCCGCTGGTGTGCTCATACCCGATGATGACGCTGGCGCCGTCCTCCTGGTAGCGTATCCAAAGATAGTCCGCCTGGGAGACGGAAGGGCCGCTGACAAGCAGCGGCTCAAATTTGCCCGCCCGGTTCCGGGGAAGGACGACATTGAGCCGCAGGGGGCCGTAGCCTGCCTTTCCTCCGGCCTCCAGCCAATAGGGCGCGAAGATGAAGTGCTTTGACGGCGCATCCGGCATGACCGAATCCGTCGGCTGGACCGCCAAGATCCTGCCGGAGAATGACGCGGCACAGGCGTCGCTCCTCCATGAATTGACCCCAAACGAGGCGACCGGATTTCCCGCGGGATGGAAGCTGCGCGGCTCGGCCCAAACTACCCTGCCGTTGAACCTGATGAACAGCACGCCGCCCATCTGCCTCTCCTCCGCATTCCGCGGATGGGAGAAGAACGAGCCCATGCTTCCGTCCAGAATTTGAACCTGGCCGGGCGCGACGGACAACGGCTCGCCCCAGATCGGCGCGCTGCCCGAATGATGAAAGCCCAGGCGAATGTGGGTGTCGTCGTCGTATGCGATGAAAATCAGGTCGCCCGCCCCGAAGGACCCCGTGGAAATGAGGGGTTCGCGGCGGCCCGATGCTCCCTGCGGAAGCACGAAGGCCGCGCGAAAGAATTTATTTTCAGAAAGCGGCAGGGTGCTTGGCGCGAGGCTGCCGCGCCGCGCGGAAAGGACGGCGCCCGAGAACCTCGGCGCCGTGTAGGCCGAGAGGCCGTTTCTCCCGATCGAGAGAAATCCCGGCGTCGTCTCGAAGAATTCGTGGGTCCCCTCGAGGTAGGGCACTCCGTCGAATGAAACCTGAAGCGTCCGCTTCGCGGCTTCGACCCGGGCAGGCGCCCAGCCCGCGAAATAGGGATGGCCCTTGCGCGGGTAGAGCGCGCCGGACTCGATTCCGATCCGGTGCGGCACGTTGAAATCCACCGGTATCGGCTGGGAAAGCTGCTGCTCATGATTCGTGCGGGTATAGCCAAGCCGGATGTTCAAGCCGTCCGGGTCGTAATAGATGTAGGTATAGTCGGACCGGTAGGAGACGCCGGTCACCAGGAGCGGCTCCACCCGGCCCGGCTTTCCCTGCGCAAGCCGGACAGTCATCTCGAGCGGACCATAGGGCTCCGAACGCCATTTTTCCCACAGAAACACGGGCCGGTCGAACCAATCCTGAAGCGCGTGGTAGGCGCGCGAACGGTGCGCCTCGAACATGCCGTTGTGGGCGAAGGCGGCGAAGACGTTGAATAGCGCCGTGTAGGCGACGATTGCGACTCCGGCTGATTGCAGGAGTTTTCGCCAGCCCGCGGAACCGCCGCGCAAGGACCCGATCATGAGCAGGCCCAGGCCCGCCACGAATTCCAGAGTCGGGATAAAATCGACCATGTACCGATTGGCGGCCCCCGGGAAGCACAGGACCGCAAGGCTGAGGGCGGCAAAGCAGAGACCGAAGAGCCGGATCCAGGACCCGAGGGTTCGGTTGTCTCGAAAACGAATGCCCCAGATCACCGGCACGCCCATTGCCAGCCAGGAGATCGGCATGTTGCTGAGAAGCCCGTAAGGATCCTCGAAGCCAAAATACCCCTCCGGCCGGATCCCGGGATAGCTTCGGACGACATCGACAAACGGGAAGTACCTTTGGAACTGTGCCGGAGCGAGAAACTCGTAATAGAAATTTATCGGGACGAATCTCGGGCCCAGCATCCGCAGGTGCGACTGATCGATCCCGGCCAGCATGTATTTCTGCCCGAATTCGAGCGGATTGTCGAAGCGAAGGGTGTTGTAGAGCAGCAGTCCCGCCACCGCCAGGCCGAGGGGAAGGAAAAGCGCCGTCGTCTCGCGCAGAAACAGCCCCCGGTCGCGCTCGCCGGCGCCGCGTGGGCGGGACCGCCAATCCCAGATCCAGAGGGCGCAGACGACCGCGCCGCAAAACACGAAATGCGGGCGCGATGCGACCGCCAGCCCGAAGGCCGCGCCGGCCAGCGCGAGGCGGGGGGCCCGGCGCGTCGTGGCCTCGAAGGCATTGAACAGAAGCCAGTATCCGAGGCAGGAGAAGCAATAGGCGCTCGAGATCGGCAGTTCCCAGACGCTGTTGCGCATCAGCATGACGAGGCAGAAATTGCCAAGCCCGAACATGACAGCGGCCAGCCAGACGATACCCGTTCCGCAATCCGGAAAATACCTCCGGCGAAATCCAAGGAACAAGCCCAGCGAGGACAAATAGCCCCCCGCGCAAAAAAGAACCGCCGCGAGGTCGGACGGAAAGTGATGCCCGGTCAGCAGCCGAAAGGGAAGGAACAGCACGAGCGCGGGCGCGGGCCCAAAATACAGGTAGTAACGGCCCTTGTAGTAGGAGACGTCGTGCAGGCCCAATTCCCCGATGCGCGTCCTCGCGGCCAGATCGTACGGATTGGGCAGCGCGGCCAGCGCCGGCGGGGGGTCCACGTTCATCGCCAAGTGGCCGTGGACGAACCCTTCCGTGAGATAATGATAATATTCCTGGCTGTCCGGCCCAGGGAATCGGAAGAGCAGGCCGAGTCTGCTTGTGGAGAGATAGGCGTAAGCCCAGACGATGACCGCCGCAATGATCGCAAGCCCAATGGCCTCGGTTAGATTGCGCCGCCCGTCTCGCGGCAATGCATGTGGGATCTCCTTCATGGAGCTGGAGAACGAAGGGCAGCCACGCGGATCGACCCCGAAAACGCGTCAGCCGGGACGCCGTCGGACCCGACCCCAACCACCTGCGGGCTGAAAAAGAGAAAGTCGTTCTCGCCGCTCAAGCCCGGTGCGCCATTCACTTCGACGACGAAAGAATGCTGCCGGCGACGCCACTCGTCGGCCCCGAGCGCCGTTGATCGGAGCGATTCCGGTAAAAGGCCGCCCCATGAAATCTTCAGGTCAGCCCCACCCCCGGCGGAAACGGGAAAAGACGAGCCTGATACAAGCTTCCCGCCATGGCTGCGCACGACCAGGCGCGCGGTCCCACCCTGCTCATAGCTCACAAACAGGACGTCCCGGGAGCCTTTGCCGCCCGTGGAAAGGAGCGCTTCCCTGCCCCCTGCGGCCAGGGCCTCCGGCCAAGTCACATGCATATCGAGCGAACCGGTTCCGTCGCCAAATCCAGGCGGAGGCGTCCGGGTCTCCCGCTCAACTGCAAAGATCCTGCCGGTAAACTTTCGCCCAAAGGTCGTAGAGAGGCGGTTCTCCCCAACCGCCGCCTGTGCCGGGGTCGACTCGTAGCCCTTCACCCCGGCGTCCATGCGGACCTGCCCATCGACCAGAACCCGCGCGCGGCTCTTGCTCGCGAAGGCCGAAAGAAGGGGCCAATTGGAAAAATAGGCGCTGTCCAGCGGAGGATAGAGTGGCGGCACGCCGATCTCGATCACGTGGAAGCGGGAGTAATCCACCGGTATTGCGCCGCTCAGCGGACCCCCGCCGCTCGTATGCTCGTAGCCGATCTGGATTCGAGCGGAGTCGAGATATTGTATCCATACATAATCCGCCTGAGAAACGGACGGACCACTCACCAGGAGCGGTTCGAACTGGCCCGCCCGTCCGGACGGCAATTCGAGATGCAGGCGCAGTGCGCCATAGTCGCCCCCGGGCCCCCGCTCAACCCAGTAGGGATCGAAGGCAAAAGGCGCCGAAGAACTTGCAGCAACCAGCGGCTGCATCGGCTGGATCGCAACGAGCTTTCCGGTAAACGAGGGGCCGCAGACGTCGCCCGTCAGGGCATTCTTCCCGATCGCCACCGGGGAAGCCGGATGGAATTTCTCCTCCTGAGCCCAGACGAGGCGCCCGTTGAACCGGACGATGAGCGCGCGCGCAAGGTCGCCCGCATCGGGCGTTGCCGGGTAGAACGAGCCGAGGCTGGCCTCCAGGAGCTGAATCCGGCCGGGAACGACGGCCAGCGGCTCGCTCAGGATCAGCTCGGAGCCGGCGTGCTGAAACCCGAGGCG
This sequence comes from uncultured Opitutaceae bacterium, assembly GCA_964547325.1. Classification (GTDB taxonomy): domain Bacteria; phylum Verrucomicrobiota; class Verrucomicrobiia; order Opitutales; family Opitutaceae; genus Palsa-1447. The sequence continues at coordinate 2,903 of CAZJNA010000098.1, read as the reverse complement.
CGCATGCGTATCGTCCTCATAGGATATGAGCAGGAGGTCGCCTGCGCCGCCGTTGCCCGTTTCCAGGAGCGGCTCCCGGCGCCCGGCCTTCCCCTCGGGCAGGACAAACGCCATCCGGACAAGACCGCCGCCGGCAAAAAGGGGCGCGGGCGGCGACGGCTCCCGACGCTGGATATCGAGAATGTCCCCGGTGAACTTTCGACCCGCGTAGTCGGATATCGGATTCTCGCCAAAGGCGACAACTCCGGGCGACGCCTCATAGAAGGGTTCCGCAGTCTCAAGGTAGGGTACGCCGTCGACCGCAAGCCGGAGCGTTTGCTTTGCTGCGCGGACGGCCGGGTCTTTCCAATGCGCAAAATAGGGATGCGTGGACGGGGGATAGAGCGAGCCCATCGAAATGGAAATCCGGTGAGGGACGCCGTAGTCGAGGGCGATGGGCTGGCTCATCACCGGAGCAGGATCGCCCAGATGGCTGAATCCGAGCTGGGCGCTGCCGCTATCCGTGTAATAGATGTACGCGAAATCGGCGTGCGCGCCCCTTCCAGTAACAACCAACGGCTGGGTGCTGCCCAGCGCGTTGGACGGCAATCTTACTGTCATTTCGACGGGGCCATAGGGATGGTGCGTCAGCAGCTCCCAGGAACCGACGGGGTAATTAAACCAGGAGGCGATCCGGTCGTAGGCCGCGGGCTGGTGATGTCGGAAGAGCCCATTGTGCTGGAACGCTGCCATGGCGTTGAAGAACGCCGTGTAGACAATCAGCACAGCCACGAAGCCTCCCAAAAGGCGACGACACAGAGGATTGTCCTCGGGAACGGTTCCCGCCATGAGCAGACCCGCCGACGAAACCAGGAGCAGAGGCGGCAAAAAATCGACCATGTAGCGATTGGTTGCCGAGACAAAAAAGAGTTCGAAGATGCAGACCGGCGCAAAGCAAGCCCCGCAGAGAACCAACATCCATCCAATCGCGCGCCGCCGCCGAAAATAGACGAGCCATGCGGCCGGCGCCGCCAGGGCCAGCCAGAAGCAGGGCATGTTGGTCAGGATGCCGAAGGGATCCTCGACGCCGTAGTAAACCTTCGGCGTTCCGGAATAGGGGCGGACTATGTCGACAAAAGGGAAGAACCGGCCGAATTGGGCAGGAGCCCAAAAGTAATAGTAGAGATTTGTCGGAATGACCTGCCATGCCAGAAGCGACATGTGCATCTGGTCCGAACCGGATAGCTGAATCTTCTGGCCAAAGTTAAACGGCGAGTCGAATCGCTCGAAGTTGTAGATGAGCAGCCCCGCGATTATGCCCGCCAGGGGCAATGCAAGAGCTGCGGCGTCCCAAGCCAGCTCCCGGCGCCGGTTTTTTGGCTGGGTCCCGGCCCGCTCGCGCCAGAGGCAAAGCCACGCAACCCCCAAAACGACGGAGGCCAGGACAAAGTTCGGTCGCGAGGCTACTGCCAGGCCGAACGCTGCGCTTGCCAGCCACAAGCATGCCCGTCTTCGGCGTCCGTGGGACAGCGCGTAATATAGCAGCAGGAGCGCGCATGAAGAGAAGCAATAGGCGCCCGAGATGGGAACCTCGTAGAATTGCGCCCGGGTTAGCATCACGACGCAGAAATTGCCCATTCCGAGCATGAGTGTCCCGAGCCAGACGATTCCAGTCGAACATTCTGGGAAATGGCGCCGCCGCATCGCGAGAAAGAGCGTCAGGCTGGCAATATATCCCCCGGCGCAAAAAACCACGCAGGCAAGGGATTCGGGGAAATACAGCCCGGTCAGCACTTTGAACGGAAGGAACAGGGTGATTGCCGGCGCCGCTCCGAAATAGAGATAATACCGCCCCTTGAAATAGGTCATATCAGCCCAGCCAGGCTGGTCTATCCTCATGCGGGCCGAAGGATCATACTGGTCAGGGAGCGCCGCGAGACCGGGGGGCGGCTTGACCCTCAGCGACAGTTGGCCGTGAAGAAATCCGTCGACCAGGTAATGGTAGTAGTCGGTCGGCTCCTTCCCGAACGTGAACGGGGTGAGACTGTGGCTCGTGGCCAGATAGCCGTAAAACCAGACTACGGAGGAAACGATCAGGGCGATGCCCGCGGCTTCCCAGCGGCTGCGCGAACCTCCGCCGAGAATCCGTTCTTGCTTGGGCATCCCCACGCAGTAAAGGGTCTGCATCATGGGCGACCAGCCTCAACTTCGTTTTGCAATCATCGGCTGCGGGCTCATCGGCAAGAAGCGGGCCGCCGCCCTGGCGGGGATTGAACTCGCCTATGCGTGTGACCTCGATCCGGCCCGGGGCGCCGCGCTGGCCCAGTCTGTGCCGGGATGCCGCGCCCTGACCGACTACAAGATCGCCCTGGCCGATCCAAAGCTGGACGCCGTCATCGTGAGCACGCTAAACGCCGCCCTGGCGCCTATCGCGCTCGAGGCCGTCCAGGCGGGCAAGCACGTCCTGGTCGAAAAGCCGGGCGCCCTGTGCGCGGCCCAGCTGGAAAGGATAGCGGAAGCGGCAAAAAAGACGGGGGTACGCGTGCGGCTCGGCTACAACCACCGGTACCACCCTTCCCTTCAGAAGGCCCGGGAACTCATCGACAGCGGAGTCCTGGGTCCCCTGATGTTCATGCGCGGCCGCTACGGCCACGGCGGCAGGAAAGGCTACGATCGCGAGTGGCGCGCCGATCCAAAGCTCTCGGGCGGCGGGGAACTGATAGACCAGGGCGTCCACCTGATCGATCTAGCCGGCTGGTTTTTCGGTGAGTTTCCGTATGTCGCCGGCCACGCGGCCACGTATTTCTGGGACATGAAGGTTGACGACAACGCGTTCCTCAGCCTCCGCACGGCGGCGGGACAGACCGCGTGGCTCCATGTGAGCTGCACCGAATGGAAAAATCTTTTCTCGATCGAAATCTACG
>CAZJNA010000097.1:0-11821 GCA_964547325.1 uncultured Opitutaceae bacterium | reverse complement strand
TCTCGTGAATCTCGGGGACCTTCTTCCGGTCGGCCTCGTCCATGAGGTGGATCGCTCGCTTGCCGGTGACGCCCTTGACCGTGCCGCCCGCCGTCTGGATGATCACCCGGCGGCCGGAAATAACGGTGCGGTCGTGGCCGCCGATCGTCTCGAAATAGAGGAAGCCGTCCTTGTTGACGAAGGTGATCATCAGCCCGAGCTCGTCGATGTGGCCCGCGAGCATGAGGACGGGATCGCCGCCGGGATTGAGCGTCGCCAGGCGGTTGCCGAGGGCATCGTTGCGGTACTCGTCGGCCGCGGGCTTCACGTGGCGGTCCCAGACAGCCTGGGCCTCCGTCTCGAAGCCCGAGGGCGAGCGCGCGTGGAGGAGTTCGGTCAGAAAAACGGGGGTTTCCATGTCAAAAAGCGGTATCAATCAATTCGCAGAAGTGGTGGATCAGAAAGAGGTGCGCCTCCTGGGCGGCGGCGCCGCTTTTTCCCGGGACGACGAGTTCGCAGGTCGCGAGTCCCCTGGCTGCGCCGCCGCCGCGGCCGAGGAAGGCGAGGCTGGAGACGCCGAGCTTTCTGGCCTCGTTGAGAGCGGCCACGACGTTCGGCGAATTGCCGCTGGAGGTGAGGACGACGACCAGGTCGCCGGGTTTTGCGAGGGCCGTCACCTGGCGGGCCAGAATCTGCTCGAAGCCAAAGTCGTTGCCGATGCAGGAGAGGAGTGCGCTGTCCGAGGAGAGGGCGACCGCGGGCAGGGGCCTCCGGGTTTTGGCGTAGCGGCCGACGAGCTCTGTCGCGAAATGCCCGGCCTCGGCCGCGCTGCCGCCGTTTCCGCCGACGAGAAGCTTCCCGCCGCCGCGCAGGGTCTCCAGGATCAGCTGGCCCGCCCGGTCGATCGCCGGGCGGATTTCCGTCAGCGCCTGCAGGGTCCGCGTGGTCTCGGCGAGCGAGTCGTCGAAGGTCATTCCGCGCAGTAAAGGAGGATGAGCGCTTGCCCGCGACAGAAATTTTTACGGGAGTGGGCTGTGTCCCGAATGTCCGTCAGGGAGATGTGGAAAGCGAAGCTCGAGGGACGGCCCATGCCCGCGCGCTCCGCGGCCGGCGGCAGCGCGTTCACCCTGAGCCGCCCTGCATTCCGCGGATGCGTTCTTGGGATCGATCCCTCGCTTCGCGGCACCGGGCTCGCTCTCGTTGAATTCGCGCCTGGGCGGGCCCCCGTCCTGCTGCATTGCCGGACCGTGAAGGTGGCCGCGCGCCGGCCGATGGCCGAGGCGCTGGGCGAGATCCACCGCGAGGTGGCGGCGGCGCTCGCTCTGGGGACGGTGCGGCACGTGGCCATCGAACAGACGATCTACGTCCAGAATTTCCAGACGGCGCAGATCCTCGGCGCGGCTCGTGGCGCCGCGATGGCGGCCGCCGCCCTGGGCGGCCTTACCGTTTTCGAATATGCGCCGCTGCGGGTCAAACAGGCCGTCGTGGGGGCCGGCAGGGCGAGCAAGGAGCAGATGGCCCGGACGGTGATGGCGATGCTGGGCCACGGCAGGGTCCTGGCGCCGGACGAGGCGGATGCGGCCGGCGTCGCCCTCTGCCACGCCTTCACGTGGAGGGAATAGGCCCGTGGCGCGGGTTGCTATCATACCGGTTGACCGCAACCTCAACCCAACCCACACTATTAGCATGCAGGCGAGCACACTCGGAATCCTGGAAGCCGCGGATTTTTCGCCGAAACAGGCGAGGGCCCTGGCTCAGGCCATCGAAGGAGAAATCAAGGGATCTAATTTGGTCACGGTGCCCGGACTTGATGAGAGGCTGGATCTGCGCAACTATGTGACAAAAGCCAGCTTCGATGTTGGAATCACGCAGTTGAGACTCGATGTTTCCGAGATGGAAAAGCGCCTGCTCAATAGCATGATGAAATTTGGTCTGAGCCTTGCCGGGCTCACCCTCACAGCGATTTACTTTATCGTCCTCAACCTTAAGCGCTGAGCCACCTCCTCGCCCGGCCGGCGAGGAAGTCGATGTAGGGCTGCTGGTCGTTGAGGCAGGGAATCTGCTCGAACGATTCGCCCCCGGCTGAGAGGAAGGTCTCGCGGCCGCGGACGGAGATTTCCTCCAGGGTCTCCAGGCAGTCGGTCACGAACGCCGGGCAGATCACGAGCAGGCGCCTGATCCCGGTTGCGGCCAGCCGCTGGAACTCCACGTCTGTGTACGGTTCGAGCCAGGGCTCCCCGGCCAGACGCGACTGAAACGACACCGAGTATTTTCCAGGCTCGAGCCGGGCGCGCTCCGCGAAGGCCCGGGTGGTGGCGAATATCTGCGCCCGGTAGCAGGTCGCGTGAGCGGGCGAAGGCGTGGTGCAGCAATCCGGCGAGGCCAGGCAGTGGCGGCCGGTCGGATCGGCCTTTCTCATGTGGCGCGCGGGCAGGCCGTGGTAGCTGAAGAGCAGGTGGTCGTGGGGCTTGGCCACGTGGTGCGCCGACACGGCGCAGAGCGCCTCGATGTAGTCGGCGTCTGCGTAAAACGGCCTGATGCAGGTGACCTTGAGGCGGGGCGCGCGCCGCGCGACCTCGGCATCGACCTTGGCCGTCACCGTTTCCCAGGACGACATCGCGAAGTGGGGATACTGGGGAAGGAGCAGGGCTTCATCGATCCCGTCCGCGGCCATCTGCCCGACGATTCCGCTTATCGAGGGTTGGCCATAGCGCATGGCCAGGTAGACGGGCGTCTCCGGCCCGAGGACGACCGCGAGTTTCCTCTGCACCCTCCGCGAGGTTGCGAGCAGCGGGGAACCCTCCGACGTCCAGATGGACGCATAAGCATGGGCTGTCTCCTTCGGACGCTTGCGGAGGATGACGCCTTCCAGAAGGAGCCAGCGCAGCGGGGCCGCCATGTCGAGCACGCGTTCGTCGCCGAGGAATTCGCGCAGGTAGCGGCGCACGTCGGGGATCGACGTGGAGTCCGGGGATCCCAAGTTCACCAGCAGCACGGCACGTTTGGGCATGCAGGATGAGAAAGCGGAAAGCGGAAGGCGGAAAGCGAAAACCGGAAATTCGCCGTCCCCGCGCGCAGCCGGACGATGCCTCCGCCTACGCCGCCCCGCGCCAGGCGCGGATGTGGTGGATCAGCCGGTGCACGTTTTCAGGAGCGATCCGGTCGGTCACGACGGTGCGCGGGTAGTTACGCTCGGTATCGAGGTGCAGGCCGTCCTCCTCGCCGGGCCGCACGAAGTCCTCGATGAAGTCCATGCCGCCGCGCGGCTTGATCCACCTGTAATAGGTGTCGATGTCGTCTGACTCGATCACCACATCGTCGCGAAGGAAGATGTGGCAGTACAGCGTCAGGTCGCGGAAGGAGGCGAACCACGTGGGTGGATTCACGAGCTGATCCCTGATGATGAGTGTCATCGAGAAGCTGACTGGTCAGCAAGCTGAGGGCCAAAATTCGTCGGTGGAAGAAAATAATTCCGGAAAGGCCTTTAACCTTTCTTTCCTGTTACCTTAAATCGGCCCCGTTTCCCATTTCTGATGAACAATGCGCGCAAGCCCGTCCTCCTGGTCATCCGCGACGGCTGGGGCAAGAACCCGGACCCGACCCAGGACAAGTTCAACGCCGTCGTGCTGGCAAGGAAGCCGTGCGACGACCGGCTGCACGCGCAGTACCCGCACACCCTGATCAAGGCCTCCGGCCTCGACGTCGGCCTGCCCGACGGGATCATGGGCAACAGCGAGGTCGGGCATGAGAACATCGGCGCGGGCCGGATCGTGGACCAGGAGCTCGTCCGCCTGAACAAGCTTTTCGCCGAGGGCCTCATCGCGGGCAACCCGGTCTGGCGGGCCGCCGTTGACCGCGTGAAGAGCCGGCGCTCGCGGCTGCACCTCATGGGCATCGTCTCGGACGCGGGCGTCCACGGCATGCTCGAGCATCTCTACGGGCTGCTGCGCCAGGCGAAGGCCGACGGGCTCGAGGCCGGCCAGGTCTTCATCCACGCCTTCACGGACGGGCGGGACACGCCGCCTGCGAGCGGGCTCGGCTACGTCCGCCAGGTCGATGAGCAGTGCCGGAAGATCGGGATGGGAGCCATCGCCACGGTGTGCGGGCGGTTCTGGGCCATGGACCGCGACAACCGCTGGGACCGCGTTAACAAGGCCTATGCGATGCTGACGGGAAAAAAGGCCGAGGCCACGGCGCCGAGCGCCGAGGCGGCCGTGCAGGCCTACTACGACAAGCCCTTCAATTCCTCCCAGAAGGGCGACGAGTTCATCGTCCCGACGTGGGTCGTCGGCGCCGATGGAAGGCCGCTCGCGTCGATCGCCGACGGCGACTCGGTGGTGTTTTACAACTACCGGGGCGACCGCCCCCGGGAAATCACGAAGGCCTTCGTGATCGACGGCTTCAAGGAGTTCGACCGCGGAAAGAAGCTCGACCTCTACTACGCAACGATGACCGCCTACGAGGAGGGCCTGCCGGTCCACGTCATCCTTCCCAAGCCGGAGAAGCTGAAGCACATCCTGGGCGAGGTCGTCAGCGAGGCGGGGATCTCCCAGTTCCGCTGCGCGGAGACGGAGAAGAACCCCCACGTGACCTTTTTCTTCAACAACTACCGCGGGGAGCCCTTTCCGGGCGAGGAGCGCGCCTGTCCGCCGAGCCCCAAGGTGGCCACCTACGACGAAATGCCGGAGATGTCCTCGGTCGAGGTGACCCGGGTCGCGAGGGAGGCGATCCTGTCCGGAAAATACGGGCTGATCGTCGTCAATTTTGCGAATCCCGACATGGTCGGGCATACGGGATCCCTTGAGGCGGCGGTCAAGGCGGTCGAGGCGACGGATCGCGGGGTGGACATCCTCCTGGACGCCCTCGCCCGGAAGGAAGGCATGGCTGTCATCTGCGCCGACCACGGCAACTGCGAGCAGATGTGGGACCCCGTGCACAACGTCCCGCACACCCAGCACACGCTCAACTTGGTCGAGGTGTTCGTCGTGGGCGAGGGATTCGCCGCGGGCCGGACGAAGATGCGCGAGGGGGGGCGGCTCGCGGACATCGCTCCGACGATCCTCCAACTGATGAATCTGCCGAAGCCGGTGGAAATGACGGGGCAGAGCCTGATCCTCTCCTCATGAAATATTTCGAGGCGGGTGAGCTGGGCGACGGCTTTCGCGCGCGGATGGCCGCCTATGACGCCTTTGTCCGCGAAAGGGTCGGTCCGGGTTTCTCCTATCCCATCCGTCAGCGCGACTGGGAGCTCGACCAGGTCCTGCAGAGGCTGCCCGCGTTCCCGGCGGCATCGGGCACGGCACCGCTCGGCCGGGTCCTCGACACCGGCTCCTTCAACACGTACCTCGGCCTGTGGCTCGCCCGACTGGGGAGCCGCGTCGTGGTTTCCGATCTCACGCGTGCCCGCCTGCAGAAGAGCCTGATGCGCCGGATCGGGCTCCTTCCGCTCAAGCCCTCCGAGGCGCCCTATTTTCTCTGGTGCCGCGTCATGAGGCGCGGCGCGGGGAACCTCGAGGTGCGCTCGCTGGACGTCACGAACATGCCGTACGCCGACGGGACCTTTGACCTGATCACCAGTGTTTCCGTCATCGAGCACGTTCCGGCGGTCGAGAAGGCGCTGGCCGCGATGTACCGCTGCCTGGCCCCCGGCGGGCGCCTCCTCCTGACGACCGATTGCGCCGAGAGCGGAAAGCCCTACGGACACGGGGTGCGTTACTTCACGGAAAGCGAGCTGGAGCGGCTCTTCGCGCCTTATCCCGTGACCTCGGAGCGGCGTCCGCCGGACTTCAGGCGCGAGAACTGGTGCTACAACAAGGATCGTGCGCTGCTCACTGCTTTCGTGGAAGTGACCAAGCCCCGAGGCTGAGGGCCCGCGCCTTGGCGTGACAAAACTGCATTAATCTCCTATCGCATACTTTCCTATCCCCATGCTGCGAACCCATCACTGCGCACAACTCACGAAGGCCGAGCTCGGCGCCACCGTTGCCCTGGCCGGCTGGGTGGACTCGGTCCGCGACCATGGTGGCATCAATTTCATCGATTTGCGGGACCGCAAGGGCATCACGCAGGTCAAGTTCGATCCGCGCGGCAACGCCGGGCTGGGGGCCCAGGCGGCGCAGCTTAAGCCGGAGTCCGTGATCGCGATCGCCGGCGTGGTCGTCGAGCGCCCGCAGGGGACCGTGAACGCCTCGCTTCCGACCGGCGAGATCGAGATCGACGCCACGGCGCTCGATGTCCTCAACGTTTCCGAAACGCCCCCTTTTCCGCTGGATGATGCCGGCGGCGACAAGGTCAACGAGGACCTGCGGCTCACCTACCGCTACCTCGACCTCAGGCGCCCGAAAATGCGGCGGAACCTCCGGGTTCGCCATCAGGCGGCCAAGGCGATCCGCGATTACTTCGACGCGCAGGAATTCATCGAGGTGGAGACCCCGGCCCTCTTCAAGAGCACCCCGGAAGGCGCCCGGGAATACCTCGTTCCCTCGCGGATCCACCCGGGGCAGTTCTACGCCCTCTCGCAGTCGCCGCAGCAGTTCAAGCAGATCCTGATGGTGGCCGGGGTGGAGCGGTATTTTCAGATCGCCCGCTGTTTCCGCGACGAGGATCTCCGCTCGGACCGGCAGATGGAGTTCACCCAGGTGGACGTGGAGGCCTCCTTCGTCACGCGCGAGGACATCTACGCCCTCTTCGAGGGGATGCTTAAGAAGGTCTGGAAGGACGTCCTCGGGACCGACGTCCCGACGCCTTTTCCTCGCCTGTCGTTTTCCGAGGCGATGAACCGGTATGGCGTGGACAAGCCGGACGTCCGCTTCGGCATGGAGCTTTCCGACCTGAGCGAGACCTTCCGGAGTTCGGCGTTCAAGGTCTTCCAGGGCACGGTGGCCTCGGGAGGCGTGATCAAGGCGATCAACGCGAAGGGGTTGGCGGACCTTTCGCAGGGAGAGCTCAAGAACCTGGAGGACGTCGCCAAGTCCCTCGGTGCCAAGGGGCTCGCCTTCATCAAGGTCGAGGGCGGCGAATGGAAGTCGCCGATCGTCAAGTTTTTCTCCGAGGCCGAAAAAGCCGCGGTGGCCGGGCATCTCGGCCTGGCCGAGGGCGACGTGGTCTTTTTCGCGGCGGCTCCCTGGGAGAAGGCCTGCTCGATCCTCGGCCGGATACGGCTCGAGGCCGCGGCCCTCCTGCAGAAGCGCGGCAAGATGTCGCTCCGGCCGGACGACTGGAAGTTCCTCTGGGTCGTCGATTTCCCGCTGATGACCTATGACGAGGCGGAAAAACGCCATCTGGCGACCCACCATCCGTTCACAGCGCCGGTCCCCGAGGACGTCCCTTTGCTCGATTCGGCTCCCGAGAAGGTCCGCGGTCAGCACTACGATGTCGTCCTGAACGGAATGGAGCTCGGCGGCGGGTCGATCCGGATCCACCAGCCCGCGCTTCAGAAGAAGGTTTTCGAGGAGGTGCTCAAGATTCCCGCGGACGTCGTCGAGAGCCGGTTCGGCTACATGCTCAAGGCGTTCACCTTCGGGGCGCCGCCGCACGGGGGCATCGCCTTCGGGCTCGATCGGATCGCCGCCCTCCTGTGCGGCACGACCAGCATCCGGGACGTGATAGCCTTCCCGAAGACCCAGAAGGGTCAGGATCTCATGGCCGGCAGCCCAACGGCGGTGACGCCCCGGCAGCTGAAGGAGCTTCACCTGCAGACGGTCATGCCGGAGTAGGGAAGGGGGGTGCCTTGGCACAGGGTTTGCTACCCTTTGGGCGACGCCGATCCGGCGCCTCGCACCAAATCAAACCCCATGAAACTTATCATTGCCGTAATTAAGCCCTTTAAGCTTGAAGAGGTTAAGGAGGCCCTCGCCGAATCCGGAATCGAGGGAATGACCGTGTCGGAGGTGAAGGGCTTTGGAAGGCAGAAGGGTCACACCGAGATTTACCGGGGAAGCGAATACACGGTGGATTTCCTGCCCAAGGTTAAGATCGAGATCGCTGTGACCGACGACATGGCGGGCAAGGCGGTCGAGGCGATCGTCAAGTCGGCGAAGACCGGAAAGATCGGCGACGGCAAGGTGTTCGTCCTTCCCCTCGACGAGGTCGTCCGGATCCGGACCGACGAGCGCGGCGACGCCGCGGTCTAAAATAAAGGAATGACATTGGGTTAGCTCATGCTAGCTGTCGCTAGCATGAAACCCCTTCATGCGCGGATTTTTCCGCTACTCGCCTGCGTTGCATTCGCGTTCACGGTATGCAGTCCGGCATTTGCCCAGGCGGCTCCCCGGCCGACCGTCGACGAGCGGCTTGCCGCCCTCGAGGCCTATGTGACGAACGGGGATCCGGGGAAGGCCCTGGCGGGGGTGCCCGGCCCCGGCCACAATGCCTGGATGATGACCAGCGCGGCCCTGGTGCTCTTCATGACGCTGCCCGGCCTGGCGCTCTTTTACGGCGGCCTGGTGCAGAAGAAGAACGTCCTGTCCGTCCTGGGGCAATGCCTCGGGATAGCCGGCATGGTGACCATTCTCTGGTGGGCCGTGGGCTACAGCCTGGTCTTCGGGAAGAGCTTCAACTCCCCGTTCATCGGCGGCAGCGAATTCTTCATGCTGAGGGGCGTGACCTCGGCTCCGAACACCGACTATGCGTTCTGGGTGTCCCAGAACGTGTTCGCGATGTACCAGCTGATGTTCGCCATCATAACGCCCTCCCTGATCGTCGGCGCCGTCGCCGAGCGCATGAAGTACAATGCTATCCTGCTCTTCACGGCCCTGTGGATGCTCGTCGTGTATTTTCCCCTGGCCCACATGGTGTGGGGCGCGACCGGCCTCATGAACGGCGTTTGGAATGAGGCGGCGCGGATCACCGCGATCGATTTCGCGGGCGGCACGGTCGTCCACATGAGTTCCGGCTGGTCCGCCCTCATCCTCTGCATGATCCTCGGCCCGCGGTTCGGCTTTGGAAAGAACAAGATGACGCCTCACAGCATGGTGCTCTGCATGGTCGGCACATGCATGCTCTGGGTGGGCTGGTACGGATTCAACGCCGGCTCGGCCGTGGCCGCCGACGGAATCGCGGCCAACGCCTTCATGACGACCACGCTGGCGACCTCGGTGGCCTGCTTCACCTGGGGCATGATCGAGCGGGTGACCCGGGGCCATGCCTCGATACTCGGATTCTGCTCCGGCGCGGTCGCCGGCCTCGTCGTCATCACGCCGGCGACCGGTTTTGTCGGCGCCAACGGGGCCGTCGCGATCGGGATATTCGCGGCCATCGTCCCGTACTTCTTCGTCACCAAGTTCAAGGGATGGTTCGGCTACGACGACGCCCTCGACACCTTCGGCGTGCACGCGGTCGGCGGCACCCTGGGCGCCTTCCTGACCGGCGTCCTCGCCACGGGCGCCGTCAACGCCAACATCACGGACGCCAATCCCGCGGCCCACCGGAACGGGCTGGCGCGGCTCGTGGCCCACGGCGGCCTCTACGCCGAGCAATTGAAGGCGATCGGGATCACGCTCGCCCTCAGCATCGTCGCCACCTTTGTCCTCGGCCACCTGGTGAAGGCCGTGATGGGCCTGCGTCCGTCGCAGGAGGTTGAAACCCAAGGGCTCGACATCAACGAGCATGGCGAGGAAGGTTACGTCCTCTGACAGCACGTCCCCCTTCATCACCGATCCAAACACACTCTCATGAAACTGATCATCGCCGTCATCAAACCGTTCAAGCTTGAAGAAGTTAAGGAAGCGCTCGCCGCCGCCGGCATCGAGGGCATGACCGTCACGGAGGTCAAGGGCTTCGGCCGCCAGAAGGGGCACACCGAGATCTACCGCGGAAGCGAGTACACGGTGGACTTCCTTCCCAAGGTTAAGATCGAAATTGCAGTCGCCGATGAAATGGCGGGCAAGGCGCTCGAGGCGATCTCCAGGGCCGCGAAGACCGGAAAGATCGGGGACGGAAAGATATTCGTCGTGCCGCTCGAGGAAGCGGTGCGGATACGAACCGACGAGCGCGGCGAGAGCGCGATCTGAGAGCCCCGGGTCAGGCCTTCTTCCTGTCGGGCAGCGCCCGGGTCCTGACCTCGGCCCCGATCCGATCGAGGAACTGGGAAAAGGGAAGGACGCCCTCGTCGCCGCGCGCGCGCGAGCGGATGCTGACGGCGCCCGCCTCGGCCTCCTTGGCGCCCAGGACGAGCGTGTAGGGGATCTTCTCGACCTCGGCGCGGCGGATCTTGGCGCCGAGCTTGTCGCTGTGCTCGTCGAGCGTGGCGCGCACCCCGGCCGCCTGGAGCTGCGCGAGGAGGGACTGGCTGTAGTCGAGAACCTTGTCGCTGATCGGGACGAGGCGCACCTGCTCGGGCGCCAGCCACGCCGGGAAGTCGCCTCCGAAATGCTCGATCAGGACGCCGCAGAACCGCTCCATGGATCCGAACGGCGCGCGGTGGATCATGACCGGGCGGTGGGCCTGGTTGTCCGCGCCGGTATAGCTCAGGTCGAAACGGATCGGCAGATTGTAATCCACCTGCACGGTCCCGAGCTGCCATTCGCGCCCGATCACGTCCTTGACCACGAAGTCGATTTTCGGGCCGTAGAATGCGGCTTCGCCGGGCTCCTCGGTGAAGGGCACGCCGAGGGTCTGCGCGGCGGCGCGGCAGGCGGCCTCCGCCTTGTCCCAGTTCGCGGGATCGCCGGTGTACTTGCCGGAATCGGGATCGCGAAGGCCCACCCGAACGCGGTAGTCGCTCATGCCAAGGGTCGTCAGGACGATCTTGACGAGGGAGAGGCAGCCGATCAGCTCGGCGGCGACCTGGTCCTCCGTGCAGAAGAGGTGGGCGTCGTCCTGGGTGAAGCCGCGCACGCGCGTCATGCCGTTCAATTCGCCGGACTGCTCCCAGCGGTAGACCGTCCCGAACTCGGCGAGGCGGACCGGCAGCTCGCGGTAGGAATGCGGCTGTGATGCGAAGATCTTGATGTGGTGCGGGCAGTTCATCGGCTTCAGGAGGAAGCCTTCCAGGAGAAGGTTGTCGGGCTTCACGCGGTCGGCCGAGATGACCTCCCGGCCGGCGCGGGCGTTGATGTCCTCGCGCAGCTTGCCTGAGACGGCGTCCAGACGGGCGATCATCTCGCCGCAGGAGCAGCCTTCCCTGAGGATCCCGGCGAGGGCCTCGTTCTCGATGATCGGCGAGAACTGGGCGTCCTTGTAGTACGGAAAGTGCCCGGAGGTCTTGTAGAGGGAGAGTTTCCCGATGTGCGGGGTGAAAACCTGCTGGTAGCCCTGCTTGCGGAGCTCCTCCCCGATGAAGTCCTGCAGCGCCTGCCTGAGGATGCTACCCGCGGGGGTCCAGAGGATCAGCCCCTGGCCCACGTCGTCGTCGATGACGAAAAGCTTCAGTTCCTTCCCCAGCTTGCGGTGGTCGCGGAGCTTGGCCTGCTCGACGCGCTCGAGGTGCTGCGCCAGCTCCTCCTTCGTGGGGAAGGCCGTGCCGTAGATCCGCTGGAGCTGCTTGTTCTTCTCGTCGCCGCGGTGGTAGGCGCCGGCTATTGAGGTGAGCTTGAAGGCCTTGAGCTTGCTCGAATAGCGGACATGCGTGCCGGCGCACAGGTCCATGAACTCGCCGTTCTGGTAAAAGGATATCTTCTCGCCCTCCGGGATGTCGGCCAGGCGGCCGAGCTTGTAGCGCTCCTGGCCCCGGGAGGCGATGATCTGGGCCGCCTCCTCCCGCGAGACCTCCTTGCGGAGAAAGGGCTGGTTCTCGTCGGCGATCTTCTTCATCTCTGCCTCGATCCGGGCGAGGTCGTCCTGGGTCAGCTTGTGGTCCAGATCGATGTCGTAATAGAATCCCGTGTCGGTCGGCGGACCGATG
>CAZJNA010000096.1:0-11853 GCA_964547325.1 uncultured Opitutaceae bacterium | reverse complement strand
ACCGAGATGCAGCTCCGCGAGGTCGCCTCCCAGGTGGACACCGGGGCGCAGGACAAGCAGCTCCAGCTCAATCTCCTCGGCAGTTCCGACGCGGTCTTTCAGCAGCGGAACCGCGAGCTCGCGATCGCCGAGGGCCTGCTTGCCCGGCTCGATCAGGAACTGCAGCAGGCAAAATTCGAGATCCTGCAGATCGAGAGCACCGTGGCGCGGCTGCGGACCGACTGTTCCGGCTACGAGGTCGACCAGAAGACCAGCGTGAACCGGTACGACGCCCTTGCCCAGGAGCTGGTCCAGGTCCGCCAGCAGCAGGATGCGACGGCGCAGGCCGCCGCCGAGCTTGTGGCCCGCCTCGAGCAGGCGATGGCGGGGAAGACCGCCACCCATGAGGGAACGACGGCGGCCCAGCAGGCGCTGGCCGACCTCACCCGGGAATTTCGCGAGGCCCAGCGGGTCCTCCAGGACGTCGACCGCCAGCTCGCCCAGCGCGGCGCCCGGCTCAAGCTCCTGCAACAGCTGCACGAGCGCTGGGAGGGATTTGGCGAGGGCGCCAAGGCGGTTCTGCAGGGACGCCTCGATGCGGCGCTGGCCGGCCAGGCCGCCATTCCACTCACCCGGGGCCTGGAGGTCATGCCGGAGTACGGTTCCGCGGTCGAGGCGCTCCTTGGCTCGGCGGCCGAGGCCATCAGCGTCAGCGATGTCGGGACCGCGCAGCGCATCCTCGCCCAGTTGGAAAAGGACCAGATTGGGTCGGCCATCCTTCGGATCGCCGAGCTCCGGCAACCGTCCATCGCGGCGGGCGGGCTGCCTCCGGGGCTGGCGCCGGCCACCGTGGCGCTGCGCGACCCCGAGGCGGAGCATCCCGCGGTCGCCCTGCTGGCGACGTGCTACATCGCCGACGACCTGAGCAGCTTCCTGGAGTTCTGGAAGGGTCGGCCGGATTTCGATTTTCTCGCCGTGGCGACCCGCCGCGGGGAGATCGTGGACCGCCGCGGCCTCGTCTCGGGAGGCCACCGCTCGGAGAAGAAGCGGGGCGACGGCATCGTGCAGCGCGAGATCGACCTGCGCGAGACCGCCCGGGCGCTGGCCGACGAGCAGAAGCGCCACGACGGGCAGAAGGCCGTGATCGACGGCCTGGGCGCGCGCCTTGCCGAGGCGGAACAGGCGCTCGAGCAGCGCCGGGTGGAGCTCATGACGGCGACCCAGACCGTGGCGGCTGCTCAAGCCGACCAGCGTGGCGCCCAGAAGGCTGCGGATGACGCGGCGAACCGGCTGCGTCGGATGGAGCAGGAGCTTAAGACTGTGGAGGCCGCCCGCAACGAGGCGCAGGCGCGCTGGCAGAAGGCCCAGCTGGGACTGGCCGAGGCCGAGGGGCAGGTCGCCGCCCAACGGGAAAAGATTTCAGGGCTGGAAGCCCGGCTGGCCGAAACGCGCCTCGAGCGCGACGCCAAGCGCGACGGGCTGGCGCAGGCCCGCCTCGAGCTGGCCGAGCGGCGCCAGAAGGTCGAGGTCCTCGACCGCGGCCTCGGCGAGATGGAGAAGCGACGCCAGCAGCTCGGCGAGCTTCTCGTTCAGCGCCAGCAGGAGATCGAGACCTGGGCGGAGCAGTCCGCGGAGCTTGAGCGGGAGGCGGCCGCCGGGCGCGCCCGCGCCGCGCAATTGGAGAGCACGTTCGGAGTGGCGCACGAGCAGGTCGAGAAGATCCGCGGCGAACTCGTCGGGATCGAACGGGCGATCGGCTCCCTTGAGGGCGAGCAAGCCTCCCTGCGCGCCGAGTCCGACGCCGCCCACGGCGAGCTCAGCACCCAGGAGGTCCGGCTCGCCGAGCACCGCCAGCGCTCCCGCTTCCTCGCCGACGAGGTCGCGCGTGAATTCCAGGCCGATGTGGCAGCTCTTGAATGGAAGCATCTTCTCTGGCGGGCCGACGACGAGCCCGAGGGGCTGCAGGCGCTCGACCTCGACGACGAAGAGGAGGCAGGAGAAAGCGGAAAGCGGAAAGCGGAAAGCGATGGTGCGGAGGGAGAAAGCGGAAAGCGGAAAGCGGAAATCGAAAACGCGCCGGTGGAGGCCAAGGGCAGGCGTGGAAAGAAGAAGCCGAAAGGGGAGCCGACTGATGCCGATCTGGCTGCCCTTGAAGCGGCGAATTGGGACGGGATTTCCGCCGAGGTGGACGCCCTGCGCCAGCGGCTGTCGGGCATGGGCGCCGTCAACCTGGTCGCGATCGAGGAATACGCGGAGCTCAAGCAGCGCCACGACTTTCTCCGGGCCCAGAGCGGCGACCTCTCGAGCGCGAAGGCCGAGCTCCTGCGCGCGATCGACGAGATCAACCAGACTTCCCAGCAGCAGTTCGAGGTGGCCTTCGCCCAGATCCGGAAGAATTTCGAATACACCTTCCAGACGCTTTTCGGCGGCGGCCGCGCCACGCTCGAACTCGTGCAGGCCGACGATGTCCTCGAGTGCGGCATAGACATTGTCGCCCAGCCGCCGGGCACGAAGCTCAAGGGGATAAGCCTCCTTTCGGGCGGGCAGCGGGCGCTGACGGCCGTCGCGCTCCTCTTCGCGCTCTACCTCGTGAAGCCCTCGCCCTTCTGCCTCCTCGACGAGTTGGACGCGCCGCTCGACGAGTCGAACATCGGGCGCTTCACCGACCTCCTCAAGAAGTTCGTCAAGGACTCGCAGTTCATCATCATCACGCACAACAAGCGCACGGTGGCCGCGGCCGGCACGATCTACGGCGTCACGATGGAGGAGCGGGGCGTCTCGAAGACGGTTTCCATGCGCTTCAACCACGAGCGCGGCGAGCCCGAGGCGCAGCCGCGCAACCTGGCCGAGGCCGTCTCCGGCGCGCGCCTGGCCGTTGCCCCGGCCTGATCCCGTCGGCGCCAGATGAAATTCCTGCTGGTCGACGGCTTCAACCTCGCCTACCGCTGCTTCTTCGCGATTCCGGAGCTGACGCGCTCCGACGGGTTCCCGACCAACGCCCTGCATGGCTGGCTGAAGTCGCTCTGGAGGCTGGCCGACCAGGAGCGCCCGGATGCCACGCTCGTATTCTTCGATCTGGGCGGCGCGCAGGACCGGCTCGTGCTCCATCCCGGGTACAAGGCGAATCGGGCGGACATGCCGGAGCCGTTGGTGAAGCAGATCCCCGTCATCAAGGAGCTGACCCGCGCCATGGGCCTGGTTGGCGTGGAGCGTGACGGCGTGGAGAGCGACGACCTCCTGGCCTCCGAGGCCGTGACCCTGGCCGGCGGCGGGCACGAGGTTCTGATCGTTAGTTCGGACAAGGATTTCGCGCAGATTGTCGGCGAACGGATCCAGATCATGCTGCCGCCGCCCACCGCGAATCCGAAGCTCGGCTGGCGCCGCATGGACGCCGCGGGTGTTCTCGAGAAGTTCGGAGTGCCTCCTTCCCAGATCGCCGACTATCTCGCGCTCGTCGGAGACACGTCCGACAACATCCCGGGCGTGGCCGGGGTCGGCCCGAAGACCGCGGCCAAGTGGCTGGGCGCCTACGGCAGCCTCGAGGGCATCCTCGCGCACGCCGCGGAGCTCGAGCCGGAGCGCTTCCGCGCCGCCGTCGCCGCCGACGCCGAGCGCCTGCGCCGCAATCGGACGATCACGACCCTCAATCTGAAGCTGGCCCTCGTTCCGACCGAGCGGCCGCCGCCCCGGACCGCGGAGCTCTTCCGCCTTCTTGATGAGATGGAGATGAAAAGCGCGCTCGCGGAGGCGAGGAAGCGGTATTTGGAGCCGGAGCTGTTTTGAGGACGGCGGGCAGTGGTACGTTTTGATTCTGGGAGGACCCTCCGGGGGCTACGCTTCGCAATTCCCACGTAGCGCAACGGCGCGGAGATGGTGAGGCCGGAGGCCGAGTCCCGAAGGGATGGACTCGGCGGGTGCCCTCTGGGCAGTCGAGGCCACAATCCAGTCGCCGCGGCCGGCCTTCCCCTCTGAAGGGGGTCGGCCCAGAGGCGACCGACGGAGCGCGAAAGCGCGGAGATCGTGAAACCGCAGGTTGAGTCCCGAAGGGATGGCCTCGGCGGGCGCCCTTTTGGGCAGCCGAGGACACATCAAGCTTCGCTCATGCCCCTTCCGGGTCTCTCCCATCGCCAAAACGTACCATCACCGAACGGCGGGCCGGGTTGCCCCACCGCCCAAAAAAGGGTTGAAGGGATTCGCGCCCGCGTGTCCTCTGGCTTCGTGTCCGAGAAGAAACCCATCTTAATGCTCGGGCTGCCGAAGGGCAGCCTCGAGGACTCGACAATCAAGCTTTTCGCAAAGGCGGGCTGGAAGATCGCCGTGAGCTCGCGTTCGTACAAGCCGTCGATCGACGACGAGGAATTGGACGGACGCTTCCTGCGCGGCCAGGAGATCAGCCGCTATGTGGAACACGGCTTTTTTGACTGCGGCCTGTGTGGCCAGGACTGGATCCTGGAAAACGAGTCCGATGTGGTCGAGGTCTGCGATCTGGTCTACAGCCGCGCCTCGACCCAGAAATCCCGGTGGGTCCTTTGCGTGCCCGAGGCCTCCCCCATCCGCCGGCCCGCGGATCTCGCGGGAAAGCGGATTGCGACGGAACTCGTGGGCACGGTGCGCCGCTACCTCGAGGCCCGGAAGATCGCGGCGACGGTCGAGTTTTCCTGGGGAGCCACGGAGGTGAAGGTTCCCGACCTCGTTGACGCCATCGTCGACCTGACCGAGACGGGCAGTTCGCTCCGGGCGAACAAGCTGCGCATCGTCGACACCATCCTCGAGACGAACACGAAATTCATCGCGAACCGGAAGAGCTGGGCCGATCCCGTGAAACGGAAGAAGATAGAGACGATCGGGCTCCTCCTCCGCGGGGCGCTGGAGGCCGAGACCAAGGTCGGGCTGAAGATGAATGCGCCGAAGAAATCCGTCGCGAAGATCATCAAGGCGATACCCGCCCTGCGCAACCCGACCGTCTCGCCGCTGAGCATCGCGGGCTGGGTGGCGCTCGAGACGATCATCGACGAGCGCGTCGCGCGGGAGATCATTCCCCAGCTCAAGGCGCTCGGCGCCGAGGGGATCGTGGAGTATCCCCTGAACAAGGTCGTGTATTGAGGTGAAGGTCGCCCTGCTTCAGCACGCCTGCGCGGCGGATCCGGCGGCCAATCTGAAAAAAGCGCTGGAGCTCGCGGAGCGCGCGGCACGGCGGGGCGCGCGGATCATCTGCACGCAGGAGCTGTTCGGATCGCGCTATTTCTGCCAGAGCGAGGACCACGCCAATTTCCGCCTCGCCGAGCCCATCCCCGGGCCGACGACCGCGGCCTTCCAGGAATTCGCCAGGAGGCGGGGGGTCGTCGTCATCGTTTCGCTCTTCGAGAAGCGCGCGAGCGGCCTCTACCACAACACGGCCGCGGTGATCGACGCGGACGGCGCGCTTCTTGGCATCTACCGGAAGATGCACATCCCGGACGATCCCCTCTACTACGAGAAGTTCTATTTCACGCCCGGCGACACGGGCTTCCGGGCCTGGAGGACGAAGTTCGGAAAGATAGGCGTCCTGATCTGCTGGGACCAGTGGTATCCCGAGGCCGCGCGCCTGACCGCTCTCCAGGGCGCCGACATCCTTTTCTATCCGACCGCCATAGGATGGCATCCGCGCGAAAAGAGGAGACACGGCGCGGCGCAGCACGGCGCGTGGGAGACGATCCAGCGGAGCCATGCGATCGCGAACGGTTGCTATGTGGCGGCCTGCAACCGCGTCGGCCGGGAACGGCCGGCTGGCGGCAGCGGGATCGAATTCTGGGGCCAGAGCTTCGTCGCCGGCACGAGCGGGGAGCTCCTGGCCAAGGCCTCCGCCGCGCGGGAGGAGATCCTGATCGCGTCCGTCGATCTGGCCGAGGTGGATTCGACCCGGACGCACTGGCCGTTCCTAAGGGACCGCCGGATCGACGCCTATGGCGACATCACGAAGCGCTTCATCGGCTGACACGCCGTTGAAAGGCCCCGCCACCCTTGCGTCCCTCGGGTTCCGCATGCCGGCGGAGTGGGAGCCCCAGGCCGCCGTCTGGCTGTCGTGGCCGCACAACCGGGAGACGTGGCCGGGCAACTTCAGGCCGATTCCCGCGGTCTTCGCGCGAATAGCCGCGGAGATCAGCAGGCGGGAGACCGTGCGGATAAACATCGCCCGCCCCCTGCAAAGGAGGGCCTGGTCCCTCCTCGGCCGCGAGAAGGCGGACCTTAAGAACGTGGAATTCCACGACCATCCGACGAACGACGCCTGGTGCCGGGACCACGGGCCTATTTTCGTGAAGAACGGGGCGACGGGCGCGGTCGCGGCGACCGCCTGGGAATACAACGCCTGGGGCGGGAAATATCCCCCATTCGATCGCGACCGCCGGATTCCCGGCCTCATTGCGCGGGCGCTCGGAATGCGGCTGTTCCGAAAGAAGAGCGTGCTCGAGGGCGGTTCCATCGATGTCAACGGCCGGGGCCTGCTTCTCACGACGGAGGCGTGCCTCCTGAACAAGAACCGAAATCCGGGGCTCGATCGCGCGCAGATCGAGCGCGGCCTGCGAGACACCCTGGGTGTGAGCACCGTCATCTGGCTCGGCGACGGCATTCTTGGGGATGACACGGATGGCCACGTCGACGACCTCGCCCGCTTCTATCGGGCGGACGGGATCGCAACCGCCGTCGAGACGAATCCCCGCGACGGAAACTATTCCGCCCTCCGCGAAAACCTCGGGCGCCTCCGGGCGCTGCGCACGCCTTCCGGCCGGAAGTTCTCCATCGCGGAATTGCCGATGCCTGCGCCCTGTTTTCGGGACGGGAGGCGGCTTCCGGCCACCTATGCGAATTTCCTCGTCATAAATGGGGCCGTTCTCATGCCCGCCTTTCGGCAGCCGCGGCGGGATGCCGCGGCCGCGGACGTGCTCGCCGGGTGCTTCCCGGGGCGGGAGATCGTGCCGATCGACTGTCTCGACTTGGTCTGGGGGCTGGGCACCCTGCATTGCATTTCCCAGCAGCAGCCGGCGTGACTGGCTGCCGGCCGGATCCCCTTTTGAATCCCGAGACGACCCCGATGAATCCGCCAGGGGACTGGCGCGGCCGCATCGCGGATTGGGCCGTCGCCCACATTTATCTCTTCATCTGGCTGCCCGAGTGCGCGCTCATCGCAATCGTCCTCTGGATCGGGCATGCGGTTTCCCTGGGCTTCGCGGTGAGCCTGGACACGGTCGTCTGGCCGGCCCTGAGCTGGTCGATCGTTCGAGTTGCTGGCAGGGCGCGCCTGCCTGACCACGGAAAATCCGGACGTTTTGCCGGTGTGCTCGCCGGGTGGCTCCTCGCATGGTCGGTCTACGAGCGGCTCCTCAAGGGTCCGCTGTCCCGGATTCATCTCGTCATGGCGGCTGGCATTTTCGCGGGCATGGCCTGCCTGCGCTGGTGGCGGTCGGGGGCCCCGCGGCTGGCGTTTTCGGAGAGCTGCCGGCTGGTGACGGTGACGGCCGGCGGGCTCTGGCTCGTGCGGGCCTTTCTTTCGCCGGCGTACCGCGGGGCGGGGGATGCGCAGTGCTATGCGAACATGACGGCTGACATGCAGGCGCAGGTCCGGGCGGGCGTCTTCCCGGTCTTCGTCGGACAGGGCATCCATCAGTTCAACGGGGCGACCTATCCCCTGCGGGTCGCCCCTGGATTCCAGTATCTCGGCGCGTTCCTCGATTCGGCGACCCTTCGGAGCCTGGATCCCATGGCCCTCCAGAATCTGCTCCTCGCGGCGCTTGGAGCCGGCTCGGCCGTGATGTGCTACCTGTGCCTGGTCGCGCTGGTTCCCGCGCGGCGCTGGCTCGCGTGTCCGCTTGCGCTTCTCTTTCTCGCCTGTCCGGGAGTCCTTGGCCTCCTGTACAACGGCGATCTTTACATGACCTGGACGACCGTCCCCCTTGTGCCGCTCGTGATTTTCGGCTCCGTGCGATCGTTTCGCTCCATGGATTTTCGGAGCGTGGCGTGCCTATCGGGCGGGCTTGGCCTCCTCTGGTGGGGACACACGCCGGTTGCGGTATGGATGACGGGGTTTGTGGTCTTCGCGCAAGCCGTGCGGCTGATCCTTCGCCGCCCGTTTTTGTCGCCGCTGTGGCGGGAGGCGGCGGGTCTCGCGGTCGTTCTCCTCATTGCCGCCTATCCGCTCCTGTCCGTCCTCGTTTACACTTCCGGGACGGCGCTTTCCCTGACCGTGCCCGAGGCGATAATCACCTTCATCAAGGAGGCGTTTCCTGCCGTCCTTCTCCCCGTGAGCGAACTCGGCCGGGTCCTCGGCGACTTTCAGCTCGGTTACAGCTGCTGGCTCCTGGGGCTCCTCGCCCTGGGCATCTCCCTCTGGAAGAGGACCGCCGCCGTCTGGGTCCTCCTTGCCGCGTCCCTTGTCCTGATCCTGCTCCTGACCCCGGTTCCTGGGCTCAACCTGTTCCTTTGGCGGGCCGTTCCGGAGGCCGTCCGCGATATAACGGGCATCTGGGCCATGTACCGCCTCTACCTGATCCTTGCCTGCACGGTGATCTTCGCCGTCTGGCTGGCCTTCGACGCGCTGCTGCGGACCGCGCCCGCCTTCCGTTTTGTCGTCTACCCGATCGCGGCCGGGATGTGCGTCTGGAGCGCCATGGAGGCCGACAAGTTCATCCTCACCGGATGGCGGGGGCCGGCATCGGGCCGGGAGGTCATGATGCCGGAGAACGTCCCGCTGACCCGGTACGCCTACACCAATTTTCCCGTGCTTCCGGATTACTACACGCACGGGGTCACCGAGCCGCATCTCGAGGCCCGGCTGCTGCGGCTCCAGGGGCTCCGGCTCCTCGCCGGCGATCTCGAATCGCTTGAAGACGGCTCCGCCGCGGGCTCCGTCGTCGTCCAGCAGGGCCCCCTCCAGGCGAATCCGTCGGAGATCCCGATCTACCACTATCTGCCGAAGGCCACCGTCCAGCCGAGGCGGCATTATGCCGCCCTCTTCGACTTCAAGTATCCCGCGGCCACGGCGGTCCTGGTCGTCCACGGCCAGACGATGTTCCGCATCTACGCGCTCCCCGAATACGGCGGCCCAAAGTCCTTCGGCGCCGCTCCCGGGCACCCGCGGCTGCTGCCGCTTTGGACCGATGGTGCCACGCCCGAGGACATCCAGTTCGAGTTCCGGGTCCAGGGGACCTGGGCGTTGAACGATCTCAGCTATGCGGGGACGTTCCGGCTGATCGAGTACGATCCCGCGCAGTTGCCGGTCGAGGTGACCTCCTTCATTCCCTACCGCGCGGTGGTGCATGCGCCCGAGGCGTCGTGGCTGGAGACGCCGCGGATGTACCAGAAGGGCTACCAGGCGCTCGTCGACGGCCGGCGCGCGGAGGTGCGCAAGTCCCCGTCGGCCCTCGCGATGGTGCGCGTCCCGCAGGGCGCGAGCTCCGTCAAGTTGCAGTACTATCCGCCGGCAGGCCTGGTGGCGGCCTTCTGGGCGTCCTTTTGCACGGCGCTCGCGCTATCCGTGGCGGCGCTCGCCTCGCTCGGATACGCGGCGCGTCCGGCGTTTGATGTTTCCGAGCCGGGACAAACCATTCATTAGTCGAAGCCGATGCATAAGCACCTTTTGCTCGTCGCGGCTCTTCTTCTTTCCGGTTGTGGAACGGTCGACTCGCTGCGGCAACGCGTCACCGAGGACGCGCCGCCGCACGTCCGCGTGTTCCCCGCGGACCCAAGGGCGACATTCGCGGCGGCCCGCGCCGCCCTGGATTCGATCGGCTACACCTTCGTCCGCGGCGGCCCCGCCCAGGGCCGGATGGAGGCCCTGAGCGCGATCCTTCCGGGGGAGGCCGGCGAGAACGCGCGGCAGATATCGCTCTCCGCGCAATTCCGCGCCGCCGAGGGCGGCACGGAGGTGGGGGTCGTGCTGAAGGAAATCGTCGAGGACGACTCCGCCCGCCTGGGCGTGGCGACGACGGCGCCCCTCCGGGACACCCCTCTCTACGAGGTCTTCTTCCGCGCCATCCAGGCAAACCTCCCTCCCGCCGGCCCAAGCTCGGGCGGGTGAGGTCCGCAAACGGGTATCCGGAAGGGGCATGAGCGGAGCTCATCGGTCGCCTCTTCGCCGACCCCCTTTAGAGGGGAAGGCGGGCTGCGGCGACCGGATTGTGGCCTCGACTGCCCAGAGGGCACCCGCCGAGTCCATCCCTTCGGGACTCGGCCTCCGGCCTCGCCATCTCCGCGCCGTTGCGCTACGTGGGAATTGCGAAGCGTAGCCCCAGGAGGATACCCGTTTGCGGACCTTACCCGCCTCTAGAATCTGCTTGCCGGGCGCCGCCGGGCCTGAGAGGGTGACCGTTCGCGGCATTTTTAACGGTCAGGCCGGCGTAGCCGCGATGCTCCCGCCGGTCCCATTGCAAGTACAACAGTCAACCCAGGGCTCCGCTTCGGCGGGGCCATCCCGGTCAGGCTGGCGTCGAGGAGCGCGATGCCCGGCTGCCGGCCATTGCCTATGAGTTCAGTCATGCAAGAGCTGCTCGCCCAGTCGTCCTTCGACAAGTTGAAGGAAGGCGCAATCGTCCCGGGCACCATCACCGAAATCCGCCAGAACGAGGTCGTCGTCGACATCGGCGGCAAATCCGAGGGCGTCATCCCCGCCGGCGAATTCATCGACATCGGCGAGCTGCAGATCGGCTCCCAGATCGAGGTCCTCGTCGAGAGGCTCGAGGACCGCAACGGCAGCCCCATCCTGTCCTTCGACAAGGCCGAGCAGAAGAAGAACTGGGAGAACATCCTGACCAAGTTCCCCGAGGGCTCCGTGGCCACGGGCCGCGTGAAGGCCAAGGTCAAGGGCGGCCTCATCATCAGCATCGGCGTCGACGCCTTCATGCCTGCCTCCCACATCGACGTTCAGCCCCCGAAGAACCTCGATCAGTACGTCGGGCAGACCTACGATTTCAAGGTCCTCAAGATCAACTTTGACCGGCGCAACATCGTCCTGTCCCGCCGCGAACTGATCGAGGAGCAGCGCACCAACAAGCGCCGCGCCCTCCTTGACTCCATCCAGCCCGGCCAGGTGCGCCGCGGCGTCGTCAAGAACATCACCGATTTCGGCGCCTTCATCGACCTGGACGGCATGGACGGCCTGCTGCACATCACCGACATGAGCTGGGGCCGCATCTCCCATCCCTCGGAGATGGTGAAGCAGGGCGAAGAGGTGCAGGTCATGATCATCGAGGTCAACCGCGACAAGGAGCGGGTCTCCCTGGGCCTCAAGCAGACGACCCGCAATCCCTGGGACGAGATCGACCGGAAGTTTCCCGTCGGCGCCAAGATCCGCGGCAAGGTCGTCAACCTCGTTCCCTACGGCGCGTTCGTCGAGCTCGAGCCGGGCGTCGAGGGCCTGGTCCACATCACCGAGATGTCCTGGACCAAGCGCATCACGAAGCCTTCCGAGCTCCTCAAGGTCGGGCAGGAAGTGGACGCGGTCGTCCTCGGCATCCAGAAGGAAGAGCAGAAGATCTCGCTCGGCCTCCGCCAGCTCGAGCCGAACCCCTGGGACATGGTGCGCCACAACTATCCGATCGGCGCCCGCGTGCGCGGCAAGGTGCGCAACATGACCACCTACGGCGCCTTCATCGAACTCGAAGAGGGCATCGACGGCATGGTGCACATCTCCGACATGAGCTGGACCCGCAAGGTCAACCATCCCTCCGAGGTCCTCAAGAAGGCCGACGAGGTGGACGCCATCGTGCTCGACGTCGATCCCCAGCAGCAGCGGATCAGCCTCGGCATGAAGCAGCTCGCGACCGATCCGTGGTCCGACATCGACAGCTTCTTCAAGATCGGCGACGTCGTCCAGGGAACCGTGACCAAGGTCACCTCCTTCGG
>CAZJNA010000095.1:0-11929 GCA_964547325.1 uncultured Opitutaceae bacterium | reverse complement strand
CCCGACGAGGTCGCCGACGAGATGAACCTCCCGGTCGAGCGCGTGCAGCAGATCATGAAGATGGCCCAGCAGCCGATCTCGCTCCAGTCGCCGGTCGGCGACGGCGACGACACGAGCTTCGGCGACTTCATCGAGGACAAGTCGGCGGAGAATCCGTACGACATGACGGCCTACTCCCTCCTGCGCGAAAAGATCATCGACGTCCTGGACACGCTCACCGAGCGCGAGCGCCGCGTCCTCTCCCTGCGCTTCGGCCTGATCGACGGCTACAGCCGGACGCTCGAGGAGGTCGGAAAGCAGTTCAAGGTCACGCGCGAGCGCATCCGCCAGATCGAGGCGAAGGCCCTGCGCAAGATGCGCCATCCGACGCGGATCCGCCAGCTCCACGGCTTCTTCAACGCCGAGCAGGTCGACAACGCGCAGAACCTCCTCAAGATGGCCGCGACGGCCCGCCAGAACGGACCGCTTCCGCCCTTCCCGAGGGGCTGAAGAAGGCTGAAGGGGGGCGGGGCCCCTTATCTTTATCTTTACAGAACGGGGTTTGGGACTAGCTTCACCGTATGGCTATCGCAACCCTGGCGGCGTGGTTGGGCGGGTCGGAACTGCTCATCATCCTCGCGATTCTGCTTCTCCTGTTCGGCGGCTCCAAGCTGCCGTCCCTCGCCAAGGGCCTCGGC
This sequence comes from uncultured Opitutaceae bacterium, assembly GCA_964547325.1. Classification (GTDB taxonomy): domain Bacteria; phylum Verrucomicrobiota; class Verrucomicrobiia; order Opitutales; family Opitutaceae; genus Palsa-1447. The sequence goes on along the minus strand of CAZJNA010000095.1, from coordinate 11,252 downwards.
CAGTCGGTGAAGGAATTCAAGAAGGCCTCGAGGGACGAGGACGACGACAAGAAGGCCGCGCCGCCTCCCCCCGCGCCCCCCGGCTCGAACTGAGCGTTGACAGTCAGGTGGGCGGCGGATTGGCTGCGCATGGCGGAACTGCATGCCGCTCATGTCCTAATCCATCATGGCCAACTTCCTCGGTTACTTTTCCAACGACATCGGCATCGACCTTGGGACCGCAAATACGCTGGTGTATGTGAAGGACAAGGGGATCGTGCTGAGGGAGCCCTCCGTCGTCGCCCTGGACACGACCACGCGCAAGGTGCGCGCCGTCGGTGACGAGGCCAAGCGAATGCTCGGCCGCACGCCCGGCAACATCACCGCGATCCGCCCGATGAAGGACGGCGTCATCGCCGACTTCGACGTGACCGAGGCCATGCTCAGGTACTTCATCCAGAAGGCGAGCCAGAGTTTCCGCGCGCCGCCGCGCGTCGTCATCGCCATTCCATCGGGCATCACGGCCGTGGAAAAGCGCGCCGTGATGGATTCCGCGACGCACGCGGGTGCGCGCAAGGTGATCACGATCCCCGAGCCCATGGCGGCGGCGATCGGCGTCGGCCTCCCGATCGACGAGCCCGCCGCGAACATGATCGTGGACATCGGCGGGGGGACGACCGAGATCGCGATCATCTCCCTGAACGGGATCGTGTTTTCAAAGTCCATCCGCGTCGCCGGCGACGAGCTGGACACGGCGATCATCAACTACATGAAGCGCGCCTACAACCTGCTCGTGGGCGAGCGCACCGCCGAGGAGATCAAGATCCGGATCGGATCGGCCTACCCTCTCGACGAGGAGCTGACGATGGAGGTCAAGGGCCGCGATTCCGTGGCCGGCCTCCCCAAGACCATCCATGTGACATCCCAGGAGATCCGCGAGGCCCTGGCCGACACGATCGCGGCCATCGTCGACGCCGTCCGCACGACGCTCGAGCGCTGCCCTCCCGAGCTCTCGGCGGACCTCGTGGACCGCGGCTTCGTGATGGCGGGCGGCGGCGCGATGATCCGAGGAATCGACCGGCTGCTCAGCGAGAAGACAGGCCTGCCCGTCACCGTGGCGGACGATCCGCTTTCCGCCGTCGCCAACGGCACCGGCGCCGTGCTGAACGACCTGTCCTGGCTGATGCAGAATGTCTAGCGGGCTGCCAAGCCTGTGACGGGCCACCGGCCGCCGTGCCTCCGCAACGCTTCGATCAGGCCAGACCCTTCGCGACGCTCGGCTTCGTCGTAGCCGCGTGGCTCCTCCTGCCGGCGGTTGTGAAAAGCTTCGCCCGGGCAAGCTTCTTCGAATTCACGGCCCCGATCACGGCGGGCGCCTCCTACGTGCGCGATCTCCAGGAGTACTGGTCCCTGCGCCTCCACTCGAACGGCCAGCTGATCGAGGCCGGCCGCGACCTGGCGCGCGTCAACGCCTCCTACGACCTCGCAGCGCAGCGCAGCGCCGGGCTCGAGGCCGAGATAGCGCGGTTCGAGGGTCTCCTCAACCTGCCCGCGGTGCCCGGCTACCGCCTCGAGGCCGCCCGCGTGGCGGAGCGCGATTTCGGCTCCGAGTGGTGGCAGCGCCTCGTCATTCGCAAGGGGCGCAACTACGGCATCCCCGAGGGAGCGCCCGTCGTGTTCGGCGGCGGCGTCGTCGGGCGCGTCAAGGAGGTTCATGCCTACACGTCGGTCGTCGAGCTGATCAGCAGCCCCGGCCTCCGGCTCGCGGCGACCGTGGAAACCGACCCCCGTCCGGTGAGCTACGAGGGCGGCGACAATCCGACCTTCGGCCCGGCGCGCGGCCTCGTCGAGTTCCTGCCCCTGGACGTCGTCGCGCAGCCCGCGGCCCCGCGCCGCCTGGTCACTTCAGGCCTCGGCGGCGTGTTTCCGGCAGGCCTGGCGATCGGCCAGCTGGTCAGGATAGAGCCCAGCAGCGACGGTCTTTTCAACACGGGGACCGTGCAGCTCGATCCCCGGCTCTCCGAGCTGACGGAAGTCACCGTGCTCGTCCCCGTCGCCGAGCCGGCGCATCAAAAATGACGCGCCCGGCGCTGGCGATGTTCGCAACGTCGGTCCTTCTCTGGGCAATCGCGGCCCAGGCCAACCACTACCTTGCGGGCGCGCATGTGTATCTCTTCCTTGGCGGCCTCATGATCACGCGCGGCGCGCTCGCCCTGCCCCTGGGATCCGGAATGGCCGCTTCCCTCCTCGCCGGATGCGTCTGCGACGCGAACGCCCTCGTCCCTTTCGGAACCCACGCGCTGCTTTTCGCCGCCGCCCATGCCGTCCTCTTCAACCTCCGGGACCGGCTGCCCCACGACGAGACGGCCGGCCGGGTCGTCATCGCGCTCTTCGTCAACTTCGCGCTCTTCATGGCCCTGTCGTTCATCGAGATCGGCCGCTCGCCGGCGCCGGCCGCGGGATGGATCCGCCTGTTCGCGGACCTCCTCGTCTCCCAGGTCGTCCTCGCGATCGCCGCTCCCTGGTTCCTCGCGCTCCAGGACCGCGCTGCCGAGCTGGCGCGCCCCGCGCCCGCCTGGCGCTGAATCGCGGCTTCCCCTACCGTGGCCACGAACGATCCCGATCCCGGAGACCGGCACGAGCGGCTGGTGCAGGCGCACCTGGGCTATGATGTGCGGGTCGTCTCCTTCTATTTCCTGACGGCCGCGTTGCTGCTCATCCTGACCGGCGGCCTCGCGTTCCAGCAGCTTATCCGCACGGGCGTCTACCACGAGCGCGAGCGCCAGCAGAACCAGCGGCGGATCCTCCTGCCTGGGCCGCGCGGGAACATCTACGACCGGGACGGCATCCCGCTCGTGGCCAACCGCGCCCGCTTTGCCGTCGTGCTCGATCTTGCGGAGCTCGAGCCGGATTTCCGGATCGAGGCCATACGCATCCGCAAGAACTACCGGGAGACCGGCGACCGCGACCTGCCGACGCTCGCCCAGATGGACCGGATCGCCCGGGTGAGCGTGGTGCAGAAGTACCTCGACCAGGTGAACGGCATCCTGGGGCGCTCCAACCGCGTCGACACCGCCGCCCTGGGCAGGCATTTCGACAGGCAGCTGCTGCTGCCCTACACCCTGCTCGCCGACCTCCAGCCTGACGAATTCGCGCGGCTGGCCGAGCGTCTTCCGGTCCGCTCCCCCCTGCAGATCTACGCCTCGAGCGCGCGCACCTATCCCTACGGCTCCGCCGCCTCCCATGTGCTCGGCTACGTCGGCATCGACGAGGACGTGGACGTGGAGAATTTTCCGGGCGAGGACCTGACCACGTTCAAGATGAAGGGGTTCAGCGGCAGGGACGGGCTTGAAAAGCGCTTCGACGCGGAACTGCAGGGCGAGGCGGGCGGGTCCATATTCCGCGTGAATCCGGCGGGGTATAAGGTGAATCCGCCGCTCGAAAAGCGGCTGCCTCTGCAGGGCCGCAGCCTCACGACCTCCCTCGACATCAACCTGCAGCTCGTCGCGGAACAGGCGCTCGGCGACCGCGTCGGCGCCGCGGTTGCGCTGGATGTGCGCACGGGCGAGGTGCTCGTCCTGGCGAGCAAGCCCGATTACAACCTGAACGAATTCTCACCGCGGCTCTCTCCGGACACCGTGGCGGACATCGAAAAGCGCGGAGCCTGGAGCAACCTCGCCGTCGCCGGCGCCTTTCCGCCGGGCTCCACCTTCAAGACCGTGGTGACGATGGCCGGGCTGCGCAGCGGCCGGCTCGATCCCTCGGACACCTCGGTCGACTGCGAAGGCTCGATCCGTATCGGCAACCACACATTCACCTGCGACAATGGCCTGGGCCACCATGGGGAGCTCGACCTGCGCGAGGCGATCGCGCAGAGCTGCGACGTCTATTTCTTCTCCCACGGCGTCAAGATCGGGGTGGACGCCATCGCCGCGGAAGCGCGGCGCTTTCATCTCGATCGGCCCACGGGGATTGAGCTTCCGAATGAAAGCAGGCGCATGAACATCCCCGATGCGGCCTGGAAGCAGCGGGAGGGCCGGGGAATCTGGACCGACGGCGACACCGCAAATATCTCGATCGGACAGGGCGATCTCCTTGTGAGTCCGCTGCAAATGGCCTGTTTCGCCGCGTCCTTGGCGCGGGGCGAGACGCTCACGCGGCCGACCCTGCTGCACGACCCCAAGCGCCCGGCCCAGCACACCGAGCCGATCGGCCTGTCTCCGGAGCAGATGGGCGTGCTGCTCGACGGCATGGAGCGGTGCACGGCGCCCGGAACGGAACACACCGGCTACCTGATATCGACCCTGCCGCCCTACGAGGTTCCCGGGATTCGAATTTGCGGCAAGACCGGCACCGCGCAGCTTTCCGGGCACCTCGATGAAGCCTGGTTCATCTGCTTTGCCCCGCGCGAAAACCCCAGGATCGCGATCGCGGTCGCCATCCAGGGGGACACGCCCGGCGAAGGCTATGGAGGCGGCCTGGAGGCCGTGCCCGTCGCCGCACTGATTCTCAGGAAATATTTCGAAAAGGAGATTCGCGCGGGAGGCGTCGCGGCGGCGCCCTGAACCTCCCCCTGTCCGTCAGATCCAGGCAATCTCGGCCCGATACCGTGGAATCGCACGGATACGCCGAGCGGCCCAGCCGAGCTTGACCCTTCCTCGAGATCGGACGAATCTACCCCTGTGGAGAAACCTGAGATTAAGATCCTCGGCCAGCTGCACAAAACCCCGTGGCAGCGTTTCTCCCGACTCCAGCGCACCGCCGCGCGGCTGGCGCAGGGTCGCGGCCAGCCCAAGGGAATCTTTCGGTTCGCCACTTACGAAGCCTGTGCGGCATGGACAGCGAACCTGGACCGGAGCGGGACATAACCCGCGTCCCGACTGACGCCGATCTGGTTGCGCTCGCGCGCGAACTGAACCGCCTCGGGGTTGCTTATGTGGTCATCGGCGGATTTGCGATCAATAGGCTGGGGTTCGTACGCGCAACCGAGGATATCGACCTGCTAATCGCCCGCGATCGTGCCAACCAGGCGTTGGTGAAGAAGGCGTTGGAATTTCTGCCCGACCGCGCAATTCGCGACCTCGGCGACGAGGACATTTCCGAATGGGTCGTCGTCCGCGTGAACGACGACATCACCATCGACCTCATGACCGAAGCCTGCGGTGTGCGTTACGAAGACGCCGCTGGCGGGATTGAGCAGGAAGTGATCGACGGGGTGTCCATTCCTTTCGCGAGCGCGAATCTAATGCTTAGAATGAAACGGAGCTCACGCGAAAAGGACGCCGCCGACCGGAGCTTTCTTGAGCAGCTCATCCGCGCCCAAAATCGCGGCTGACCTTACTTCAGATGCAATTCCACGGGGTCACTGGGTCACCCGCTATCATTCCCGCCATCAACGCTCCGATCCCAGCTGGAAAATCCTCACATCAAGTTTTTCAGCCTGACCCTCTGGAATTGCCCCGCCAGATACGTCCCGACTACCCGAGGATCTCGATCATCCGGACAAAGAGGCGGTCGACCTTCGCCTGGTTGATCCTGACGAGGTCCTTGAAGCGGGCGTAGTCGATTTCCGCCCCCTTCAGGCCGTTGGCGTAGTTGTCCACGATGGCGAGGCTGTTGTAGCGGAGGCCGATCTCGGCGCAAAGGTCCGCCTCGTGCGCAGCCGTCATTCCAACGACGTCGCCCCAGTGCCGGATCAGCCGGACTTCCGCCTTGGTCTCGAAGCGGGGGCCCCGGGTCTGCACGTATACCTTGCCGGTCTCGATCGCGAATTCGGGCGCGAGCTTCGAGACGAGAAGCGGGATGAGGTTGTTGGCGATTCCCGGGGCGGCGCCCTTCAGCTCGGTGTCGAAGTAGGTCGCCGGCCCCTGCAGCAGGCCGACATAATCCCCGCACGAAACGAGTGTCCCGGGCGGCAGGTCGGCCTTGAGCGAGCCGACGGAATTCAGGGCGACGACGTCCTCGACGCCGAGGTCGGACAGCGCCCGGATGTTGGCCCTGTGATTGATGGAATGCGGGGGCAAGAGGACGCCGAATCCATGGCGGTTGATCAGGATGTGTTCGCCGCGCCTGCGGTAGCGCACCGGACCGTGCGCGGTGATGACGGTCTTCTCGTCCCACCCCGCGAAGATTCCGGAACCGGCTACGCTCGTGCCGCTGATGAAGCCGATCTTCATCCCACCCAGCTAAACTTCTGGATCCGCCGTGCAAGCTCGACGTCCTTGGCCGTCACCTTGCCGCCCGCGTCATGCGTGCTCAGGCGGATTGAAAGACGGTCGTAGACGTTGGTCCACTCGGGATGATGGTTCATGGCATCGGCTTCGAACGCAGCGTGGACCATGAATGAAATAGCCTCGCGGAAGCTGCCGAACTTGAATGTCTTCGCCAGCGCGTCGCGCCGGAATTTCCAGCCGGGAAGATTCTCCAGCGCTGCGGCGATCTTTGTCCTGGGAAGAGGTTTGCTCATGTCCCGACCCTAGCTCAGCAACCGAAATGCCGCAAGAGGAAGCCCCCACTCGTCACTTGTCATTCTCCCCACCGCCGCCCTAACTGGCACGTTTCCATGTCGTCGAAATCCGCACCGGCCCGTCCGGAGCCGACCGAAGGGGCTCCGGTTCCCGCGCACGTAGCCATCATCATGGACGGCAACGGCCGCTGGGCCAGGAAGCGGGGCCTGCCGCGGATCGAGGGACATCGCCGGGGCGTCGAGACGGTCCGCACCGTGACCTTCGCCGCGCGCGACCTGGGGGTCCGCCAGCTGACCCTGTACGCCTTCTCGGCTGAAAACTGGAACCGGCCCGCCGATGAAGTGGGGGCGCTCATGGGACTGCTCGAGTACTATCTGAAGAAGGAGCTCGAGACATTCGTCCGGGACCGCGTCCGCCTGCGGACGATCGGACGGACGGACGAGCTTCCCCCCGGCGTGCGGCGGGTCCTGGAGGCCACGGTGGAGAAAACCAAGGACTTCACCGACTACACGCTCGTCCTCGCCCTCAACTACGGCGCCCGGACGGAGGTTGTGGACGCGGCGCGCGCCTACGCCGCGGCGGTCGCCGCGGGCACGGAAAAACTTAACGACGGTTCCTGGACGACCTTCAGCCGCTATCTCTACACCGCCGGCATGCCCGACCCCGACCTCGTGATCCGGACCTCGGGCGAAACACGCATCAGCAACTTCCTCCTTATGCAGGCCGCCTACGCCGAACTTGTGTTCACCCCCGTCCTCTGGCCGGACTTCACGAAGGCCGATCTCGCGGCCGCGCTGGCCGAGTATGCCAGCCGCGAACGGCGCTACGGCCTTACCAGCGAGCAGGTGAAGCCGGCCGCCGCGGCGAAGTAGGCGCGACACGACCGTGACAAAACGCGCCCTCAGCAGCCTTGTCCTCTGGACGATCGTCCTCGGTGTCCTCTGGTTCTTCCGTGACGCGGGCGCCGTGGCCATCATCGCGCTGATTACGGGCTTCACCCTGCTCGAATTCTACCGGCTGCTGGCCGCGGCCGGCGACGCGCCTTTCGCCAGGCTCGGGTCCTTCTTTGGCGTCCTGATCGTCATTGCGCCCTGGGTGCAGGCGCGCTTCGGCCGCCCCGCCGATCCCCTGCTCGCGCTGGCCACGATCGTCTTTGCCATCCGGATCCTTGGCGAACGCGAGCCCGAGAAACGCGTGCCGGCGCTCGCGGCGACCGTATTCGGCCTCGTCTACGTTGCCTCGCTCCTCCAGTACTTCGTGCGCATCATCGTTGCTCCCCTGCCGGGGGCGGCCCTTTCGACCGGGGGTCACCTCATCCTCTGCCTGTGGGTCGTCGCGGTCGCGAAATTCTCGGACGTGGGAGGCCTCCTCGCCGGCATGGCCGCGGGCCGGACGCCGCTCGCCCCCCACATCAGTCCGAAGAAGACCTGGGAAGGCGCCGTCGGCGGCGTGCTCCTGGCGATGGCCATCGGGGCGCTGGTCGCCTGGCTCGGGCGAGGGAGGGTTCCCCAGGACCTGACCCCGCTGCGGGCGGCGATGATCGCAGCCCCGGTCGCAGTCGTCGCGATCATATCCGACCTGATCGAATCGATGATCAAGCGGCGGGCCAATCTCAAGGACTCGGGCGGCGTCATCCCGGGCATCGGCGGCATATTCGACATGAGCGACAGCCTGATCCTCGCCGCCCCTGTCGGCTATTTCCTGCTCGGCTTCCGGTAAGGCGCGCGCAGCCGAAGATGAAAAGACGCGTCGTCCTCCTGGGCGCCACCGGCTCGATCGGCGAGAGCACGCTGCGGGTCCTAGCGGCGCACCGCGACCGCCTCGAACTGGTCGCCGTGGCGGCCCGGGCAAACTGGACGCGACTCGCGGAGATCGCGCGGGAGTGGCGAGTGCGGCATGTGGGAATCTTCGAAGACGGCGCGTACGCGGCGGCCCGGGACTCGGGCGCCTTCCCGGAAGGCACGCGCCTCGTCGGCGGCCTGTCGGGCCTGGTCGAGCTCGCGCAGCTCCCCGAGGCGGACACGGTCCTTGTCGCCGTCGTCGGCACCACGGGGCTCCAGCCGGCGCTCGCGGCCCTCGCCGCCGGGAAGAAGCTCGCCCTCGCCAGCAAGGAAATCCTCGTCCTCGCCGGAAAATTCGTGACGGCCGCGGCGCGCGCGCAGGGCACGACGCTCCTCCCGGTGGACAGCGAGCACAATGCGGTATTCCAGTGCCTCGAGGGCCATCCCGCGGCGGGCGTCCGCCGGATTCTCCTGACGGCAAGCGGCGGCGCATTCCGGGACTGGCCCGCAGAGCGCCTGGCCCGGGCGACGCCCGCCGACGCGCTGAAGCATCCGAACTGGGCCATGGGCCCCAAGATCACCGTCGATTCCGCGACCCTGGCCAACAAGGGGCTGGAGCTGATCGAGGCCCAGTGGCTTTTCGGCCTCCATCCGGGCCAGTGCGGCGCGGTGCTGCATCCGCAGAGCATCGTGCACTGCCTGGTCGAGTTCGCGGATGGCGGAATGCTCGCCCAGCTCTGCCCCCCGTCCATGACTTTTCCGATCCAGCACGCCCTGCTCCATCCGGAGCGCGCCCCGGGGGCGGATGCTCCGCTGGATCTCACGCGGCTCGTGTCGCTCGAATTCCGCCCGGTGGACGAGACGCGCTTTCCCATGCTCTCCCTGGCGCGGCAGGCCATGGAGGCAGGCGGCGTGGCACCCGCGATCTTCAATGCCGCAAATGAGGTGGCAGTCATGGCCTTCCTCGAGTCGCGGATTCCGTTTCTTGCCATTTCGCGGGTGGTCGGGCAGACTTTGGCCCTTTCCGACCACTTCGACCCCCCGGATCTGCCCGCGGCCCTGGCCGCTGACGACCGGGCCCGGCGGCTCGCCGCCGACCAGATCAAAGCCCTGAACCAGTAAAGCCGCGTTTCCATGCCGCCCGGACTCATCCCCTCCCTGCTTTCCCATTTCTGGTCCATCTTCCTGATCGTGCTGTTCTTCGAAGGCTCGATCTTCGTCCATGAGCTCGGCCATTTCCTGGCCGCGCGCAGGCGCGGCCTCGTGGTGAAGCGCTTCTCGATCGGGATGGGCCCGGCGATTCCCGGGTGCACCTGGCATGGCCGCGACGGCGTGGAGTACTGCATATCCTGGCTCCCGATCGGCGGGTACGTCCTGATGCCGCAGTTTGCCGATCTGGGCCTGATCGAGGGCGAGGGGGCGGCCGATGCGGCCAAATACCCGCCGATTGACTACACCTCTAAGATGGTCGTTTCAGTCGCGGGCGCCCTCTTCAACATGATTTTTGCGTTCGCGCTCGCCTGCGTCATCTGGATCGTCGGCCAGCCCCTGCCGACCGATATGATCGCGGCCGCACGGATCGGCTACATCAAGCCCACCCTGGACCTTCCGGACGGATCATCGGTCCCGAGCCCGGCAGCATCCAGCGGATTGAAAGTCGGAGACAGGGTGCTCGCCATTGACGGGGAGCCCGTCGCGGACTGGAGCGAGCTGAACGAGCGGATCTTCAGTGGTTCCGGAAGGGACGACCAGGGGCGGCCCCAGGCGGTCTTCACCGTGGAGCGCGACGGACGGCGCTTCGAACTCACGCTCCACCCCCAGATTGCGACCGAGGACAAGATAAGGCAGGTCGGGATCTCCTCCTGGTCGGATCTGATCGTCGGAGGCTACAGCGCCTCGGGAACTCTCGGCGAGAAGCTCGGTTTCCTGACCGGGGACCGGATCATCTCCTTCGATGGACAGCTGATCGGCAACGCCAGCGCCTACCAGGATTATCTGGCGGCAAATCATCTTCGGACGGTGGCCGCCCGCGTGATGCGCGGCGGCCGGACGATCGAAATTTCGGTCCCCCCGCGGCCCGAAGCGGCGACTTCGGCGCACCTCGGGCTCCTGCTCACCACCGGCTTCACCGTGGTCCATCCCTCGCCTTTCGGCCAGATCAGGGACCAGGTGATGCAGACTTTCCGCAGCCTTTCGAGTCTGCTCAATCCGCGCACGGACGTGGGCATCTCGAAACTCACCGGGCCGATCGGCATCGTCCACTACTTCAGCAACGCAGCCGATGCCGGGCTGCTGGTCGTGATAAATTTCACGATCATGATCAACGTCGCACTCGCCTTTTTCAACCTCCTGCCCATCCCGGTCCTCGACGGAGGCCACATGCTCTTCGCGACCATATCCCGGCTGCGCGGCCGCGCCCTCCCGATGAATCTCATCGTGAACGCCCAGGTTGTTTTTTCCCTGCTCCTGATATCAATGGTGCTCTACATCAGCGTCTTCGACATACGGAGATGGGAGAGCGACGCGAAGGCCGAGCGCGCGCCCGCAGCCGCGATCGAGAAGCCCTGACCTGGAAGACGCCAGGGTCGCAGCCGACGCCGGCCCCGCTGGATTAAGCCACAGCCTTCATGTCCTACACCGCCTCACGCTTCCGGACCGTGCGCCGGCAAACGGCCGAGGTGATGGTCGGCGCGGTCGGAGTCGGCGGAGCAAATCCGATCCGGCTGCAGTCCATGACCACAAGCGACACCCAGGACATCGCCGCGACGGTCAGGCAATGCGTCGCGCTCGCCGAGGTCGGCTGCGAGATCGTGCGCGTCACCGCGCCCAACACCCAGGCGGCCAAGTGCCTGCGGGACATCCGGACGCAGTTCACGGCCGCCGGCTTCGGGGCCGTCCCGCTCGTCGCGGACATCCATTTCCTTCCCCAGGCGGCGATGGAGGCGGTGGAGCACGTCGAGAAAGTGAGGGTCAACCCGGGCAACTACGCCGACAAGAAGCGGTTCGCCGTCCGCGAGTACACCGA
>CAZJNA010000094.1:8847-12084 GCA_964547325.1 uncultured Opitutaceae bacterium | reverse complement strand
CCTCTCCGGCGGCTGGCTCTGGGACGACGGGAGCGAGGTATTCGAAAATACAATACTCAAGGATCCGGCCGGTGTCGCGAAGATCTGGCTCTCGCCGCCGGGGCCGGATTATTTTCCGCTCAAGTCCACCGTGCAATGGCTGGAGTGGCGGGCGTGGGGAGCCGAGCCCTTCGGCTACCACGCGGTGAGCCTCGCCCTCCATCTTGCGAGCGCCCTGCTCGTGTGGCGGCTCCTCCGCCGGCTGGGCGCGCCCTGGGCCTGGCTCGGCGGGCTCCTCTTCGCCATCCATCCCCTCGCCGTCGAATCCGTCGCGTGGGCCGCGGAGCTGAAGAACACGCTGTCGCTCCCGCTCATGCTGCTCGCGATGGACGCATGGCTCGACTACGACGCCGCGCGCCGCCCGTCCGCGTACGTCCGGGCTTTTCTTTTCTTCCTCCTCGCGATGCTGGCCAAAAGCTCCGTCGTCATGCTCCCGGCGGTCTTCCTCCTCCACGCCTGGTGGAAGCGCGGCCGGATCGGGGCCCGCGACTTCGTGGCGACCGCGCCCTTCCTCGCGGTGTCCGCCGCCCTAGGCGCCGTGACCCTGAGATTCCAGTACCGCGTAGCCATCGCCGCCTGGACGATCGACGCCGGGGGTCCCGCGGCGCGGCTCCTGCGGGCCTCGATCTCCGCGGGCTTCTACTTCTTCAAGTGCCTCGTTCCGGCCGGGCTCTCTCCGCTGTATTCTCCCAGCGTCGTGGCCCCCTCCCCCGCGCACCTACTCCCGCTCGCAGCCCTGATCGCGGTGGCGGCGCTGTGCTGGAGCCGCCGCGCCTCCTGGGGAAAGCATGCGCTTCTCGGGCTGGGATTCCTCGTCATCAACCTGCTTCCGATCGTCGGCTTGGCGGACATGTCCTACATGCGCTATTCCTGGGTGGCCGATCACTTCGCCTATATCTCGATCATCGGGGCCGCGGGACTGGCGGCCGCGGCGCTGGGCGCGCTCGCAAGGACCTCTCCTGTCCCGGCTGTTCTCGCCGCCACGGCGATCGCGGGCGCCTTCGCCGCCGAGAGCCGCGGGTATTCGAGCGTCTTCCACGACTCCGGCACCCTCTGGAACTATGCGCTCGGACGCGACCCGGCCTCGTGGGCCGCCCTGGACAATCTCGCCGACGCCGAGGTGAAGGCGGGCGATCTAAAATCGGGCATCGCGCATTACGAGGAGGCTATCCGCATCAGGCCCGACCTCGCCGAAGCCCACAGCGGCCTCGGTTACGCGCTCCTTCTTGTCGGGCGCCCTGCTGACGCGGTCGTCCACTTGCGCGAGGCCGTCCGGCTCGGCTATGTGAAGGCGCACACCAACCTGGGCAACGCCCTCGCGCAAACGGGAGACCTCGATGCCGCGATCCGGGAGCAGCAGGAGGCCGTCCGCCTCCAGCCCGATTCCGCGGAGACCTTCGTCAATCTCGGCAACGCGCTCACCCAGGCCGGCCGCGTGCCGGAGGCCCTGCCGCAATACGAGACCGCGTTGCGCCTGCAGCCGGACTTTTCCGAGGGCCGGTACAACTGGGCGATCGCCCTCGCCCAGGCGGGCAGGCTCCCCGATGCGGCCGCTCAGCTCGAGTTGGCGGCCCGCGAGGCTCCTTCGAATCCGCGGATCTGGAACGAATGGGGCGCAATCCTCGCCCAGTCGGGGCGGCTGGCGGCGGCCGGCGAGCATTTCGAACGGGCGGCGGAACTGGCGCCGAATTACGCCGCGGCGCAGATCAACCTCGGAAACGTCCTCCTCCAGGAGAACCGGCCACTCGAGGCGATCCCGCACTACGAGGCGGCGCTCCGGATCGATCCCGGCATGGCGCGGGTCCGCCAGAACCTCGAATACGCCCGGCAGCAGGCCGCGCGGTAGGCCTCAGGGCGCGCCCGAGCCGAGCGCGGCCCGGACGCGCTCGAGATTGCTCCTCAAGGCGGCATCGCCGGGCTTCAGCCGCACGGCCTCCTCGAGCTGCGCCACGGCATCGCGCAGCCGGCCGACGTTCGCAAGCGCGATGCCGAGATTGTTGCGCACTTCAACGTTGTCCGGCCTCAGGCGGACCGCGGCCTCGTAGCTCGGAATCGCGGCATCCGGCCGGCCGAGCCTGAAGAGGGCGTTCCCGAGCGTATTCAGGGCGTCCGGGTAATCCGGCCTCTGGTGGATCGCGATCTCCTCATGGGGAATCGCCTCCGCCGCGCGGCCCGCGGTCAGTAGGGCAAGACCCAGGTTGTACTGGGCCTCGGCATATCCGGGCGCCTCGCGAACGGCCTGCTCGTACTGACCTATGGCGTCGTCGACGCGGCCGGCCTTCAGATAGATCGTGCCGCGGCCGTTGTGGGCCATGGGATAGTCCGGGTCCAGACGCGACGCCTCCTCGTATTCCGCGGACGACTCCGCCGTGTATCCTTTCGTCAGAAGGACGGCCGCCAGGTAGCTGCGCGGCCTCGCCGCGTACGGCCGCTTGGCGACGGTGTCCCTCCAGAGGGTGAGCCCATCGCGATAGATCTCGTTGCGGCGCACGGTCAGGGCGCAGCACACCGCGGCCAGGGGGACGCACACGGCGAAAGCGGTCACGGCAGCCGCGGTGTTCTTCGCGGCGCGCGAGACGAGGGCATGGATCCCGACAACGGCGAGGACGAGCGGAGCGGCGAGGGAAAGATATAGCCGGTGCTCCACGATCATCTGCGTCGTCCCGGGCACGATGCTGGAAGTCGGCGCGAGGATTCCGAAGAACCAGAAGCCCAGGAATCCCAGGGGCCGCCACGTGAAGCCCCGGTTCGCCGGGCGAAAGAGCGCCCAGAAAGTCAGACCCACCGCGGCAAGGACGACCGCCGCGGCGGGCAGCACCTCGCCGGCGCTCCGGATCCAGATGATCCCGTAGTCGAAGACCAGGGGATGCGGCCAGAAGGAGAGCCGGAGGTAATGCGCGACTGCCAGGAATTGCGTGAGCGAGTAGGCCCACCAGGGCACGCCGTTGCCGTAGCCGATCGATCCGCCCCGATTGTGCGTGCTCCCCATGAGACCCGCGAGGAGAAGCAGGGTCGAGCCGAGCGCGGCATAATAACCGCGGCGCGCCGTCCAGGCGCCCCGGAAGCTCCCCGTGACGAAGGTGCGGTCGTAAAGGAAGACCATCGCCGGCGCCGACACCATGACCTCCTTCGTCGCCATCCCGAGGAGGCAGGCGATGCACGAAAGGGAAAGCCAAATGGGAAAGCGGAAAGCGGAAA
>CAZJNA010000094.1:0-8747 GCA_964547325.1 uncultured Opitutaceae bacterium | reverse complement strand
GGAAAGCGGAAAGCGGAAATCGGAAGCTTTTCGGTGGACGATCCGGATTTTACGTTTCCGCATTCCGCTTTCCGATTTTCGATTTGTCCATCTCCCGTCTCCGCTCCTCTGATAAAGCAATAGAGCGTGAGGAGATAAAAAAGCCCCATCAGCGACTCCGCCCGCTGGATGGTGTAGGTGACGGCCTCGGTCTGCAGGGGATGGACGGTCCAGAGGAGCGCGGAAGCGAAGCCGAGGAAAAGCGCGGACTTGCCCGCACTTTCCTCGTCTCCGCCGAAAAAGCCGTGAGCGGAACGCCCGCCCCAACCGGCAAGCGTCCGACGCACAATTCCGAAGAGCGCCAGGCCGGCGAGGATATGGATGAGGGCGTTCAGGGCATGGTAGCTCCAGACCTCCGTTCCGCTGATCGAATAGTTGATCGCGAGCGAAAGATTGAGAACCGGCCTCCCTCCGACCGTCTGCCCGCCCGAGGACGGCGGCGTCAGCACAGACCCGAGCGGCCACAGGTGGCGTATCGTGGAATTTTCGAGGATCGAACCCGCGTCGTCGAAGGTGAACGGACCGGAGAGGCTGTTATGGTACGCAGCCAGCCCGCCCAGGACGATGAGGCCGCCCGCCACGAAAATGGCCCATCTGTTTTTTGCCATGAAATGCCTGGATATCAGTTCGCCGGGACCCAGACCAGCCCATGCATTTTGCAAAAAGTCGGCCGTCTGCGGTGCATTTTGCACGAAATTCGTCCATCGGAAACAGGTCCAAGAATGGGTCAAAAACTTTGAACTACATATCCTTCATTTACTTGCATCATGGCTGCTCCGGGCTGGCACGCGGCAAGGTAGGAGACGGGCAGGTTTCCAAGCCCATTCTTACCATGAAATCATCCACCTCAGACGTTCCTATAGGCACCGCCCGTCCACCGTCCCGAAACACAGCGCGCTCCGCCGCATCGCAGGAGAATGCGGTCCGCGACGCCGATCTCGTGCAGCGCTTCAAGGCCGGCGACGAATCTGCGTTCGTCGAGATCATGGCCCGCTACCGCGCCAGGATATTTTCAGTGACGCAGAACCTGCTGCACAACGGCGCAGACGCCGAGGAAATCACGCAGGACACATTCGTTCGCGCGCACCGCTGCCTGGCGGGCTTTCGCGGCGATTCCTCGCTTGCGACCTGGCTTCACCGCATTGCGGTCAACCTCGCCCGGAACCGCTATTGGTACTATTTCCGGCGCCGGCGGCACGCGACGGTGTCCCTCGACTGCCCGGTCGGCGAAGACAGCGCCTCCCCACTGTCCGATCTCATCTCCGCGGGCTCCCCCGAGCCATCCCGCGCCGCCGAGTGCGAGGAATTCTCCGAACTGGTCGCCCGGTGCATGAACGCGCTCGAGGCCCACCACCAGCGGGTTCTCGTCCTGCGCAACGTTCAGAACCTGTCCTACGATGAGATAGCCGTTCAGCTCTGCATCAATGTCGGGACGGTGAAGAGCCGGATCGCCCGCGCTCGGGAAAGCCTCAGGATGAAACTCGCTGAGACCTGCCCGGAATTCGAAGCCGATGCGGATCCGTCCGACTGGTTCGAGCCCGACCGCAGCGCCGGCCTCCTTGCGCCCGCTTGGGCCTGAATCACTGCGGCCGTTGCGGCGGGAGGAGGGGCTTCTGAGCCGCGACGCCTTGCGCCGGCGGGGGTGAAAGAGCAGGGGCCGCCGGGACGGGCGGCCGCAGCGAATCGAGCTCGGCGGCGTAGGCCCGGATTCCGGCAAGCATCGCCTCGGCGATCTGCTGGCGGAATGCGGGCGCCGCAACGCGCCGGGCCTCGGGGTCGTTCGTGAGAAACGCGGACTCGACGAGGATGCCCGGGCAGTTGAGGGCGCGCAGGACTCCCAGGTGCCTCAGGCGTTCGCCCCGGTCCTCGGTGCCCAGCCGGCCATGCAGCTCCTGCTGCATCGTGCGGGCGAACACCGCACTCCAGCCGTCAAAGCGATTGGCCGGGTAGCGCCCAGGAAATTTTCGGTTGGGCTCGCTGTCATCCTCCTTCTCGCCCCAGGAGGCGGTCGAGCGCTGGTGCTCCGGCGGAAACGTGTAGACCTCCGTGCCATGGGACGTCGAGTCGGAGGCGGTCGCGCCCGCGTTGAAGTGGATGCTCAGGAAAAGGTCCGCGTGAGCGAGGTTCGCGATCTCCGCCCGCTGGATGAGTTCGAGCTTGTCCCTGGAGCGGAGGTCCGCCGTGCGGGTCATCACAACCTGGTATCCGGCCTGGGTGAGAAGCTTCTGCAGGCGCAGCGCGACATCGAGGGTGAAGGTCTTCTCCATCAGGCCAAGCCGGTGGTTCTCGGTCCCGGCATCGGATCCGCCGTGGCCGGGATCGAGGGCGATGACATGCGGGCGGCCGGGCGGCGGCCCGGCCAGATCCGGGCGCAGGAGCGGGATCAGGCGGCGCTCGTAGTCGATCCGGCTGAAATAAACCTGGCCCGAGCGCCCAACCACCGGATCGCCAAGCCAGACCTTGAGGCCGTTGATGCTGATCTCCTTCGAATCGACCGCTCCGGGAGCGGGGGCCTCGATCGTGTCCCTGGCGTCCGCCAGGACGAGCCGGTCATAGGCCTGCCACCTCAGCCGCAAGCCCAGCCGTCCGGCGACATCGGTCGCCCGGACGTACGCGGTCCCTCCAATCTTGACGGTCGCCATCGGCGGCGGCGCGGCCCCGCACGCGCATGCGCTCAGGAGCAGAACGCCCAGCAGGCGCAAAGCGTCCCGCGGCATGGCGTCCTCAGGCGCCCGTGGCCTTGGCGGGCGGAGCGGCCCCGTCGTCCTCGGGCTCTTCGACGTGGAGCTTCGGCTTCCGCTTGTTGACCGGAAGCGGCGTCAGCATCACGTGAATGTTGCGCCCGAGAAGCTTGGGCTCGGCATCCGGGTGGCCCATGCCGGCCAATTCCTCCATGCCGCGCTTGATGACCGCGAAACCGATGTCCGTATGCGCCATTTCGCGGCCGCGAAACTTGAGACGGAGCTTCACCTTGTTGCCGTGCGCCAGGAATTCCTCGGCGTGGCGGAGCTTCGTCATGAAGTCGTTGTCCGCGATGCGCGCGGTGAACTCGATCTCCTTGATCTTGCTCCCCGTCGGCTTCGTGTGGGAGTGCTTCTTCTGCTCCTCGTAGACGTACTTGCCGAAGTCCATGATCCGGCAGACGGGCGGCGTTGCGTTCGGGGCGACCTCGACGAGATCGAGCCCGACCTCGAGCGCCAGCGTGACGGCCTTGGGAGTGTCCAGGATCCCGAGCTGCTTGCCTTCAGGGGAAATCACCCGGACCTGGGGAACCTTGATTCTATGATTGCGGCGGATCGCTGCAAACGGGTCGTTGTTACGACGCTGGAAATAGGCGGGACGTGTGCCGCTGCTGCTGGCGGGAGAAAACGGTAAGGCCATCAAATAGTTTCGGTCTGGTGATTAGTTACTCGGAATATCGGCTCAAAACCGCCCGATGACAACAGTAATCAGGGGAGACGCGGGGCTCAGACGCTGAAGCTTTCGCCGCAGGAACAGCTCGCCGTGGCGTTGGGATTCGCGAACTTGAATCCGCCCCCGATCAGCTTGTCCGAGTAGTCCACCACCGTGCCCTTGAGGTAGAGGGCCGTCTTGGGATCGACCAGGACGTCGGCCCCGCCCGTGCGCACCAGGATGTCTCCTCGTTTCGCCTCGGGGGCGAACCTGAGCTTGTAGCTCAGCCCGTTGCATCCTCCCCCGCTGATCGCTATGCGGAGGAAGGGGCCTTGGGTCTCGCGCTCGATCAGGGCCCGCACTTTCGTCCCGGCGGGCGGCGTCAGGGAAACCAGCCGCTCATTGCCCTCCCGGACCCCATCGGGGGGCGCGGCGGGCGGCTGGGCGGTGCTGGTCGCGGGCGAGTTCACAGTTTCCTCAATTCAACCAGTTTTTTTGCAATAGCCAACGCATTTGCAAAGCTCCGCCGGCTCGCGACTCCCTTCCCTGCTATGGAGAACGCGGTGCCGTGATCCGGGCTCGTCCGCACGAAGGGCAGCCCCAGGGTGACGTTCACCGCCTCGTCAAAATCCACGGTCTTCAGCGGAGCCAGCCCCTGGTCGTGGTAGAGCGCGAGGACGGCGTCGAATTCGCCGCGGAGCTGCCTCCCGAAGACCGTGTCTCCCGGCAGGGCCCGGGACAGGCCCGGATACTTCGGACGGAGGCCGTCCAGGATCGGGTCGATGATATCCCTCTCCTCGGTCCCCAGGATTCCGCCCTCCCCCGCGTGCGGGTTCAGGCCGCAGACGGCTATTCTCACGGGCGCATCGGACCCAAGCTCGGCACGCGTGAGGTCGGCGGCCGCGCGTACGGAACGGGCAAAGTTCGCAGCGGTGAGCTGGGACGGCACTTCGCGAAGCGGGATGTGCCAGGTAAGCAGCGCGACCCGCAGCCGCCCGCCGCAGAACGCCATGGTCGGCTCGCCTCCCCAGCGCGCCGCAAAAAACTCCGTCTGCCCGGGAAAGGGCCAGCCGATCCGCGCGAGTTCCGCCTTGCTGACCGGTCCCGTCACAACGCCCCGGAATTCTCCCGAACGGCACCCCTCCGCGGCCCGCTCAAGCGCTGCCCAGGCCACAAGCGCCCCTTCCCCGCTCGGCTTGCCCGGATTCGCAACGAATTCATCGAGCCCGACCGGTATCCTCCCGACGCCATCGGGCAGTGTCGCAAGCCAGCGGGCCGGGCCGATCGCCGCAATCGCGGACGCCTCGGCCGGATGCGCCGCAAGCCAGCCGGCGACGACTTCCGGACCTATGCCCGCAGGGTCCCCGCAGGTGAGGGCGATCTTACCCGGCTTCATTTTCCTCAGCGGACTGTGTCCGCCGCGTGCGGGCGAAGCCGCGCGTGCCGCCGGCAAAGAATTCGAGAAAGCGCCGCCCCTCGGGAGCCGTGTACTTCCCGCTGTCCAGCGCCGCCTTTGCGACCTCGCGGATATTTCCCGTCGTCGTGTACACGGTCCGGTACGCCTCCTTGAGCTGCGCCGCCGCCTCGCCCACGACGCCCCGCCTGCGGAGCCCCACGAAATTGAGGCCCGCGATCTCGTCCCGCTCCGCGGCCATCACGAACGGGGGGAGGTCCCGGGAACAGCGAGCGCCGCCGCTCACGATCACCCCCTCGCCTATACGCATGAACTGGTGGAATCCCGCGCCGCCGCCGAGGATGGCGTAGTCGCCCACCTGGACGTGGCCGGCGAGCAGGACGTCGTTCGCGACCACGACCTCGTTTCCGACGACGCAATCGTGCGCCACATGGCAGCCCGCCATGAGGAGGCAGTTCTCGCCGACGACCGTGAAATTGCCGGCGTCGGTTGCGCAGTTCACGGTCACATACTCGCGGATCTTCGTCCCCGAGCCGATCCGGGCGCCGGACTTCGTCCCGGGCTTGAACTTCAGGTCCTGGGGATCGCCGGCCAGGACCGCGAACGGATGGACGACGACCCGGTCCCCGAGTATCGCGCCCCGTTTTACGATGGCGAAGGCATGGATCTCGCAATCGGCGCCCAGCTGCGCGCCGGGTTCGACGATGGCCGTGGGATGGATGGAGGTCGGCATGGGCAAAATCTCAGGACTTCGACCGGGGGAGGTCGAGCTGGGCTTCCTTGAGCAGATCGTAGTTCTTGAGGATCCGGATGACCTGCAGGGCGTCGCTCTTCCCGTAGCTGCGGTTGATTTCGATCTTGTCGATCAGGTCGAGCAGCATGGCGCGGAAGGAAATGATGGCGTCGACGCCGTGCGCCTTGAGAAGTTCGACGCTCTGGGAGCGGAACGGCTCGGCCGTCGGCAGGGCCGGAAGAACGAGTACCTTCGTCACGTCGCGCTCCGCCGCCTCGCCTGCCTCGGGCGAGAAGAGCCGCGTCGCCTGCTTGACCACGTTCTCCTCGAGGAAGCTGAACACCTTTTCCGGGGCATTCCGAAGCATGGCGGGGGTGAAGACGTCCGTGTGCCAGGGCTTCACCGCAACGATCGCCCGCTGAATGAAGGGAAGCTCGGTCGCGAAGAGGAAGAACTCCGGACGGCGGCTCCCGCGCCTCCAGGCCGGGTTGTAGACCAGCAGGTCGATCTCCTCGCCGCTCGTCTTCTTGCGCGCCTGCACCTGGTACTTCCGCACCTGGCGCACAAAGAAGCCGTTCTGCTCGAAGTATTCCCGGACAATGCCTTCGTCTATCGCTGACATGGGCCGACTATACCGCGCCGACCTCGCGAATGCTAGCCTCGACGAGGGCGGGATCGACGCCGCCCTCGGTGGCGGCCGCTCCGATCCCGCGAAGGACGACGAAGCGGAGCCCGCCCGCGCGGACCTTCTTGTCCCGGGCCATGGCGCCGACGAGATCGGCGACCGGCAGGGGCTTGCGGAGTCGGGTCGGCAGCGCGTGCGCGGCGACCACGGGATCGATGCGGGCGGCGTCCGCCGCGGAAATCCGGCCGAGCTTCAGCGAAAGGCGCGCGGCGGCGCAGAGGCCGATCGCGACCGCCTCGCCATGCAGGTAGGCCCCGTACCCCGCGACCTGCTCGATCGCATGCGCGAAGGTGTGCCCGAGGTTCAGGAGGGCGCGTCCGCCCTCGGCCGCCAGCTCGCGTTCGTCAGCCTCCACGATAGCCGCCTTCGCAGCGCAGCAGCGACGGATGACATCGGCAAGATCGGGGCTCAAAAGCGCGAGCGGCGAGCGCTCGAGCTGGGCGAAGAGCGAGGCATCGCCCAACAGGCCGTACTTGATCACCTCGGCCGCGCCGGCCGCGAATTCGCGTGGCGGCAACGTGGACAGGAGGCCCGTCGCGATGAAGACGCCCCGCGGCTGGTGAAAGGCGCCGGCCAGGTTCTTTCCAGCAGCCAGGTTGATGCCCGTCTTTCCGCCGACGGAGCTGTCCACCATGGCGAGAAGGGTTGTCGGAACCTGGATGTAATCGATCCCCCGGAGGTAGCTTGCGGCGGCGAATCCGCCCAGGTCGCCGATCACGCCGCCGCCGACCGCGAAGAGGACGCTCGTCCGGTCGAGGCGTTCGCTCGCGAGGAATTCGAGCACGCGGCCAAGTTCCGGGATCGATTTTGAGCCCTCTCCGGCCGGGACCACAAAAAGCGGTGCGCTGCCGAACATGACCTTGAGAGCCGGCGCCAGGCGTTCCGCGACATTCCCGTCCGTCAGGACGGCGATCTTCCGGCCGGAGCCGGCCAGCTCCCGGACCTTTGCCTCGACATCGCGCGCAAGATCGGCCCCGAAAACGATCGGGTAACTGCGCTCGCCGAGACGTATCGTCAACAAATCCATTGAAACGCCCATAACATGTTGGCAATTAATAAGGTCAATAATAACCGATGCCCGATAATGGCCGGCATCGGACCCGACACAAATTCGATCTCGTTCTCAAACGACTTTCCTGTTCAGTTCCGCCCTTACGCCCCATTTGCATGAAAAAAGCCCCCGCGTACTTCCCAGAAATCCCCCGCATCGCATACGCAGGCCCCCGATCGGCCAACCCGCTCGCATTCAGGCACTACAATCCCGAGGAGGTCGTGGACGGCCGGACGATGGCGCAGCACATGCGCTTCTCGATCGCCTACTGGCATTCCTTCCGGGGAGTCGGGGCCGATCCCTTCGGACCGGGCACGATCGTGCGCCCCTGGGAGAGCGGTAAGGATCCGCTTTCGATCGCGCTCGCCCGCCTCGAGGCCGGCTTCGAATTCTTCACGAAGATCCGTGCGCCGTTCTGGTGCTTCCACGACCGCGACATCGCGCCGGAGGGCGCCTCGCTCGCCGCCTCGAACAAAAACCTCGACCGCGTCGTCGCTCATGCGAAGGCGCTTCAGAAGGAGACCGGGGTGAGGCTCCTCTGGGGCACAGCAAACCTCTTCTCAAATCCGCGCTACATGTGCGGGGCATCCACCAATCCGGACGCCCATGTCTTCGCCTACGCCGCCGCGCAGGTGAAGAAGGCGATTGAAGTGACCCAGGAGCTCGGCGGTGAGAACTACGTCTTCTGGGGCGGCCGCGAAGGCTACGAGACCCTGCTCAACACCGACCTCAAGCGCGAGCAGGCCCACCTGGCGGCGTTCCTCCACATGGCAGTCGATTACGCCCGGGCGATCGGCTTCAAGGGCCAGTTCCTGATCGAGCCCAAGCCGAAGGAGCCGACGAAGCACCAGTACGACTTCGACGTGGCGAGCGGGATCGCATTCCTCCGGACCCACGGTCTCGAAAAGCACTTCAAGTTCAACATTGAGACGAACCACGCGACGCTGGCCGGCCACAGTTTCCAGCACGAGATCGAGGTTGCGGCCTCACAGGGCATGCTGGGCTCGATCGACGCGAACACGGGCGACCTTCTCCTCGGATGGGACACCGACCAGTTCAACACGGACGTGAAGGAGCTCACGCTCGCAATGGTAGGCATCCTCCGAGCAGGTGGCCTGGGATCCGGCGGCTTCAATTTCGACGCCAAACTCCGCCGACCCTCGATCGACCTTGAGGACCTATTCCACGCGCATATCGGCGGCTTCGACACCTATGCCCTCGCCTTCAAGATCGCCCGCCGGATCATCGCCGAGGGACGCTTCCAAGACTTCGTGTCCGACCGTTATTCCAGCTACGACAGCGGCTTCGGGTCAGACATCGAGAAGGGCAAGGTGGGCTTCAAGCAGCTTGAGAAGCTCGTCCTGACAAAGCTCGGGGAGCCGACGCCGAAGAGCGGGAAGCAGGAGTACCTCGAGAACCTCCTCAACACCTA
>CAZJNA010000093.1:0-12146 GCA_964547325.1 uncultured Opitutaceae bacterium | reverse complement strand
TTCCCGACGCGGAGCGGATCGAGATCAACCTGGGCTACTCGTCCCGGACTTACCGGTACCGGCCCGACCATCTCGACGGCGACCTGGGCGTGGTCGTGTCCACGATGCCGGGCCGCCGGGGCGGCGGTGCCATCACCGTGGAGGGCGACCGCTGGCACGTCACGCTCGGGGGCATGCTCGGCGACCACCCGCCGACCGACCACGCGGGATTCGAGGACTTCGCGGCCACGCTCCCGGTGCCGGACATCCACCAGATCATCGTGAACGCCGAGCCGCTTGAGGACCCGGTGCCGCACCGGTTCAGCGGGTCGGTGCGCCGCTACTTCGAACGGCTCCCCGTCCATCCGGACCGCTTCCTGGTGCTCGGCGACGCGCTGTGCTCGTTCAACCGGGTGTACGGGCAGGGCTTGACGGTCGCGGCCCAGCAGGCGCTGGCGCTGCGCGACTGCCTGCGCGAGGGGCCGGCCGGGCTGCCTGGCCGCTTCTACGCGCGCGCCGCACCGCTCATCGACGTCGCCTGGCAGATGTCGACCAACGCCGACCTGGCCTACCCCGGTGTAGTCGGCCGGCGCCAGCTTCTTCTCCTTGGCGCGCTTCCCGAGGGCCCTGGCCTCCGTGCTGATCGCGACCAGGGTCTTCGACTGGGTGTCCCGGATCACGGGCGTGATGAGGCCATCCTCGATCGCAACGGCGAATGAGACGTGGGCTTCGTCGTGCTGCCGGATTCCGGGCTGGCCCTGGCCCGATTCCCAGGAGCAATTGACGGCGGGAACGCTCCGCAGCGCCTCGGCCGATGCCTTGAGGATGAAGTCGTTGACCGACAGCTTCACGCCATCCGCCTCGAGCGAGGCGTTCAGCTGCGCCCGAAGGTCCAGGAGCGGGCCGGCATCGATCTCGATATCGAGGTAAAAATGCGGAATCTGGGTTTTCGCCTCGAGCAGGCGGCGGGCGACCGTCGCGCGCATGTTCGATGCCGCCGTGAATTTTCCCGTGCCGGTGATCCCGGTAACAATTTCGGCCGGCTGGCTCCGAGGCGCCGCCGGGATCGGCGGGGCGGAAGCCGCGGCGAGGACGTCCGCGCGCACAATCCGTCCGCCCGGCCCGCTGCCGGCTATGCCGGACGGATCGATGCCGCGGCCGGCTGCGAGCTTCCGGGCGAGGGGAGAGATGCGGATGCGGGCGCCGGGAGGGCGCGCCGCGGGGCCCGGGGCGGCCGCGGGCGGCGCTCCGGGAGACTTTGCGGCGGCGGCGGCGGGCGGCGGCGGCGCGGCAGCAGCGGGCGCCGCGGGGGCATCCACCTTTTCGCCGGCCTTTCCGATCGCACAGAGGGCTGCGCCGATCGGAACCTGCGATCCCGCAGGCACAAAAATCTTCAGGAGGACGCCGTCGAAGAAGCTCTCGAGCTCCATGGTGGCCTTATCGGTCTCGACCTCGGCCAGCATGTCGCCGGTCTTCACGGCCTCGCCCTCCTTCTTCAGCCATTTCGCCAGCGTTCCCACCGTCATGGTGTCGCTGAGCTTTGGCATGTCGATGATGTCAGGCATAGAGGGAAAAGAAAAAGCGGAAAGCGGAAATCGGAAGGCGGGAAGGGAAGATGAAAAGCGGAAGGCGGGAAGGAAAAGCGGAAATCGGAAGGCGAATTCGGAAATCGGAAGGCGGAAAAAATTTCAGCGGAGGAGCTGGATGGCGGCCTGGAGGATGCGCTGGGGATTTGGGAGCTGCTCGGCCTCGAGCGGGGGGCTGTAGATTGCGGGCGCGTCGATCGCGGAGACGCGCTTAATGGGGGCGTCGAGGTCGTCAAACGCCTTCTCCTGGATCATGTAGGCGAGCTGGGAGGCGATGCCGCAAAAGGGCTTGTTCTCCTCGACAAGGAGGACGCGGTGCGTCTTGCGCACCGAGGCGAGGACGGTCTCCTCGTCCAGCGGGCGGATCGAGCGGAGGTCGACGACCTCGGCCGAGATGTCGTGCTCCTGTTGCAGGAGCTGGGCCGCAGCGAGCGAATTGATGACCGCCCGGCCGTGGGCGACGATCGTAAGGTCCTTGCCCGCGCGCTTGATGTCCGCGAGGCCGAGGGGAATCAGGTATTCCTCCTCGGGGACCTCGCCCTTGTCCCCGTAGAGAATGGTGTTCTCCATGAAGAAGACGGGATCATTGTCCCGGATCGCGGACTTGAGCAGGCCCTTGGCATCGTAGGGAGTGGCCGGGCAGACGACCTTCACGCCGGGGTGGTTTGCGCAGACGTTCTCGGGGGTGTGCGAATGGGTCGCGCCAACGTTTGTTCCGCCGTTGGCGGGGCCGCGGATGACGATGGGGCAGTTGATCAGGCCGCCGGACATGTAACGGACGTTCGCCGCGTTGTTCAGGACCTGGTCGAAGCACACCGAGTAGAAGGACCAGAACATGAGCTCGATCACGGGCCGGATGCCGAGCATGGATGCCCCGATCCCCAGTCCGACGAAGCCGGCCTCGCTAATGGGCGTGTCCACGATCCGCCTGGGTCCGAATTTCTCAAGAAGCCCGTCGGTGACCTTGTAGGCACCGTTGAACTGCGCGACTTCCTCGCCCATGACGACGACGTTGGCATCGCGCGCGAGTTCTTCGGCGAGCGCGTGTCGGATGGCTTCGCGGTAGGTGATGACGGGCATGGGAAATGAAAAGCGGAAAGCGGAAAGCGGAGGGGGAAGGCGAAATGAAAAGCGGAAATCGGAAAGCGGAAAGCGGAGAAATGTGACGGAAGGAAAAAGCGAAGGGCGAAAAGCGGAAAAAGGATGCGGAACCTAGTCGAAGAAGATGCGTCCTTGGGATTTCTTTTCCGAGGGGTTGTCCTCCTCCCAATAGACGTCGCGGGTGATGTCCTCGACAGAGGGGTAGGGGCTCGCCTCGGCAAATTCGGCCGACGTGTCGGCCTCGGCCCGCGCCTCGGCGTCTATCGTTCCGGCGAGCGCCTCGTCCAGGACCCCCTCGGCGATGAGGACATTCTGGAAGACCTGGATCGGATCCTTCGTCCTGCGGTATTCCTCGATCTCCATCTTCGCGCGGTACGTATTGTCCGGGTCGGCGACGGAATGTCCGCGGTAACGGTAGGTGCGGATCTCGACGACCGCTGGCTTGGATTCCTCGCGCGCCAGCCTGAGGAACTTGTCCATCGCGGCCCGCACTTCATAAAGATCATGGCCGTCGCACACGCCCCAGGCCATTCCGTATCCCTCGGCGCGCCTCGCGAGGTCCCCCGCCGAGGATCGTGCCTGGCTCGTGCCCATCGATTAGCCGTTGTTTTCGATGACAAAGACGACGGGCAACTGCCAAAGGGCGGCGAGGTTGTAGGCCTCGTGCACGGCGCCCTGGTTGACGGCCCCGTCTCCCATGAAGGCCATGCAGGCCCCTTTGATTCCCTTGAACTTCAGGGCGTAGGCGATGCCGGCCCCGAGGGGCACCTGCCCGCCGACAATGCCATGGCCGCCCCAGAAATTGCGCGAAGGATCGAAGAAGTGCATCGAGCCTCCCTTGCCCTTGGAGCACCCGGTCGCCTTTCCGTAGAGCTCGGCCATCATGGGCTTCATATCCATGCCGACGGCGAGGGCGTGTCCGTGGTCCCGGTAGGCGGTGATGACGTGGTCGTCCTTGCCCATGAGCGAGCAGCAGCCGGCGGCGACTGCCTCCTGGCCGATGTAGAGGTGGAGGAAGCCGCCGATCTTTTTCGCCTGGTAGGCCCTGAGGCTGCGTTCCTCGAACCGGCGGATCCGCACCATCAGCCGGAAAAGGGAAATCTTCTGCTCGCGGGAGAGCGAAGCGTTTACCGGCTCCTTCGCGAAGCCCGCGCCTCCGGCGCTGCTGGCATCCCGATTGTCTTCTGTGGCGCTCGTCTTTTTGGTCACGATTGGGGCTAAAGTGTCAGGCGGAGGCTTCGGAAATCAAGCGTGGAAGTGGGGGCCTCGTCCGGGAAGCACCGAAAGGTCCTTCGCTTCCCCGCGCGCCAAGCCTTGCTCACGTCCGCTCAGGACCTTTCAGCGCTTCCCGGACTTCGGCCTGGGAAAGGGGAGATGAGCTCCGCAAATGCCGCTCCGAAGCCATTCCGATCAATTGAGTCACCGCGATCGCTGGAGGGAATGTGAGGAAAGAAGGGAAAGGGGGAGATCAGAGGATCTGCTCGTACACGATCTTCACGGGGCTGCCGGGGGCGCAGTCGGCGCGAAGGGCGACGAATCCGTCCCGGTGGCGGTCGTAGACCGGCCAGAGCGCGGTCCGGTCCGTCTCCGGTATGGGAAGCGCGTCCACGGCAGACCTCGAAAAGAATCCGAACCGGCCCTCGGCGATGTCGGGCGGCAGGCCGGGAGCGGGTTTCCGGCTGCGAAAAAGGAAGAGAAGCCAGTGCGCCTCGCCCTCGTAGGCCTTTTCCGCGATCATGGCAAAGAGGCGAAGGTCGTCGGGAACGACTGCGAAACCGGTCTCCTCGCGGGCCTCGCGGGCGGCGCATTCGAACGGGGATTCGCCGCTGTCCATCTCCAGCTTGCCGCCGATGGGACTCCACACCCCGAGGTTGGGCGGCTTGGCCCGGAGGAGGAGCAGATGCTCGCCGGCTGGATTTTCGAAGAACACGAGCACGGCTATCTTGTAGGCCAGGGCGGGCGCGGGTGCTGGAGTTGCCATAATGAAGGGTGCCATCCCATGGACACATTCCGCCGGCTGCAAAGCCTCTTTCGCGCCGCAAGGAACCGGGCCTCGGGCGCTCGCGGCGAGGATCTCGCCGAACGCCATCTCCGCGAGCGGGGTTTCTCGATCGTCGCCCGGAATTGGCGGAGCCCGAGGGACGGGCGCCTGGAGATCGATCTGGTGTGCCGGGACGGCCCCGCCCTTGTCTTTGTCGAGGTGAAGGCCCGGTCGGCCGACGCCCGCGTTCCTGGCTACCACGCCATCGACGCGCGGAAGCGGCGGGCGCTCCGCCGCGCGATCGGAAGCTATCTCGGGCGGCTGCGACCGGCCCCGCCGACCTTCCGGTTTGACGTGGTCGAGATATCATGGCGCGGGACGGCGCCCCAGATCCTGCATTTCGAGAATATCCCGCTCTTCTCGAAGCACTACCGGCGCGGATGATCCGCCGATGAGTTGGCCATTGCCTAGCCCGGGCCACCCCTTTTTCATCCCGAAATGACGAGCAGCAGCAACCCCCCCTCCGCGTCCGATGCCGGGCGTCATCCGTTCCTGCAGGGCCTGAGCAAGCACCGGGGGGCCCCGCCGACGGCCGTCGTGATCTTCGGCGCCTCCGGCGATCTGACGGCGCGCAAGCTCATACCCGCCGTTTACAACCTGGCGTACGACAACCTGCTTCCGGCCGACTTCTTCCTGGTCGGCTTCGGCCGCAAGGAGATCCCCGACGCCGAGTTCCGGAACCTGGCCGGTGCGGCCGTGAAGGAATTCTCCCGTCGCGAGCTCAAGGACGAGGTCTGGAAGCGGGTTGCCGAGCACACGAGCTACGTCGCCGGCGCCTATGACGACAAGGCCGCGTTCGACCGGCTCGCCGCGCACATCAAGGAGATCGAGAAGGGGGTCGGGCGCGAGGTCCAGTCGCTCTTCTACATTTCCACGCCGCCTTCCGTCTTCGAGCCCATCCTGAAGAACCTCGGCGCGAGCGGCCTCGCCGAGCGCTACAACGGCAAGGGCCACCAGTCGAAGGTCGTCATCGAGAAGCCCTTCGGCCGGGACCTTGCCTCGACCCAGGAGCTCAACGCGACCCTCCGCTCGGTCTTTGCCGAGACCCAGGTGTATCGGATAGATCACTACCTCGGCAAGGAGACGGTCCAGGACCTGCTCGTCCAGCGCTTTGCGAACGCGATCTTCGAGCCGCTGTGGAACCGGAATTTCATAGACAGCGTCCAGATAACCGTGGGCGAGGACCTCGGGGTCGGCACGCGGGCGGGCTACTACGAGCAGAGCGGCTGCCTCCGCGACATGATCCAGAACCACACGATGCAGCTTCTCACGCTGACCGCGATGGAACCGCCCGTGTCCCTGGACGCCGAGGGCGTGCGCGACGAGAAGGTCAAGGTGCTGAAGGCGATCCAGCCGCTCGCGCTCGGGCCCTCCGGCGACGTCGCGCGGGCCCAATATGCGGCGGGCCTCATCGGTGGAAAGCCGGTGCCGGGCTACCTCCAGGAGGCCGGGATCAGCGCCCAGTCCGCCACCGAGACGTATGCCGCTATGAGGCTATCGATCAACAACTGGCGCTGGCAGGGCGTGCCCTTCTACCTTCGCTCCGGAAAGCGGCTCCCCCGGCGCGTCTCCGAAATCGCCGTCCAGTTCAAGCGGCCGCCCGGGACGCTTTTTGCGGCCGAGGACGGCCGCTTCGACCTCGCGGCCAACACCCTGTCCTTCCAGATACAGCCGGACGAGGGCCTGAGCCTCATCCTCAACGGCAAGATTCCCGGCCTCGAGACGCGGATGCAGCCGGTGAAGATGAGCTTTCGCTACGCAACCACCTTCGGATCGAACACGCCCGAGGCCTACGAACGGCTGGTTCTCGACGCGATGATCGGCGACGGCACGCTGTTCATCCGCGGCGACGAGACGGAGGCTTCCTGGAAGCTTTGCACCCCCGTCCTGGACTTCTGGCGGGAGCAGGGCCGCAACGGCATGGAGAGCTATCCGGCGGGATCCTGGGGCCCGGCGGGCGCCGACGCGCTTCTCGCCAAGAACAACCACGTTTGGCGGCAGCCGTGAACAAGCAGGAGATATTCGAGGCGCTCCCGGGGCTGGAGGTCCCCGTGGGCTCGATCAGCCGTGGGCTGGCGCAGATGTGGGGCGAATCCGCGGCGCACGGGCGTCCGGCGCCCGCCGCCGAGGATTCGAAGGCGATCCAGGTCAATTTTGTCCTGCTCCTCGGGCTCCGGACGACGACCGCGGATGCGGTCAGGCAGTTCGAGACGGCCGTGAAGTTTTCCCGGCGCCATCCCAGCCGCGTCGTGGTGCTTTGCCCCCTTCCCGACGAGGCGGGGGCAAAGGAGATCCGGGCGAAGGTGTACGGGGAATGCACCATCGGCCGCACGAAGGAGGATACGCGCTGCTGCGAGTTCGTCATGCTCTGCTATCCCGCGAGCCTGCGCACCTTCCTCGAGAACCAGGTCTCGGTCTGCCTCTCGACCGACCTTCCCCTGTATTTCTGGGCGCACGGATTCTACTCGAGCGCCCGGATGGCGGACTACAATTACCTGATGACGCGCTCGAAGCGCATGCTGATCGACAGCGCCACGGCACCGGCCGACGCGCTCAGCTTCCCCTGGCCGCGTCCGGAGGCGGTGTGCGATCTCGCCCACGCGCGCCTCCTTCCCGTGCGGCAGTCCCTCGGCCAGTTCCTCAGCCGCTACCCCATGGACGCCCTGTGCGGGGATCTGCGGACGGTGACGGTCACGCACGGCTCCGCGCACCCGGCGGAAGCCCGCGTCCTTCTCGGCTGGGTCAAGGAACGCATGGACAGGTGCGCCGGAAACCGCGCCGACTACCTTCTCAAGGCGCCGGA
Organism: uncultured Opitutaceae bacterium; assembly: GCA_964547325.1. Lineage (GTDB taxonomy): Bacteria > Verrucomicrobiota > Verrucomicrobiia > Opitutales > Opitutaceae > Palsa-1447. Next base: position 4,636 of record CAZJNA010000093.1, on the reverse strand, counting down.
AGGCGTCCCGGCCGAAAGCCTTTCGCTGATATTCGGCTATGCGGGGAAGAAGGAGTTCTCCTGGAAGGCCGATTTCAAGAAAAGCCACGCGCTCTTCGAAGCGGACCTCGGCTCGGGCCGCACGCTGCTGCCGGCCGCCGTCAGCCTCCTGCCCGCGGAAAACGCGCTCAGCGAGGCCATGTTTTTTTAGGGGGGAGGAATTCGGTCGATCGGGTCGGCTCGACGCAAGACGACGGGCATCTGCGGCCTGCGTCGCCCGCTCGACATACCTTTGGTATGCCTCGGGGCTCCTCGGCCGCATCTGCTCCGCCGCGTTGCGCCGATCGTTCGCCTCCGACCGAAATTCCTCCCCCCTCTAGGGCGACCGATCCAGGCGACCAGAGAGGGCTCGTACGACTGCGTAAGTGCGCTTTCCTTTGCGCAGGAGTAGATACTGGCCAAAGAGCAGGTCGGAAGCGGTGGCCAAACGTGCGATTTCACCGACGCGGACATTGTTGAGGTAGATCCCGCCACCCTCGATGTCCTTTCGGGCCTGGCCCTTCGAGGCGCTGAGCCCCGCGTGAACGAGGACCTCTGTCAGCGGCAGCCCGGGCGCGCTCATCCTGCCGAGATCGAGGTCCGCGGTGGGCACTTCGCCCACCACGTCCTTGAACACCGCCTCGCTCACGCCTTCGAGACCGCCGCCGAACATGATCTCGCTGGCGCGCCGAGCGTCGAAAAAGGCTGATTCGCCGTGCACGAGCTGGGTCACCTCCCGAGCGAGGGCCTTGTGCGCCTCGCGGGCGCCGGGATCGGCCGCGTGGCGGGCCTCGAGTTCCTCGATCGCCTCCCGCGCAAGAAGCGTAAACTTCCTCAGGTAGCCGCCCAGCATCGCATCCTCGGTGTTAACGAAGAACTGGTAGAAACGATAGGGGCTCGTCTTCTGCGGATCGAGCCAGACGGCGCCGCCTTCCGTCTTTCCGAACTTGGCGCCATCGGCCTTGGTTATCAGCGGAAAAGTCAGGCCCCAGGCGGCCACGCCCATTTTCTTCCGGATCAAATCGGTGCCGGCCGTGATGTTTCCCCATTGGTCGCTGCCGCCGATCTGCAGCTCGCATCCGTGGGTCTGGCGCAGGTGGTAGAAATCGTAGGCCTGGAGCAGCATGTAGCTGAACTCCGTGTAGCTGATGCCGTGATCGCCCTCCATGCGCGACCGGACGCTGTCCTTGGCCACCATGACATTGACCGAGAAATGCTTGCCGATGTCCCGCAGGAAATCGAGGTAGGTCAGCTGCGCCGTCCAGGCCGCGTTGTCGACCAGCCGGGCCGGATTGTCCGCTGCCTCGAAATCGAGCAACTGCGAGAGCTGCCGCTTGATGCAGGCGACATTGTGCGCAAGCTCGTCGCGCGTGAGCAGGTTTCGCTCGGCGGACTTCCCGCCGGGATCGCCCACCATGCCGGTCGCGCCACCTGCTAGCGGAAGCGGATGATGGCCGGCTAGTTGGAACCGGCGCAGCGTCAGCTGGCCCATGAGGTGGCCCACGTGGAGGCTGTCGCTGGTCGGATCGAAGCCGCAGTAGAGCGTGAGAGGCCCCTCGGAGAGGCGCCGTGCCAGAGCATCGCGGTCGGTGCAGTCCGCGATCAGGCCGCGCCACTGGAGCTCTTCGAGGATCGTCATCGGGCCCCGCAGTAAACCGGCGTGCCCGGTGCCGGGGCAAGAGCGTTTCTTATGCCAGACACAACGAAGTTAGAATTGGACCTGTTACCGGGAGAAACGGTTTGCCCGTGACCCGTGTCCGGTTCAGTTTCCGCGGTCCACCCTCCGTCCCCAACACCCAGCAAAAGACATTATATGCCCATCGCAGCCGGCTCCAAGGCCCCCGACTTCACGCTAAAGACAAAGACGACCGACGGCCTGAAGGACGTCACGCTGAGCGCCAACTTCGGCAAGAAGCAGACGGTCCTTCTTTTTTTCCCGCTGGCCTACACGGGCGTGTGCACGAAGGAGCTGTGCGATGCCACCTTGAGCCTGGACGCGTTCGCCGGGTTGAACGCCGAGGTTTACGGGATCAGCGTGGACAGCCCCTTCTCCCAGGAGGCCTGGGCGAAGGAGAACAAGATCGGAGTCACGCTGCTGTCGGACCTGAACCGCGTGGCGACCAAGGCCTATGACGTGCTCTTCCCGATGCTTGCGGGCGTGGGGGACACCTCCGCCCGGGCGGCCTTTGTGATCGGCGTGGACGGCCGGGTAAAGTACGCCGAACAGACGCCCACCCCGAAGGACCTTCCTAACTTTGCGGCCGTCAAGGCGGCCCTGGGCGCCTGACCGCCGACAACCAATCCAAGATGGGACTTCCGAATCCATTCAACACCCTCCGGACCTTCACGTCCGGGGGAAAATCGCATTCATTCTACTCCGTTCCGGCGCTTGCCGAGTCGGGGTTCGCCGTGGGCCGGCTGCCGGTCTCGATCCGGATCGTCCTCGAGGCGCTCCTCCGCAATTGCGACGGGCTCCGCGTGTCCGAGCCGGCCGTCCGCGCCCTGGCGGGCTGGAAGGCGAAGGCGCAGCGGACCGAGGAGATTCCGTTCGTGGTCGCTCGGATCGTCCTCCAGGATTTCACGGGCGTGCCGCTCCTCGTCGATCTCGCCGCCATGCGCTCGGCCGCGGCAAAGCTCGGCAAGAACCCCAAGGTGATCGAGCCGCTGGTGCCCGTGGATCTCGTGGTGGACCATTCCGTCCAGGTGGATGTCAGCGGCACGCCGGATTCGTTCGCGCGCAACCTCGACATCGAGTTCCGCCGAAACAGGGAGCGCTACCAGTTCCTGAAGTGGGGCATGCAGGCCTTCGACACCTTCAAGGTCGTCCCTCCCGGCATCGGAATCGTCCACCAGGTCAACCTGGAGTACCTGGCACATGGCGTCGTCACCGGCGCGGACGGCGTCTGTTATCCCGACACTCTCGTGGGCACGGACTCCCACACGACGATGATAAACGGCCTGGGCATCGTGGGCTGGGGCGTCGGCGGCATCGAGGCCGAGGCCGGAATGCTCGGCCAGCCCGTGTATTTCCTGACCCCCGACGTCGTCGGCGTCCATCTGACGGGCGCCCTGCGCGAGGGAGTGACCGCCACGGACCTCGCCCTGACCCTGACCCAGCTTCTCCGCCAGGCGAAGGTCGTCGGCAAGTTCGTCGAATTCTACGGTCCGGGCGCCGTTGCGCTGCCCGTCGTGGATCGCGCGACCATAGCCAACATGGCGCCGGAATACGGCGCCACCATGGGCTTCTTCCCCGTCGACGGGGAATGCTCGGCTTACCTGCTGGCGACCGGCCGTCCGGAAAGCCATGTGGCCCTCTATGAGGCTTATTATCGGGCCCAGGGCCTCTGGGGCATTCCCGCTGCGGGGTCCATCGACTACTCGCAGGAGCTTTCGCTCGATCTCGGGACCGTGACGCCCAGCGTCGCCGGCCCGAAGCGTCCCCAGGACAGGATCGAGCTATCGCGCATGAAGCAGGAGTTCACGGCGGCGTTTTCGCGGCCGGTCGCGGAAAGCGGCTTCGGCAAGCCCGCGGCGGAGCTGGGAAAGACCGTCCACATCGCGGACAACGGCCGCGCGCACGCGGGCGGAGGAAGCCAGGAGCCCGTGTCCGCGGCCCGCGATCCCGCGGCCGGGATAAATGCGGTATCCGAACGCGAGATGGCGAGCAACCACCCGACCCCGAATCCCGAGCCGGGGATGTCCCGGCCGCGCGCAGGGGATGTCGGCCATGGCCGTGTCCTGATCGCCGCGATCACGAGCTGCACAAACACGTCGAATCCGTCGGTCATGCTCGCGGCCGGCCTGGTGGCCAGGAAGGCGGTGGAGCGCGGCCTGACGGTCAATCCCATGGTCAAGGCTTCGCTGGCCCCGGGCTCCCGGGTCGTCACCGACTATCTGGTGAGGGCCGGCCTTCAGCCGTACCTCGACCAGCTCGGCTTCAACCTCGTCGGCTACGGCTGCACGACCTGCATCGGCAACTCGGGCCCGCTCGATGCCCCGATCGAGGAGGCCGTGGTGAAGAACGATTTCGTCGCCGCGAGCGTGCTGTCGGGCAACCGAAATTTCGAGGCGCGGGTGCACCAGAGCATCAAGGCGAATTTCCTCATGTCTCCGCCGCTCGTTGTCGCCTTCGCGCTCGCGGGACGGGTGGATATCGACCTGTCGAGCGAGCCCCTGGGACGCGGCCGGGACGGCCGGGATGTCTTCCTGCGGGACCTCTGGCCGTCGCTCCAGGAGGTCAGGGACCAGATGCGCGCCGCCCTGCGGCCGGAGGTCTTCCGCCGGCTCTACGCAAACTTCGCCGAGCAGAATCCGAAGTGGAACGAGATTCCGGCGGCCGCGGGCCACGTGTACGCATTCGATTCCGCGTCGACCTACATCCAGGAGCCGCCGTTCTTCGCCAACTTCGGTCTCGTCCCGGGGCCGGTGGCCGAGATATCGGGAGCCCGGGCGCTCGCCGTGTTCGGCGATTCCGTGACGACCGACCACATTTCCCCGGCCGGCTCGATCAAGAAGACTTCCCCGGCTGGAAGGTACCTTCTGGACAACGGCGTCGCCTATGAGGATTTCAACAGCTACGGCTCGCGCCGCGGCAACGACCGGGTGATGACGCGCGGCA
>CAZJNA010000092.1:0-12273 GCA_964547325.1 uncultured Opitutaceae bacterium | reverse complement strand
GGATCGTGGGCGGCGACGCGAAAGCCGCGGTCATGAAGCGCGCGGGCCAGCTCGACCGCGGAGCTGCGCCGCAGGGTGTTGGTTCCCGGCTTGTACGTGAGCCCGAGGAGGGCGATCGGCTCGGCGGGGGGCTTTCGAAAGTACTGGAGCAGCTTCCGCAGCGCCCAGCCCCGATGCCGGTCGTTGCTTCGCTTTATCGCCGGAAATATATCCAGCGGCTCCGCCAGCCTCTCGCCGAGGCCTATGCACGCGACGACGTCCCGGGCCAGCGTGCCGCCGGCGAGCGCGCTGCCCGGCGAAAGGTAGGCCTTCGGCCCGATCCGGCTCTCCGTTTTGAGGCCCTTCTCGACTTCACGGGCATCCGCCCCGGTGCGCTCGCACAGGCAGGCGATCTCGTTCATGAACGTGATCGAGAGCGCCAGGAAGGAATTGATCGCGTGCTTCGTCATCTCGGCCGATTCGGGGCGCATCCAGACGACCTGCTTCGTAAACGGGCCGAAGAGTTCGGTGAGCTGTGCCTTGGTCCGGTCGTCCCTGTATCCGGCGATGATCCGGTCGGCGTTGCTGAATATCCCGATCGCCGCGCCGAGCCGCAGGTTTTCCGGCGAGCAGGCAAAGCGATAGCCGGCCGGGCCGAACTCGTCCTCGAGGATGCGGCAGCTGCCGACGGGGAGCTGCGAGGAGACGAGGATCAGGGCGCCTTTCGGAAGGAGGGGCACGCAGCGGCGCACCTGCGCAAGCACCGAATCGACGTCGGCGCGGTCGTCGTCATCCACCGGGGTATCGAATGCGACCCAGAGTATGTCCGCCTTGCTGCAGGCTTCCCCGGCGTCCGCGGTGAACCTCAGGCGCCCCGCGGCAAGGCCCTCCTTGATGAGATCGTCCAGGCCGGGTTCGGAAATCGGAGCCTGGCCGCCGCTCAGCCGGGCGACGGTCGATGCGTCGAAATCGAGGCCGACGACCTCGAAATGCCGGGCGGTGCAGGCTGCCGTCACGCAGCCCAGGTGCCAGAGGCCCAGGACGGTGACCTTCATCGCTTTTCCAGGACCCAGGGATTGGCCTGCAGCCAGCGCAGCGTCCGCAGGATGCCCTCCCGGATGGCGAGTTTTGACGACCACCCGGTGGCTCGGACCTTGGCGGTGTCGAGGAAGATGAACGGATTGTCGCCGATCCAGCCGCGGTTGCCGCCGGTGTAGTCGAAGCGGGGCTTTATATCCAGGGCCTCGCAGATCCAGCGAATCGAGTCGTTCACCTGGCAGTACTCGGCGGTTCCGAGATTGAAGACCTCGACTCGGCTCTTCCCCGGCAGGCCGCGCGCCAGGACATGGAGCATGGCCGAGAGGCAGTCGTCGATGTGAAGGTAGGACTTCTTCTGGGATCCGTCGCCGAGGACACGGAGATGGTCCGGATGCTCGCGGAGCTGCTTGTAGAAGTCGAATACGTGGCCGTGGGTGTAGCGCTCGCCCAGGATCGAGACAAAGCGGAAGATATAGCCCTCGAAGCCGAAGCCTTCCGCGTATGCCTGGATAAGGCTCTCCCCGGCGAGCTTCGATGCCCCGTAGAGCGACGTCTGCAGCGGGAAGGGCGCGTCCTCCGGTGTGGGAATGACCTTGGCTTCGCCGTAGACCGATCCCGTCGACGAAAAGGCGATCCGCTTGATTCCGTTCGCCCGCATGGCCTCGAGGACATTGAAGGTGGCGACCGTGTTCTGCTTGAGATCGCGATCGGGGTGATCCGTGCCGAAGCGCACGTCGGCGTTCGCCGCGAGATGGAAGACGGTGTCGCAGCCCGCCATGGCCGCGGTCAGGGCGGGAAGGTCCAGGTTGTCGCCCTCGACCAGGCGGTAGGCCGGATGCTTGAGCGCGCCGCCGACGAACTCCCGCTGGCCGGTGCTGAAGTTGTCCCAGCCGACGGCGCTCGCGCCCTCCGCGAGAAGCCGGTCGACCAGACTTGAACCGATGAAGCCGGCCGCGCCGGTCACGAAGATTTTTGGCATCAGGAAGGGAGCGGGACCGAGTGGGCGAGGCCGGAATCCATGGCATCGCAGCGGGCCAGGACCGCCGGCCGGGGACGAAGGGACAGGCCGATCACCAGGTTGCAAAAGATCATGGGCATGAAGGGCAGCGGAAAGAAGTGCCTGGCCTCGACCGTGAAGTAGGGGTCGAGCTCCTCCAGTATCTCCAGGGGCAGGTTGATGTGCTCGCGCTTGTAGAACCAGGAGTAGTCCCCGCCGTAGCGCTTCTTGTAGACGCGTTCCGCCGAAATCTTGCGGGCGATCGTGTAGGCCGGGCTTCCTTCGGTCGGGATCAGGACGAGAAGCCGGCCATGCGCCTTGTTGCTGAGGCGGTAGAGCTCGCGCAAGCAGGCCGGAAGATTGGGGAGGTGCTCGAGGACGTGGACGGCCAGCAGCCGGTCGAAAAACCCGTCCGGAAAATCAAGCCGGGCCTGACAGTCGCCCACGATCGCATGGACTCTTGGGAAATTCTTCCGGATTTCCGCGGCCATGTTCTCGCGGAGTTCGAGCGCATAGTAGTTTTTCTCCTGTTCGGGGCTCAGTTTTTCGTAGTGGAGGTGCTCTCCGAGGCCCGCCCCGATCTCGAGGGTCGTGCGGAAGTCGGGCTGGGAGCATCGAACCGGGAAATTATGGTTGAACCGCTCCACGATCCCGAAGCGCTCGGGAAGCACTTCGTGCCAGTGCTTCATAAAATCGTCGCTGATCCGCCTTTGCTCGGGGGTCAGCGGGGGAAGCACCTTGGGCCATTTGCCTGTGGACATGGTCGAAATCGGAAAAGCCTCCAATAAAGCCAGCCGGCGCAGTCAGTGAAAGCGAAATCTTGCCTGCCTCAAGAGGGGATCTTTCGGAACCCCGTGGCATAGCGAAAGATCCGGACGACGGGGCTGTGGGCGGAGATGGCCGAACCGTCGAATGGCGCTGCCGGACGCCGGCCGGCCCTGAGCCAGGCCCATAGGGCAAGGAATGGAAGAGCCAGGAATCCAGCCAGGGAAAGCCAGAACGCACGGCGAACGACCGCCGGCCCCGGGTAGAAGAGGACGACATGATCCGCCCCCGGAGGCACCGCCACGGCCGCGAAGCCCGCCGGGGAGGGGATCAGGACGGCAGCCTTCCCATTCACGGTCGCTTCATAGCCGGGCACCAACATGCGCGGCGTCTCGAGATAACCGCTTTGCGGCGTGGTCAGATCGACGGTCAATGGGGTCAAGGACGTGGTCCGGATCGGCAGGTCCTGCTCCGTGAAGGCCAGGATCTCCGCGCTGACGCGCGGCATGCTCGATGCGACGGTGATCGTGTCCGGATCCCCCGGCGGCAGACACAGGGGCAGCAGACGCGCCGACTCCGGCCCCGCGCCGAAGGCCAGAGCGCCCCCGAACTCGGGCATCGTGTAGGTCCGATCCAGTTCGCGGCCGCGGAGCGTCAGGTCACCGCTCATTTTCGAAGGAAAGGTGAACGCCAGCAGGTACTGGCTGCGTCCGTCGGTGCGGAAGGAGGCGGTGTATTGCGCCGCAGGCCTCTCGCCGGGCTTTGGGCGGGGGCGGCCGGGCGACACGGTTCCGACCCTCAACCGGGCGCGCCCGGCCTCGAGGCTGCCGGCATTGTCCTCGAGCGGATTCATCGCCACGTCGAGCAGCCGGGACTCGAACGCAGGTTCCGAGGCCCCGTGCGAGAAATGGGGCGGATAGGATGCGCTGAACATATTGTAGGACGAGAAGGTGAGGGTGATGTTCTCGGGCAGGAGGGACCGGATGCTCTCCTTCGTCGTATGCCCCACCATGGCGGCGTGGCGCCGCAGCTTCACCGCCTCGAGCATGCTCCATGCAAGGCAGAGGCCCAGGCCGATGAGAAGCCGGCGCCGCGTTTCGGGCCGCGAGAACCACTGGCGCATCGTGACGGCGGCCCACGCAACAGCGATCCCGCCCAGAATCGGATAGAATCGCTGCATGGGCCATACGTTGGAAACGTCCACGAACTTCCGGGGAATCCAGGACCAGATCCGGACCGTCAATTCCGGCACCGGCGCCAGCAGGAGCAGCAGCGCGAGGGTCATGAGCGCAAGGCAGATCCCGGGCAGACCCCTCCGCCACGCGGTGGCGAAGCACAGCGCGAATACGCCGGTCAACGCATAGCCGAGTTGGATGTTTCCGAGGGTGCCGACCGGAAATTCGAGCGGGCGCCACAGGCCGGGCCAGGCCGCCTGCAGGTTTCCAAAGATGATTCTGGGGATGGCCAGCGGATCCCTGTAGTGGGCTATCAGCGAGAACGCCAGGTGCAGCGATTGCACCGAGACGAGCAGGTAGGCGATCAGCCACGCGAATGCCGCGGCGGCGAGGATGGGGCGCCGGAGATTCCCCCGGTGGCAGCCCACCAGGAGGAACCTGAGAGCCTGAACGCCGGCAAAGAACGGCAGGAGCCAGAGCCCGATCGCCGGATGGGCATACCAAATGAGGGCGAGCGCCCCTGCGCTCAGGATCAGCGGCTGAGTGTCGTCGAGGAGCTGAAGCGAGTTGGCCATTCCCAGCCAAAATAGCGGCAGCCAGGGGAGGACCATGTAAGTCGCGACCAGGTCGAATCCGATCAATTCCACGGCTCCGGTGCCCGGGCTCAGGACGTAGAGCGATGCGAGAAGCATGGCTCCCGGGCGCCACTCCGGCGCCAGAATCCGCACCGCGGCATAGGCGGACGTGGCTCCACCGATCGCGCTGGCGACAACGCAGAGATTGGACAGGGCGAAGGGCGATAGTCCGCGCCCGGTCAGCACGTCGAGGAGTCCTCCCAGATGAAAGTAGTACGGGGCCATCCGCACGAGCATGTTGCCGTTGAATGCGAATTGCGTCTGGCCGATAAGGACTGGGAACACGCCGTTGCGAAACTGGGTCAGCGCATCGGCCATTTGCAGGCCATAGTAATAGGCGTCGCCCGCACCGACGCGCCCTCCGGAAACAAACGGCCACACGAGCCAGAGCGCGATAGCCTGGGTCGCCATCAGGCCGAGCCATTCGGCCGGGCGCTTGCCGTCGGCCCGGGCAAGGCGCCAGACGAGCGCGGCATCCAACGCCAGGAAAAGCGCGGCGGGAATCAGCCCGGCGTGCCAGCGGGCAACTGCGACTTCCGCGAGCATCCGGGGAAGGGGGCCTCAGGCGTCACGCCTGGGGGCGGGCGTCGAACCCTTCGGCGCGGTCCACGATGAATTTCGGCCGTTCCCGGACTTCCTCATAGATGCGGCCGATGTATTCACCCAGGATGCCGACGCTGATGAGCTGGATGCCGCCCATCAGGAGGACGAGGATGACGATCGTCGGATTGCCCACGGGGAACGGGAATCCGGCAAGCTTCATCCCGAGGTAGACGAGGGCGAAGAAGATCGAGCCGAATGCGAGGAGGAACCCGAGCTGGGTGCTGATCCGCAGGGCCGCGGTCGAGAAGCAGAAGATCCCATTCGAGACGATCTTGGAGGACCCGAAGAAGGGATTGTAATTCGTCTCGCCGGCGAACCGGGCAGGCCGGTCGAAGGGGATCAGCACCTGCTTGAATCCGACAAGGGCGACCATTCCCCTGAGGAATCCGTGGGACTCCTTCAGCTTCACGAGCTCGTTGACGACCCGGCGGCTCATCAGACGGAAGTCGCCCGTGTTCGGGGGGACCTTCACATCGGCGATCTTGCTGATGACCTTGTACCAGGAGGCGGCTGCCAGCCGGCGGAGCCAGGGTTCGCCCGTCCTCTCACGCCGCTGCGGAAGCGCCACGTCATACCCTTCGCGCCACTTGGCGACCATCTCCGCGATCAGCTCGGGGGGATCCTGCAGGTCCACGTCCATGACGATCACGGCTTCGCCGCGGGAATATTCCATTCCGGCCAGGGTCGCCATGGGCTGCCCGAATCGGCGCGAGAACTTGAGCAGCTTGACCCGGGGATCCCGTGCCCTGGCCTCGAGGATCACCTCCTCCGTGCGATCGGGGGAGGGGTCCAGGGAAAAGATGATCTCGTAGTCATCGGTGATCGCGCCCAGGACCGATCCGACCCGCCGCAGGAATTCGGGAATGCTGCGCTCCTCCTTATAGACGGGGACGACTACGCTGAGCTTCATGGGCGTTGGCTTGCGTGAGGTAGCTTACGGAGCCCTTACCTGACGTCCAGTTTGACTATGCGGTAGGACCGCCTGCGCCCATCGGGAGCGGGGAGGACGAAGTCCTCATCGGTCTGGATCTGGATGACATGATCCTGGCCGGATCCGAGGGGGATGCGAACGGTCTTGTAGGTGTTGTTCGGGAGCGTGGCCGAGTACACGACCTTGCCGTCGAGCGTGAAGGAGAAATTCCCGGTCTTGGCGCTTGCCCAGCCCGGGAACTCGATCTCGATTTCCGCTGCCGCGGCCTTGGAGGCGGCGGGTATCGCCAGCGATGCGTTGCGTCCGGACCAGCCGTCCTTGTCCGGGCCGGTCAGCTCGTAGCGCGGCGCGTTCTGGGCGAGCTCGGCGGCCGGATCCCGGAACTGCATCCTGATCACCCGGTACGAGCAACGCCGGTCCTGGCCCGGCAGCAGAAAATCCCCATCGGCGCTGATGGCCACGACCTTCTCGGCCAGATCGTTCACCGGGATCCGGATGTTCTGGTACGTGCCGGCCTTGACCGGCTGCCGATAGACGGTGGCTCCGTCGAGATCGATGGAGATGGTGTGAGCGCCGACCCCCGCCCACGCGGGGAATTCGAGCTCGAGGTCGAGGACCTTCGGGCCCTCGGTCGGGGGCAGGTGGAAGGAGACGCCCTTCGCCGCCCATCCATCGGAGGAGAGGCCCTGGATCTGGAAGCTGTCCCCGTGAGCCCGATCGAGCGTTCGGTTGAACACGCTGAGATCGTCCGCGGGGCGGACGCTGCATTCGTAGAGGAAGGTCGAGACGCGCCGCAGATCGTTGGCGCCGTAGATCCTGGCCTTGGAGAAGGCCACGTCGACGCGGGTCAAGTCGCTGTCCTCGAGGATGAAGCGGTTGATGGTGAAAGGTCCGGGATGGAGCAGGATCGGCTCGGTGTCCTTGCCGTTGATGGTGAGAACCATCGTGATTCCAGCCTTGAAATCGGCCAGGGCGGGCACCTCGCCGCGGAACGTGAACACGTCGCCCTTTTTCGTCCCAGCGAGGCAGAAATACGAGTGATCGCACAGCCAGCCGTCCTCGAAGATGCCGCTGTATTCGAAGCCCGGGTTCGCGTAGAGGTCGTCGGGAAGCTTGGCGATCCGCGTGGGGCGCTTGAGGTGGCGGTACTCCTCGTCCGTGATGATGGAAATGTCCCGCGTGAACCCGACCAGGCGGCGGTCGTCCAGGTTGTAGCGCAGCCCGTAGAGCCGCATGAGGCCCGTCGGATGCTTGATGATCATCGCGGCCTCCTCGCCAAAATCGAGGGACACGTAGCTCAGGCCCTCAAAGACCTGGGGCTTGAAGACCGGGGAGAACACGCGGGCGCTGCCCGAACCGACAAAGGGCAGGTGGGTGTTCTCCTCGCCCCCGACGACCGCAGCGGTCGGCAGCGCCGAGCGGTCGCCGCCGAGCGACGTCCGCGTGAAATCGACTTCCATCCGGAGATTGCCTTTGGGGTTCAGGATCTCGAACCACGAGTAGCGCCCCGTGCCGTGGAAGTAGCGCTTGAAGCCGCTGACGGGCTCGGGTTCGCGCTGGAAGAACGCGGCGCGAAACCGGGCCGACGAGTAGTAGTGCGGACCCTTTTCCGAATGGATGAAGACGAGCCGGTTGCTGACATCCGAAAGCGGCTTGTACATGTACAGCCCCTGATTGTGCCAGCCGGCATCCTCGCCCAGGTCATCCAGGTACTTGTTGAAGTGGTCGTAAACCGGCTGGAGGGCGACGAAGAGGGGATTTTGGTAGTCGAGATGGCGGAAGCTCGTCTCCGACCAGGAATTGTCGATGGAGGTCATCGGCATCATGTTGTACTCCGCCACGTTTCCCTTCATCAGCTCGTCCGGTAGCATCCAGCGGATGAGGTGCAGGGGGCGCAGCATCTGGCTCCGCCGGTCGCCGAATTCCGGATCGGGATTCCGCAGGAACTTGAGCGGCGCTATGTTCGCCACGTTGTCCATGTAGTTGCGGCTCAGGAAACGGGTGTCGATCCCGCGCGTGTACATGGCCAGCATCTTGGCGCTGACGACGTTCGTGATATCGCTCTCGATCGCGTCGAACTTCACGTCGGTCGGATGTTTGAAGGCCACGCCCTTCTCGGAGGCGCCGACGACTTCCGAAAGGCCGCCGCCGCGGTCGCCCAAGCTCGAGCGGACGTAGTATTGCTGGCTCGGGATCGTGGCCGCAAAATAGATCAGGAATATCCCGACCGCCAACCGGTGGCCCCTCCGCTCCCAAAGCCAGAGGAAGCCCTCGGCGAGGAAGAAGGCGATGACCCCTTGCGCAAACATGCCAAGCTTGAAGAGTCCGAAGTCCTGCCCCTTTTGGAAGAGGTAGACGCCCAGCGGAATCATGATGACGCCGAGGACGGCGGGCGGCGCGCCGCGCCGCATCCGCATCACGACGCGCACGATCAGGTACCCGAGCATCACGATTGCGATCGCGATGACTGTGGACAGGAGCGGATCCGAGCCGACGATGCCGAAGGCGTGAAGCCCGAAGATCATCGGGATGAACGAAGGCACGAGCGTCCACGGAAACAGCACCAGGCCATCCAGTTGTGAAATATCCGCCATGGCGCCGAGGCCGGCCGATCCCAGGGACTGGAGGATCATCGTGTTGATGAACTCGTAGGTGCTGGTCCCCATGATCACGAATGTAAGGATCCCCATTGCGACGACGCGCTGGGTGAATACGCCGAAGATATTGGGGCGGACATAGCGCAGCCACACGGCGTAGACGACGATCGCGAGCCCGAGGAAGGGCGCGACTTCCGGGTACATGACCCCCATGGCGGCGAGGAGCACGCCGGTGGCCAGGACGTCTTTCCATGCGAACCGTACGGTTCGCAGGATCAGCGAACAGGCGCATATCAGGAGGGCCATCCCGCCCACCTGGGCGATCAGCTGGTAGAGGGTGCCCAGGCTGAAGAGAGGGCTGATGGCGAGCAGGGCCATCGAGAACAGCGCCAGCCGCCGATTTCTGCCCTGATAGAGGACAAGGGCGCCGATGCTGCAGAGCTGGAGCAGGGTGAGGCTGAAGATCACCGGCATGAACACCTGGTGCGGATTGAGGCCTGTCAGCGAACAGGCCCACGCGAGCGTCATCTCGCTGCCCGGCCGGATCTGCTGCAGGGCGTGCATGAACCAGAAGTGCTGGCTGTAGTCGCGGCCTTCGAGTTCCGTCTGCTGTGGCAGGAAATAGTAGCTGTTGTTCAGGAAACGCTCCGCGGCGAGCGTGTAGTTCGCCATGTCGTCGTTGCCATAGGATATCCACTTGAAGCCGAACTTGAACATCGGCCAGCCCGCGTAGACGAGATACAGGAGCAGCACTATCGCGAAGGGCCGTAGCTGGCGGAAGGGCAGCTTGGGGCGGCGCCAGACAAAGACCGCGATTGTCGCTATCGCGAGGAAGGCGGTGACCCAGGGCCCGACGATACGCACGGGCTGGCCGCACTTGCTCCCCTCGTTCACGAGGAGGATCGTCAGGCTCATGCCCAGCGTCGGGGCGAGGAACCAGCTCCAGAGGGTTCCGAAGCGCACCTTCAGGGCGCTCAGGACGGCCTGGCCAACGGCGGCAAAGAAGACAAAGAGTCCGAGAATCAGCAGAAACGGAAGCATGGAGGAGGGGAAGCGCCCGCAGGCTCAGGCCCGGATCTTCAGCGCTGCGAGGCGCGAGCAGATGGCGCCTTGGAATCGAATCCTTCGGGCGTAATGGTGGATCATCTCCGGGTCTATCCCCCTGGGATGAATACGGTTGCGGATTTTTGTCATTTCTTCGCTGCCGATGGAATGGATATGCTGGCTGGTTTTTTGGTGGGGGTGAACGCGGAAACAGCCAAGGAAATAAGGAAGTCGGACGATCTTGAGTCCGGCAACACGGAATCGGAGGAGCAAATCCCAGTCGAGGGCGAACTGGAAGCTCGGGTCCAGGCCCCCGGCCTTGTCCCAGGCGTTCTTGCGCCAGAACAGGGTTTCCTGGGGAACGTAGTCGATCCAATCGAGAACGCGGTCTTCGTGTTTGGGCATTATCCAGCGGCCGATCTCCTTGTCGTTCCCGTCGATGATGATCCGGTTGCCATAGACGACATCGGTCTCGGGATGCGTGGCGAAGTACTCGGCCACAAAATGCAGGGCTCGCGGGTTGATGAAGTCGTCGGAATTGAGCCATCCCATGATGTCGTCGGCCTCGAGGTCGGTTATGCGGGCAAATCCCCGGATGATCGCGTCCGACTGGCCGTTGTCCGGCGTCGACTCCCAGTGGGAAAGCCGGTCCGCATAACGGGCGATGATCGCCGGGCTCGCATCGGTCGAGGCGCCGTCGAACACCACGTAGCGCAGCTTTGGATAGTTCTGGTTGAGGACGCTGAGAAGGGTGCTCTCGACAAAGGTCTCCTGGTTGTAGGAGGGCGTCACAATGCCGATCTTCGGCAGGCGGTGCACGGGGAGCCGCGCCTTGGGAAGCGTGTCCCATCGCACGGGCCTGGGCTCGTATTGCCTGAGAACGCCGATCTGCATCCAGTGTTTTTCGACGACCTGGCGGAAGAGCCATTGGTTCCAGGGCTGGCTGACCTTGTGACGCCAGAGCGCGCGTGCTCCCGTCCAAAGCTTGCCCAGCTTGGCACCGACCGTCGTGGAATCGAGGCAGAGCCGCTGGATCAGCGCCTCGCGCTCGTCGCAGGCGCGCTTGAGCTCCTGGATGACCTGCTCCTTCTCAGCGAGATGGCGGCCGTAAAACTTGGCCAGCTCCAGATTGGCGAGTCCGCCCGCCAGGTTTGCGAGCGAAGCATCCCGTTCGCCCAGTGTCTGGCGCACATCCGCGCATTCCTTCTTCTGGGCCTGCAGCAAGCCTTCGATGTTCTGGATGTGGACTTCCTTGTCATCGATCTGGCGCGCGAGGTGGAGCGGATCCCCGGGCGCCTCCTGAGCGAGGGCCTCTATGTGCTCCAGCCGCACGAGCTTCCGGCCGATGTCGGCCTCGCGCTTCCCGGCGGCCTCCCGGGCCTGCCGGAGCGCCTCGTCCCGCTGCTCCAGCTCCGCCTGCCGGCGGACGATCTCCGCGTCCTTGGCCGCATGCTGGGTGTTCAAATCCGCGACCATCTTCTGGAATGTCTTCACGTGGCCATCGAGGAGGATGATCAGCGCCTCGCGCTCGTTGCAGACCGTCTTCAGCGAAGCGATCTCGGCGTCCTTGGTGTCGCTTTCGCCCTTCAATTCGTCGATTTCCTTGTCCTTGTCCGCGCACTCGGCCTCGAGCTCCGCCTTGATCGCCTCCATCTCCGTCTTGCGCTCCTCGGCGGCCACTTTGAGGTCCGCTATCTCGCCGTCCTTGATGTCCGTCTCCCGCTTGAGATCGGCCACCTCGGCGTCCTTCTCGTTGGTGGCTTCCTTGAGGTCGTCGATCTCCTTGTCCTTCTCGACCGCGGCCTTCTTCAGGCCGATGATCTCGGCGTGCTTTTCCTTCAGTTGGGCGTCGAGGATGTAATAGCCGTCCGCGCGGTCCTTGATCTCCAGCAAGGTGACCGTGTTGCGCGTCATGTAGTCCGTCAGCGCCTGGTTTGCCTTGCGCGGCGCCAGGACGATCACGTCGTTGAAGATCTTGAGCTCGTGGTCCTTGCCCGCGCTCCGGAGCGCGTCGATGACCTGGTCCAGCCGGGGCCACTGGCTGATCTCGTGGGGCCGGGGAGGCGGGCTCGTGAAGAGCCGCGCGTCGTCGATCATGATCGCGCTTTCGTCGTTCAGCGTGCCGATCGAGCGTATCTCCTCAAGGAGGGGGCATTGGGATTTCTCGCCTCCGGTGTCCTGGGCGACGCACCAGTGGGCATCCAGCCAGAACAGAGCCGACTTGCCGGAGAACACGGGCTGCAGCCCGGCCAGCATCTTTGCGGAATCGCCCAGGTAGAGATGCACCCCCTTGTCGTCCCCGAACTTGGACTTGGCTATCGCAAAGTACTCGGGCGACAGCTCGATCGAGTGGATGACGTCGAAATAGGGCCGGGCCAGGCGGATGGCATCGCCTTCGAAAGTGCCCGTTTCGACAAACACTTCGAGCGGCAGCACGCTTTTCAGCGCCTCCACCAGCCCTGTGTCGATCGAGAATTTTATATCACCCATCTTTTACGAAAATAAGGGC
>CAZJNA010000091.1:0-12446 GCA_964547325.1 uncultured Opitutaceae bacterium | reverse complement strand
CAATTCAATGGGGCAACCTCGGCCTCACCCCTCACTGCTTACTTCAATGCGGCCATCAAACGCTCCGTCTCGGTCCGCTTGGCCTGGAGTTCCGCAAGCTGTTTTCTGGCCCCGTCGAGGACGGCCGGCGGGGCCTTGCCCGCAAAGGCCGGATTGGCCAGGCGGGCCTCCGTCGAGGCGATATGCTGGGTGAGCTTCGCCACTTCCTTGGCCAGCCGCAGTTTCTCGGCGGCCGCGTCAACGGTGCTGGCCAGATCCAGGTAGAGGGTCCCGAGCGGGGTGACCGCCGCGGGTGCGCCTTCCACAGCTTCCCTCCGGAGGATCTCGGCTGCTCCGGCCATCCGGGCCACCCGAGCGATGTTTGGCTGCAGCGCCCCCCAGGCGGCCTCGTCCGCAATGACGAAGAATCGCACGTCGCGGCGGCTGGCGAGGTTGTGATCGGCCTTGAGGGCCCGGGCCTGGGAGACGAATTGCTGAAGGCGTTGCACAGATTTTACTGATTCACGATCAGGCGATCCGCCAATAGGGGCTAATTTGAGCGCGAGGGCCTCCCTAAATTCCAGATCGTATGTCTCAATTAGTTGCCCTGAGGAGGCATAGCCCAGCAGCTGCCAGAGCTCCTCGGTGACGAAGGGGATGAAGGGATGGAGGAGGAGGAGCGTCTGGCGCAGGACCAGATCCTGGATCGCGAGGCAATTGGCCTTCGTCTCCGGCGACTGGAGCTTCGACTTCGAGACCTCGACGTACCAGTCGCAAAAATCGTTCCAAAAAAACGCGTAGAGCTTTTGGGCAGCTTCCGCGAATTCAAAAAATTCGAAGCAAACCTTTATCTCTCCATCGAGCTGCCCCAGCTTAAAGAGAATGGCGTGATCGTCTGGATCAAATTTATTCGGCTCGAGCCGGCCGGCGATCGCCGCAACCGAGCTGTTGTCATCCATGGGCCCGCTCATCTGCCGGAAGCGGCAGGCGTTCCAAAGCTTGTTGCAGAAGTTCTTACCGCCCTCGATGCGGTCCTCCTGGAAACGGATGTCCTGGCCCTGCGGGGCGATCGAGACGATTCCGAAGCGCAACCCGTCGGCGCCGTACTTGGCTATCAGGTCCAGGGGATCCGGGGAATTTCCGAGGGACTTCGACATCTTGCGCCCCTGGGAATCCCGGATGATCCCCGTGAAGTACACTTTCCGAAACGGAATCCGGGAATCGATTTCCTCTCCGGTCATCCGGCGGTCGGCCGGCAGGGGAGACCGGGAAAACTCCAGCCC
Source organism: uncultured Opitutaceae bacterium (assembly GCA_964547325.1). Classification (GTDB taxonomy): domain Bacteria; phylum Verrucomicrobiota; class Verrucomicrobiia; order Opitutales; family Opitutaceae; genus Palsa-1447. Next base: position 11,184 of record CAZJNA010000091.1, on the reverse strand, counting down.
GGCCATGATCATCCGAGCCACCCAGAAAAATATGATGTCCGGTCCCGTCACCAGGGTCGAGGTGGGATAGAAGCGATCGAAACCCGCCTTTTTCATCTCCGATGGATCGGGCCAGCCCAAGGTCGCCAATGGCCAGATCCACGACGAGGCCCAGGTGTCCAGGACGTCCTCCTCCTGTTCCCAATTCTCAGGGTCGGGGGGGCCATCGAGCGAGACGTGCACCTTCGCGGGATCGTGCAGGTCGGTCTCGGCCAGCCGGTCCCGATCCAGCCCCTTGCGGTACCAAACCGGGATCCTGTGTCCCCACCAAAGCTGGCGGCTGATGCACCAGTCCTGAATGTTCTCGAGCCAGTGGAGGTACACTTTCGACCAGCGGGCGGGAAAGAATTCGATGTGCCCTTTCTCGACGGCCTCCTTGGCTTCATCGACCCGCGGATAACGGAGCCACCATTGCCACGTCAGGCGCGGCTCAATGGGGACGTCGGCGCGCTCCGAGTAGCCGACGTTGTTCTGGTGCGGCTTTTCGCCGACGAAGGCGCCGGCTTCCTTGAGCAGTTCGACGGCCTTCTTGCGGCCGGCAAATCGGTCCAGACCCGCGAGTCCGGGTCCGGCGAGGTCGTTGAGCGTGCCGTCGGCCTCCAGGACATCGATGATGGGAAGCTGGTGTCGCCGCCCGATCTCGAAATCCACCTTGTCGTGGGCCGGGGTGATCTTGAGTGCTCCGGAGCCGAACTCCCGATCCACGGCCGAATCGGCGACGATCGGAATCGGCGCCCGGTTGAGGGGCCGCCACACGGTCTTGCCGACCAGGCCGGCGTAGCGCGGATCCTCGGGATGGACCGCGATCGCCACGTCACCCGGAATCGTCTCGGGACGGGTCGTCGCAACCTGGACAAACGCGCCGGGACGGTCGGTCAGCTCGTACCGCACCTCGTAGAGAAAGCCGTTCACCGGCTTCATGATGACCTCCTCGTCGGAGAGTGCGGTCAGCGACGCCGGGCACCAATTCACCATGCGCTTCCCGCGGTAGATCCTTTTCCCCAGGAACAGCCGGACGAACCCCTCGCGCACCGCCCGCGAGTAGCCCGCGTCCATCGTGAAGTGCGTGCGATCCCAGTCGCACGAGCAGCCAAGCGCCCTCAACTGCTCGAGGATGATGTCGCCCTTCTGACCGCGCCACGCCCAGACCTTTTCAAGGAAGCGGTCGCGGCCCAGGTCCCAGCGGGTCTTCTTCTCCTTGCGCAATTCGCGCTCCACGACCGTCTGCGTCGCAATGCCGGCGTGGTCCGTCCCGGGAATCCAGCAGGCGCTCCGCCCTTCGAGCCTCGCTCGACGGATGAGGATATCCTGGAGGGCGTTGTTGAGGACGTGCCCCATCGTCAGGACTCCCGTCACATTCGGGGGCGGAATCACGATGGCATAGGGTTCCCCCGAGCCGGACGGGGGGAAGGCGCCGCGGGCCAGCCAGGCGGCGTACCACTTTTTTTCGACCTCACCCGGCTCGTAGCTCTTCGTGATTTCTGGCATGAACTGCCAGACTTGAGGGAAAGCCGGGCATAAGGACAAAAGAAAAAAAATTGCCGGGAGGGGTGCTGGCAATGCACGGTCTCCGTCGACCATGTCCGAAGCCATCCAGCAGCACGCCCGCGAACGCCTTGCCTTTTCCGGCCAAACGTCGGCCGCCGACCGGCTGGCCGCGTGCAAGCTCTTCCTGAAGGACGAAATGGCCGCGCTCAGGGCGCGCCACGACGCGGGCGAATCCGGCCTCGAAATCGTCCACGGCAGGGCCGAGATCATCGACGCGATGCTCGCCCGGCTCTTCGACCACGCCCTGGCCGCCTTCGCCCGCGAGCACGGGCAGCCCCCGACGGCCGTGGCCCTGGTGGCATTGGGGGGCTATGGCCGCGGCGAACTTTCGCCCTGGAGCGACCTGGACGTGATGTTCCTCTTTCCGGCGAAGACAAAGCTCGCAGGCATTAAGTCCTTCGAGGAGTTCCTCACCCGGGCGACCCTCTATATCCTCTGGGATTGCGGCCTCAAGGTGGGGCACTCCGCCCGCACGGTGGACCAGACCTTCGCGGAGGCCCGCAGGGACATCCAGACAAAGACTGCCCTCCTCGAGGCCCGCTTCATCGCGGGCTCCCACGGGCTCTATGAGTCGTTCAGCCAGGCCTACCGGAATTTCTCGACGAGCGAGGCGCCGAAGGAGTACATCGCGGCCCGGCTGGAGGACCAGAGGCTTCGCAGGGCCAAGTTCGCCGACACGATCTTCAACCAGGAGCCCGACGTCAAAAACGGCGTCGGCGGCCTGCGCGACTACCAGAACGCCGTCTGGATGGCGCGGGTGAAGCTCGGGATATTCACGATCGGCGAACTCGTGGCCCAGAGCCACCTGAAGCCCGAGGAGGCGCAGGAGTTCAACAAGGCCTACGATTTTCTCCTGCGGGTGCGCAACGAGCTGCACTTCCTCAGCAGCCGCGCCACCGACCTTCTCACACTCGACATGCAGCCCCGGGTCGCCCTGAACCTCGGCTACCGGCAGCCCGACATCGTCCCGCGCGTCGAGCGCTTCATGCAGGACTACTACCGCGCGGCCCAGGCGATCTACCGGATTTCGAAAACGATCGAAAGCCGGCTCTCCCTGGGATCCCGCGAGATCGCGGGCGGGCGCTCCACCATCCGGGAGGCCCTGCGCGCAGGCCGGTTCCAGCGAAGCCAGCGGCTCGACGGCTTCGTCCTGCGCGGCGCCAAGCTCGCCGCCGACAAGCCCACCGTCTTTCAGGACGACCCGGTGAGGCTGATCCGCGTCTTCCGGCACTGCCAGCAGCTCGGGCGCACGCTCGATTTCCACCTCGCCCAATTGATCCGCGATTCGCTTCCCTGGGTGGACGGCATCGTCCACTCCGAAGATGCCAGCGTCTGCTTTCGAACGATCCTCGCGGATGCGGGGAATGTGCACCCCACGCTCATGCAGATGCACGAACTCGGCGTGCTCGGCAGGTTCATACCTGAATTCGATGCGCTGACCTGCCTGGTCCAGCACGAATACTATCATAGATATACCGCTGATTATCATACTCTTAATTCGATTCGTGAGCTCGATCGCATCTTCACGGAGGCGGAGCCCATAACGCTCAAGTACCGCGAGGCGCTCCACGAGTGCGCGGATCCCACCCTCCCCTACCTCACCCTCCTTCTGCACGACATCGGAAAGGCCGAGGGCATCCAGGGACATTCGGAAAGCGGCGCCAGGCTCGCCGGCCCCATCCTGGACCGCCTCGGCGTCTCCCCGGACGACCGTTCCCTGATCCTATTCGTAATAAAAAATCACCTGGCGATGGCACGATTCTGGCAGAAGCGTGATGTAGATGATCCAAGAACAGCTGCTGCTTTTGGCGAATTGGTGGGCGATGCGGAGCGCCTGCGGCACCTCTACGTCCACACGTTCTGCGATGCGCGGGCCACCTCGGCCGACCTTTGGAACGGCTACAAGGACGCGCTGCACACCCGGCTCTATCGCACGACGCTGGAGCGCCTCAAGCTAGGGGCCGCGCTGGATGCAAGCCACGAGGAAAAGAATAAAATGACCCAACAGGAGCTCCTAGGGAAGAACATGCCGGGGATAAGCAGCGACGAAATCGGCGCGCATTTCGGCCTGCTGCCCGACCGCTATTTCATCCACACGGACGTCGGCGAGGTGGCCCTGCACATCCAGATGGTTCACCGGCTCCTGTCCTCGATCAACAACGCGGACTCCGTGGGCGCCCTGCGTCCGATCGTGGACTGGCACGACGACCTCAACCGCTCCTATACGGTCGTGAACGTCGTCACCTGGGACCGTTCGGGGCTCTTCTACAAGCTCGCCGGCGCCTTCAGCGTCGCCGGGCTCAACATCCTCGGGGCGAAGATTATTTCGCGGGCGGACCATATCGCGATAGACACCTTCTACGTCGTCGAGCCGGGCAGGAGCGTCGTCCAGAGCGCCACGGCCCAGGACAACTTCGTCAAGAACATCGAGGCGGCCCTCGTCGCCAACAAAGACCTGTACCCGGATATCGTGACGCAGGCTAAGAAGATCGCGGCGACCCGGTACCTCTCCACCGGCCAGAACGACGCCGTCCAGAGCTCCTTTCCCCCGACGGTCGAGGTCTATCATGAGCTGTCGATGCAGCGGACGATCGTCGAGGTGCAGGCCCGCGACCAGCTCGGGCTCCTCTACCGGCTGGCGAAGACGATCTCGGACCATGGTTTCGACATCACCTTCGCCCGGATCGGCACCGAACGCGGCATGGCCATCGACACCTTCTATATCGAGAGCGAAAATCACGAGCCGGTCTCCGACCTGGAGCGCCTCCGTACGCTGCGCGATGCCCTAGCGGAGATCATCAGCCCGGCCTCCGTGGCCGTGGCCGCCGGCAAGTAGCCCGCGTATTGCGGATTGCGGCCGGGGCGATTCCCGGCAGAAACCTGTGCGCGTGGACACCAGCGCCTTCGCAGACTCGCTCCTGGCACTCGCCTCGCTGGCAACCCGAACCGACGACGCCAACTTCGCGCTGGGCGAGATCCTCTCCATTATCAGCCGGACCCTCGGGTGCGACAGCTCTTCCCTTGCCCTCCTGAACCCAGACACCGGAAAGCTGGAGACCGAGGCCAGCGTGGGCATGCCCGCCGAGGGCGATCTCTCGCTCGCCCCCGGGCAGGGAATCCCCGGCTGGGTCGCCTGGCATGCGAAGCCGCTCCTCGCGGGCGACACCCAGAACGACCCCCGCTACCGGGCCCTCCGGCCCGGAGTGGGCTGCCAGATGGCCGCCCCGCTTCTCGGCAGCGGCGGCGAAGCCCTTGGCGTCATCACCCTCGACCGGGACAAACCGGAGGCGTACGGCCCCGCCGACCTCGCAAAGCTGACGCGGCTCGCCGATGAGGCCGCCCACGTCCTCAGACGGCTCTGGCAGCTCGGCCAGCTGCACAACAAGGCCCGCCAGCTCGAGACGCTCCTCACGACCGGGCAGTCGCTTGTCTCGAAACTGGAGCAGCAGGAGCTCTTCGACACCCTGACCCGCGATACCCGCCGCATGATGCAGGCGCGCGCATGCGCCCTTTATCTCTACGATCCCGCCGTGGAAACGGTCCGCTTCGCCTCGTTCACGGGCGCGGCGGTCGCTCCGCCGCCGGCCGGAGACCTCGAGCTCGATTCCTGTCTGGTGGCCGCCGCCATCCACACGCGGCGGGCGGTCGCATTCACGGACATCCAGTCGCCCGAGTACCTGGACCTGGCGGACCTTCCGCGCGATGACCGGCTTCGCTCGGTCCTCGCGACGCCGCTTGCGTACGAAGGCGAGGTCCTGGGGGTGCTTGCCATCTTCACGGACCAGGTCCGCCGCTTCGACAACGACGAGAAGCGCCTCTGCGCGGCGCTCGCCAGCCTCGGAGCGGTGGCCCTGCAGCATGCGCGGCTCTATGCGCGCGTCTTTCACAGCGAGGAGTCCCTTAGGAAGAACGAGCAGCTGACGACCCTCGGCCTTCTCGCGGCCGAGATCGCCCATGAGATCCGCAACCCGCTCACCGTCCTCAAGCTGCTTCAGGGCGGGCTCGGCCTGGACTTTGCAGCCGACGATCCGCGGCGGACCGACATGCGGGTCATTGGCGAGAAGCTCGACCAGTTGGAGGCGATCGTCACCCGCGTCCTCAATTTTGCGAAAGCCCCGTCGAGCCTGCACACGCGTTGCTCCCTGGCGGAGATCATCGACGACACCCTCGTCCTCATCCGCCTCAAGCTCGCGCAAAACAAGATCCAGGTCCATTTCGAGCCGCCGCCGCGGCCGCTCGTTGTCGACGGGCACAAGGGGCAGATCCAGCAGGTGCTCCTGAACGTGCTCATCAACGCGATGCAGGCGATGCCGGACGGAGGGACGATCACCCTGTCTCCCGCGTCGGACACGTCCGGAGGCGCTCCGGTGGCCGTGCTCGACATCGTGGATACCGGCGCCGGCATCCCGGATTCGATCCGGGACCGGATATTCGACTCGTTTCTCTCCGGCCGGCCCGACGGCACCGGCCTCGGCCTGGCGATCGCCAAGCGCGTTCTCCTGAGCCACCATGGCGACATAGCCCTGATTGCGACGAGCCCCGCCGGCACGACCTTGCGGATCACGATGCCCCTCGCGAAGAACTGATCCGGATATTTCATGAACACGGGCTAGCGGGAACGAGATGCGCCAAAAGCGAACCCTGTACGTCCTGGCTGGAATCCTCGCCCTCGAGGCCGTGGCGGCGCCCCTGTTTCCGGGCCGCCTGCCGCGGGCCGCCCGGCTTCCCGTCTCCGGGATCGCGCTGGTTGCGGCGGCCGGAATCTGGCTCATGGCAAGGCAGAAGGGGTCAGGCCGCCAGAAGTGAATTTTTTGAAAAAAAATTCACTTCGGGCGGCCAGACCCCTTATTCTTCCAATTAGACGTTGCAGGAGGCCAGGTAGAGAAAGTCCTTCCACATCTCGCGATGCTGGGTCCCGAGGACGAGCGAGATGACCGGGCGCCACTTCGGGCGCACCGGCTTGCGGATCAGGCGCAGCCCAGCCTCGTGCGGCAGGCGGTTGGCCTTGCGCGTGTTGCACTTGATGCAGGAGCACACGATGTTCTCCCAGGTCGTCTTGCCGCCGTAGTCCCGCGGAATGATGTGGTCGAGGTTGAGCTGCTCGCGGGGCAGCGCCCGCGCGCAATACTGGCAGGTGTTCTTGTCGCGCTCGAAGACGTTGTTCCGCGTGAGCTTGAGCTCCTTGCAAGGAAGCTTGTCGAAAAAAGTGAGGAGGATGACCCGCGGGAGGCGGATGGCGCGGCTCGGCGTGTGGACAATCTCGAACCCGTTGACCGGCGGATTGCTCTCGGAGAAATCGATCCAGTCGAGAAGGGAGAAGGTCCGGAAATCGTCGTCGTGGTGGTGGACCACCTGGGCGTGCCCGCGGGCCATGAGCCCGAAAGCGCGACGCGCGCCGATGATGTTGACCGCCTGCCACAGGCGGTTCAGCACCAGCACCGGTTGATCGAGGACAGCCTCCATACGGAGGCTTCGAAATGGCGCCCCCGCGCCGGAGTGTCAAGCGGGTCAGCGGGAATCGCGGCCGATCAAAATACGCGGCATCCCGCAATCCCATAGCGAGTTGCGCTCGGCGGCCCCACGCCGGGCTTGAACGCGGGGCCACCGGCCCCATTGTCCCGCCGTTCTTTCACCGCCAAAGCCAGCTCCCCTTCCCGGGTGCTGGCGCGGGGGACCCAAAATCCCGGCTTCCAGCCGGGACGGGGCGAAAGGGCGCGGGCAACCGCGTCCAAGGCCACTTCCAAGGCCGAGCCCGTCAGCTAACCTCGCCGGCAATGGGAAGGGTGATCCACTAGGGCCCCGCTTGTGCGGGATGTCCCCACGGTCTCCCCAACGCAGCCACATCGACCCCTAGTCCGGGAACACCGGGCAAGAGGCGATGATATCGGAGACAAAATACCATGCAGCCCACGACCTCTTCCAGGTCGGTCAAATCAATCCTGTTCGGCCGCGCCCGCTCGCTCGGCGACAACGATCTCTTCCACAAGGTCTCGCTCATCGCGGTCTTCGCATGGGTGGGCCTCGGGGCGGACGGCCTCTCCTCCTCCTGCTATGGTCCCGAGGAGATGTTCCGCGCGCTCGGGGACAACACGCACCTGAGCCTCTTCGTGGCGCTGGCGTCGGTCATCACGATCGTGGCGATCTGCGCCAGCTATTCGCAGATCATCTCGCTCTTTCCCTCGGGCGGCGGCGGCTATCTGGTCGCGAGCAAGCTCCTTTCTCCCTCAGCCGGCGTCGTATCGGGCTGCGCCCTGCTCGTCGACTACGTCCTCACGATCACGATCTCCGTGGCCAGCGGGGCGGACGCGCTCTTCAGCCTGCCTGCGCTCGAGAACTTCACGCATCCCTGGAAATTCCCGTTCGAACTCGCCGCCCTCATCGGCCTGAGCCTGATAAACCTCCGCGGCGTGAAGGAATCGGTCCTCATCTGGGTTCCCATCTTCTTTGTCTTCGTGGCGACGCACGCGTTGGCGATCGTGTATGCCCTGTGCTCCCACGCGGGCGATCTGACCGGAGTGGCGGCGGCCACGGGTCACGAGGTCCACAGGGTCACAGCGCAGGTCGGATGGTTCGGCCTGATGGCCCTCCTCCTGAAGGCGTACAGCATGGGAGCGGGCACCTACACGGGCATCGAGGCCGTGAGCAACGGCCTTCCGATCCTGCGCGAGCCCCGCGTTCGAACCGGCCGGCGAACCATGGTCTACATGGGCGCATCGCTTGCCGTGACGGTCGTCGGGCTCCTCGTCGCCTACCTCCTCTACGCATCAAAGCCCTCGGACAGCGAGACGCTCAATTCCGTGCTCTTCAAGAGCATGACGGCCCACTGGCCGGGCGCCGTCGGCGGCTCGTTCGTCTTTATCACGCTCCTTTCGGAAGGCGCGCTGCTCATCATCGCCGCGCAGACGGGTTTCCTCGACGGTCCCCGCGTCCTGGCGAACATGGCGCTCGACCGCTGGTTCCCCACGCGGTTCGCCAATTTGAGCGACCGTTTCGTCACCCAAAACGGCGTCGTCCTCATGGGGATAGCGGCACTGGTCATGATGGCGGTTACTCGCGGCTCCGTGGACACGCTGGTCATCCTCTATAGCATCAACGTCTTCATCACATTCTCGCTGTCCCAGCTCGGCATGGTCGTCCACTGGTGGCAGGAGCGCCGCGCGGAAAGCGGCTGGAAGCACAAGCTCGCGATAAACGGATTCGGCTTCACCCTCACGTCCTTCATCCTGATCGCCCTTACGATCGAGAAGTTCGCCCAGGGCGGCTTCGTCACCCTCGCGGTCACGGGGCTCTTCGTGGCCGCGGCCTTCGGCATCAAGCGCCACTATCAGGGCGTCACCGGGCAGCTCAGGCGCCTCGATGCCATCGTCGAGGCGGCGGAGGTCCATTCCGGCGCAAAGCACGCCAAGGCGCCGGAAGCCCCCGACACGCGCGCCCGCACAGCCGTCATCCTCGTCAACGGCTACAACGGCCTGGGACTCCACACCGTCCTCCACGTGCCTCGGATGTTCGGAAACACCTTCAAGAACTTCGTGTTCCTAGAGGTCGGAGCCGTCGACGCCGGCAACTTCAAGGGCGCGGCGGAGATCGAGGCGCTCCGCGCGCACACGATCGAGGAGGCGGACAAGTACGTCGCCTGGGCGCACTCCCGGGGCTTCGGGGCGGCGGCTTTCACCTCCGTGGGTGTCGACGTCATGGGGGAGGTCGTCAAACTCGCGCATCGGGCGGCCGAGAAGTTCCCGAACCATGTGTTCTTTGCGGGCCAGCTCCTCTTCACGCACGAGACCTACCTCACGCGCTGGCTCCACAATCACACCGCCCTCGTCCTGCAGCGCCGGTTCTACCTGGCGAACCTGCCCTTCGTCGTCCTGCCGATCCGGGTCGGCTAAGTGCCTCGGCTTGGGAATTGACCCGGCCGAGGCGCCGCCGCAAAGGTTGCCATCCGGTAAGGTCAGGTGGACGGGGTCATCCGCTTTCCCAGTTCTCGACCTTCAGCCCGGGAACCCGGCCGAATTCGCCGATGTTCCGCGTCACCACCGTGGCGCCGAGCCTCATGGCTTGGGCGGCAATCAGTGTATCCATGGGCCCGATCCCGATTCCGCGGGCCTCGAGATCGTGGCGGATGGCCGCATAATGAGTGCTGTCGTCCCTCGTGAACGGCTCCACCGGCAAAGTCTGGGCCAGTTCGGCAAGCCTCAGGCGGGCGCCGGCGTTCGAACCCTTGGTCACGCCAAATTCCCGCTCGGCCAGCACGATCACCGACAGGCACAGCTCGGCAAAGGAGTCTCTCATTTTCTGGACGAGCTTTTCATTGTCTCCGCGCATGTACGAAGAGACTGCGTTCGTATCGGGCAGATAAATCATCAGTCGCGCGGGATATCAGGGGCGTTGTGCGGGAGAATGTCCTCGATATCGGGGCACGACCCGGCGAGGGCGATAAAGCGCCGCCGCCTCGCCTCGAAGTCCGCGTTCAGAGGTTCGAGAAGAACGCCCCCCGTGGAGGTGCGTGAAATCGCCGCCTCCGTTCCGGGAAGCCTAAATTCACGGGGCAGCCTTGCCGCTTGGGAGCCGCCATGGCGGAAAAGTTTTGCGTGGGCTCGATCTTTTGGTATATCTATATGTAGATACATTTGTAATTAAAAAGCAACTATTTGGTTAACATGTTCCGTTGGAAGAAATAGGCGTCCTTGGAAAATAGGCCGAAAGATCGCATGCCATCCCGCGATTATAGCAACCCGACCCGGCTCAAATTTTCAGCCCGGCTCCGTCAATTGCCCTTGCCCCTGCCAAAAGAGGATAATTTTCTCACGCAAGGGCCGATCCGGGCAGTGGGCTCGCGAGAGGATACGGAAACTTCAAGTCCATGAAAATCGGCATTCTGATCTTTGACGAGATGACGCAGCTCGACGCCACGGGGCCCTTCGAGGCATTTGCGCGCATCCCCGGAGCCACCGTCCTCCTCGTCGCAAAACACCGGCGACCGGTCGTAGCGCAATTCGGGCTCACCGTGATCCCGAACACGGATCTCCGGTACTGCCCAAAGCTTGATATTCTCTGCGTCGCTGGCGGCTCGGGCGTCAACGATCTCTTGCTCGATGACGAGGTCCTGGAATTCGTCCGGCGCCAGGCAAAGACGGCAAAATACACGACGTCGGTCTGCACGGGGTCCCTCGTCCTGGGGGCGGCGGGACTCTTGCGCGGGAAGCGCGCCGCCTGCCATTGGGCCAGTCTTCCCATGCTGGCCGCATTCGGGGCCAAGCCGTCCGCCAAGCGGATCGAGCACGACGGAAAGCTCATCACCGCAGGCGGCGTGACCTCCGGGATCGATTTCGGGCTCTGGATCGCGGCCAAGCTCGCGGGCCGGACTGCAGCCCGGAGGATTCAATTGATGATTCAATATGATCCGAAGCCGCCGTTTCGGGCGGGCACGCCCCGTCAGGCGGGTGCACGCCTGACGCGGGCGCACGTGCGCAAGAATGAGGAGTTCCAGGCTGCAAGGGCGGCGCTCGTAGCCCGCGCGGCGGCCAGACTCCCGTAGCCCGGACATTTCATGAACACGGGAGAAAGATCGTACAAAGCGGTGGAGCAGAAAGGGCCGAA
>CAZJNA010000090.1:6582-12529 GCA_964547325.1 uncultured Opitutaceae bacterium | reverse complement strand
CGGCGTAATGGCCCGATGTCCAGTAGTCGAGCATCGTCGCCCCCATGTGGCAGACGAGGTCGATCCGGGTGGGGCCGCCGCCGAGGTATTCGTTGGACGGGTTGATCATCCAGACGCCGACGTGGTTCTTGATGCTGGACCAGCCGTAGGCGGGGAGCTTGTACATCTCGGCGCAGTAGCTGTACTTGTGCTCGACGGAGTTCTTGTAGATGCCGGTGCTCAGGATGCGCTGCTCCTTGGCATGGATGACAACTCCTGCACGCGTATCCGCGACGGTGCACATGGGCATGTTGCGGTCGGCGTCGACGGAGAGCCAGTCGAAGTCGGAGCTGAGCTGATTGATGAAGCGGCTCTCGCCCTCGCCGGAGGCGGGATAACCGGCCCCGTGCGAATAAATGGCGTAGGTGTAGATGCCGCTGACGCCACGCTCCAACGCGTAGCGCACCTCGATGTCCATCCGCCCGTTCACCCCCTTGACGGCGACCTCCGCCCGTTCGCCGCCGGTGCCTGCGGGGTCGATGGTCAGCGCCTGCGTAACCGTGCCGGCCGGCAGCTGCTCCCAGCTCTCCGAATTTCGGTTCAATGTCTCCGCGCCCTTGTAAGCCAGGGACACGAGCTTGCCGTTGCGCTTCAGAACCACCGCTTTGACGATGCCGTTGTCCAGAGTCCAGTTGTCCGCGCTTTCGACGACCGCCACCGGGACGTCGGCCGCGGCTCTCGCGACGGTCGGTGCGGCCTCGGCGGCGCGCAGGAGGGGCAGGGCAAGGGTGGCGGCTGCGAGGATACGACACACGGGGGATTTCATAGGGGGAATGATCGGCGCACGGACATTGTCGCGATCCGGACGGAGGGCAAGACGGAGCAGGGCGCGGAAAGATATGCCGCTTTTCATTTTTGCAGCGGCCCGACCGAATTCGAGTCCCGTCCATCCCGCAATTCATACTTGCCCAGTCCCGGGCGCGGGTGTTCGGTACGTCTCCGCCCCGTCGCGCCTCCGAGGCTCGAATCCACCCCTGACAGGAGAACCCCATTGAAATACCGTCTGGCACTCGCTGCTTTTCTCGCCTTCGGCATCGGCCGGGTTCGCGCCGGCGAAAACTGGCCCCAGGCGGCCGGCCCCAACGGCTCCTGGACGGCGGCGGGCCCGAATGTTCCGCTGCGCTGGAGCGTCTCGAACGATCAAAACATCGTCTGGCGCACGCCCCTGCCGGAAGTCGGCCAGGGCGGCATCGCCGTGTGGGGCGACCGCGTGTTCCTGACCACGATGAAGCCGCTGGCGGCCGACGCGAAGAAGAAGGCCGGGCGGGATGTCGTCGGCTATTGCCTGGACGGCGTCACGGGAAAAATCCTCTGGAGCGTCGATCTGCCCGGGGCCGTGGATTGCAACTATGCCTACGGATTCAGCGATCCCACGACGCCGTCTCCAATCACCGATGGCCTCCACGTCTGGTTCTATAATTCAGCAGGCGCCGTCGGCTGCTGGGATTTCAGCGGCAGGCAGGTCTGGCTGCGCCAATGGCATCCGACGGAACACCGGCCGTTCAACAAGCAATTCGAGCCGATTCTGGAGGGCGACACCGTCCTGAACATGGAGCCGCGGGATGAGGGCGACCCGAAGCGCGAAGCCCAGGATCCCTGGAACTACCTGCGCGGCCTCGACAAACTGACGGGCAAGACGCTCTGGGTCGCGGACGATGCGCTGACCCACTACAACACGCCGATGCGGGGAACGCTGCCGGACGGGACGCCCGCGGTGCTTCAGGGCCGCGGCGCCTACCATGGCTCGCCCGAGGCTCCGACGGGCCTCAGCATGACAAGCCTGGCCGGGGGCCATGCCGGCCAGACCCTCTGGCGCTTCGAGGGCAGCGGCCGGGCCCTCTACACGATGCAGTGGGACAGGCAGTACGCCTACTGGCTGACGGAGGACGGGGGCGAGCACCAGGTGCTCGATGTTCAGACCGGAAAGCTGCTGCGAACCCAGTCTCTTTCGGAAAAGGTCGACTGGCGCCGCTTTGACCCGGTCAAAGGAGGTTATGTCCTGCAGGCCGACGTCAATCTCAAGCAGCTGGCCGCGCCCCTGAATGTCTTCCCCGCGTGGTTCACCAACATCGTCGTGGACGGATACCATTACTTCCTGTGCTTCACCGACACCGAGAAGAAGGCCGGCCCGCCGCACTGCGTGGGCCGGGTCAACATCGAGACCGGCAAGGTTGAATATCTGGAACTCCCTGTGCGGGTTCTCACAAAGGCCGGCGCCTCTCCCGCGTACGTCTGGGGGCTGTCGGAACCGTCATCGACGGTCAATTCGCGCGGCATCGATGTGGCCGGCGACCCCCGCTCCCGGCGCGATGGATGGTACTGGTGCTTTCTGCCGCATCCGACCGCGGTCGACGGAAAGATCTTCTTCACCACGATGACGGGCATCACCTACGTCATCGACGGCGGAGCCAAGGTGCTCGACGAAAACGCGCTCCTGGCTGTGAACGACCTCGGCCCCATCGGGCAGACCTGGAGCCTCAACTCCATCAGCTACGCCAACGGGCGGCTGTACCACCGAAGCATGAAGGAAGCCGTCTGCATCGGGACGAAGTAGGGTAGCGGGACCTATCTGTGCTGCTCCCTGTTCTCGGGGATCCCCGGCTCGTCGAGCAGCTGGATGACCGTCGCCGGGCCGAGGTCGGCGGGCGGGGTCCAGGAGCGGAGGGCCCAGACGATCTTCTTTTCCGGGGTGACCTCGAGCACCTGGACGGTCGTCGGCCATTTCGACGGATCCCGCGCGCCTTTCGCGTCGATAACGCCATTCGGGACCCAGTTGCTGATGACGGTATTGCCGTTTGCGAGGCGATTCGCCTCCTGAAGGCTGAAGAGCGCGATATCGGGCGCGTCCGCCTGGCTGAATTCCCACACGGTCTTTCCCTGGGGATCCACCTCGCGCACGAATGAATTATGGCTGCTGATGAGCGTGTTGCCGTTGTCCAGGCGGACAGCGGCCCAGGGGACCGGCACGGCCACCGACCATATCTCATGCCCGTCGGCGTCGTATTCCACGACCTTGTCCTGGTCGTGGTGGGCTGCGAGAAAGGTGCCTGCCTTGGTCATCCTGACCCGCCTGAATTGCGTGTGCGTCGGATGCGGGTTGCCCGTCGGAAGGACGAACTCCTTCTCAATCCTTCCAGTCGCGACGGCGACGATCATCAGCTTCGCGGGCTCCCCGTTCCGGACAATAAGGATTCGGTCGAGGCCTATCGGCTGCGCGACATGGACTTCGCAGCCCGCCGGCGCGTCGTAATTCCAGATGAGCCTCCCGTCGGGGGTTATCTCGCCCGCCCCGGTCTTTCGGGCGAAGACCACGTTGCCGTTCGAGAGCAGCGTGGCGTCCGTGAGCTCCTGGATGACCCCCGCGGCGTTTTTCGTCGGAATCTCATAGGACCAGACGATTTTGCCGCCTCGGACGATGACCATCCGCTGGACCGGATGCCGAAAATCCCATTGCCCCGTGTAGAAGAACGGATGCTGGAGCAGGCCCATGCCGGGCAGGGAATTCGGGGAATAGGTGGGAAGATTGCGCGACGCACCGGGGGATGCCACCGCCTCGGCGCCAGCGCAGTGCAGGGCGCAGGCGCCGCCCAGGGCCAACGGAAGGAGAACGCGCAAGCGCAAGGAGGACGGCGGTCGCGGGCCTCTACACCCGGGCAGCGAAGGGCTCGCGAGACTCGATCGTCGCCAGGGCGGCCCGATACTGCGGATCAAACTGTTCATGGGACGAGATGCTCATGCCGAGATTCCTGATGAGCCCGTCCTTGAGGCCATAGATCCAGCTGTGAACGGTGAGAGCCTGTTCCCGAGCCCAGGCGTCTCTGACAATCGTGGTCTGGCAGACATTGCCGACCTGCTCGATGACGTTCAACTCGCAGAGGCGGTTCGTCCTCAGGTGGTCGCCCGGCACCGCGTGAACGCAGGACCTGTGCTTCTCGGCCACATCCTGCACGTGGCGGATCCAGTTGTCCGCCAAGCCGATCCGGTCGCAACGCAGGGCCGCACGCACGCCGCTGCAGCCATAATGCCCGCACACGATGATGTGCTTCACCTTGAGGACATCCACAGCGAACTGCATCACCGACAGGCAGTTAAGGTCCGTATGGACAACGACGTTCGCGATGTTGCGGTGGACGAAGAGTTCACCGGGAAGCAGGTTCACGATCTCGTTCGCGGGCACGCGGCTGTCGGAGCAGCCGATCCACAGGTACTCGGGCGACTGCTGCCGCGAGAGCTTTACAAAGAAATCGGGATCCCTGAGCCGGATGGCGTCCGCCCAGGCGCGGTTCTGCGTGAAGAGGTGGTCGAGCTGTCCCATGACGGGCTTATTCTCCGGGACCTCACTCCGTTGTCTAACGCAATTTTATCGCGAAAACCGTTTTTGCGACCCTCCCGCGGCTGGAAACGAAACTGGCCGCGGCGGGCAATCCCGCTCGCGGCCAGTGAAGCTGGCTGGACGTTTCTCTCAGGGAAGTCTGTTACCAGACTCCGCGGATGCCGATTTCGTAGGACGGATCGCCGTACTGCGCGTGCAGAACCGTGCGCTCGTCCACCGTGTTGATGATCGGGCGGTTGAACAGATTGTGGACCTGGATGTAGGGCGTCACGCGGGAGCTGAGCTGGTACTCGAGGCGCACATCCGTAAGGGCCCGGGGAGCGGTCTTCGTCTGCGATATGTAGAAATCCGCTGGTGCGCCCGTGTAGGTCACCGTGTTCGACGTGTTCGAGAGCAGGCCTTCGCCCGTGTAGTTCAGCGTTATGAATGCGTTCAACCGCTTGTAGGTCGTGTTGAACGCGAAGTTGAACTCATTGGTGATGGCCGTGTTGTACAGGGCGAGGAACGCCTGCCTCTGCAGGGCCGCGTTCTGGTTCGCGCTGGTCGAGCTCAGGACCTCATGGGTGTGGATGCCGCTGATCGAGAGCCGGCTCCAGTTGATCTGGATCCCCGACGTGTTGAACGGCGCCGGCAGGAAGGTCAGGGTCTGGTTGTACGCCAGCTCAAGGCCGTTGTAGTACCCGCTCGCGTCCGGAATGTTGATCGTCGACGTTATGTTGTATTGCGAGATCGGGAAGTTCAGGGACGAGGTGTTCACACCGTACTGGGCCGCGAGCGCCGCCGAGCCGCCCTGCGTGAAGGTCACCAGGTAGTTCTGGAAGCGCTTGTCGTAGACCGACGCCGAGATGAACGACGATCCGTGGTTGAAGTAGTACTCCAGCGAAGCGTCGTAGTTGTAGATCGTGTACGGGGTGATGCCGGGATTGAAGACCGAGATCGTTCCCGACGGCGATGACGCCGTCGGATCCGTGACCGTGGGCGCCGACGGCAGGAGATTGTTGTAGTCGGGCAGGCCCAGCGACTTGTAGGCGCCGACCCGGAGATCGAAGTTTTTCGTGAAGTTGTACTTCATGTTGATCGACGGGTACTGGCGGCTGTCCAGCGTGCGGGCCTGGGCGCCGTTGAGGCGGTTGAACGAGTCGATCTTGTGCCGCTCGTAGCGGTCGCCGGCAACGATGAGCAGCCTGTCCCAGAGCGTCGTGTCGAACCGGGCGTAGGGCGCGCTCGTGTACTCGTTCCAGATGGCATACGTGTCGCTCGACAGGGCAACAGGCGGTATGCTCGTCGGCGGATAGAGCGAATAGGCCTTGTAGGGGCTCAGCCAGTTGAGGGGCGCGATCCCATAGCCGATGGCATGCTTTCCGAAGGCATTGTCGACGAGGTTAGCGACCGCCGGGCCCGTGTTGTTCGGGGCCGTGAACGTGGTCAGCGTCGAGAGGAAGTTCTGGTCCTGGCGGACGTGATCGTCGTACCGGTACCCGAACATGAACGACATGGGGATCTGTGTCGCCAGGTCGTACTTGAAGTTGATCGGGCCGCCGTGCCAGGTGTCGAAACCCGTCTGGGGCCGGAGGC
>CAZJNA010000090.1:0-6572 GCA_964547325.1 uncultured Opitutaceae bacterium | reverse complement strand
GAACGCATGTGCGAGGTCGCGGACCGCCACGGGGCCGAGGTTGTTCGGGTCGACCGGGGACGTGCCGGCCACGTCATACGTCGCGCTGCGCGTCGGGTTCAGGGCTCCGCTCAGCGAAAGCGTCGTGTTGATCTTGGAGATGGCTCCGTCCACCTCGGCCACATTGCCTAGGCTGGAGTCCCGGTACTTGCTGTAGGACTGCGTCCAGTACGGCGTGCCCGAGACGGTGAAGTTGTCGCCCAGTTTCTGCTCCATGGGGGTGTTCACGAAGTAGGTCGTGCCGGTCTTCCAGCGCTCGGACACCTCCTCGCCGATCTTTCCATTGTTTGCCGCGCTGGAGACCGAGGCGGCCCCGGCGTAGGTCGGGGTCGTCGCGCCGGCGGCGAGCGCCGCCAGGTTGCCGATCGTGAAGGTGTAGTCGCGATCCTCGAACACCAGCCAGTACCAGGCCCAGCCGGCGGTGACCTGGGCCTTGAAGTTCGGATTCGGACGGTAGTCGAAGGTTCCCTCGAGCTGCTCGCGCTTCGTCAGCTTCTGCTCGTTCGTGATGTCCCAGGTGAGGGGATAGGGATTCTGCGGCGTTCCGCCGAATGCCGGGTTGAACTGGTAGGCGTACGTGACCTTGGGATAGTCGTTGTAGACGTTCGATTCGCTGACGTTCACGTCGAATCCGTACTTGTCGTTGATCGGAAGCGAGTAGTCGACGACCATGCCCGGCCAGATCTTGTTGACCTTGCTGGAGCTGTAGCCGGGCTGCTTGTTGAGATAGAGGTCGGTGTCGGCCGCCGTCACGTAGGCGCGGTACGTCAGGAGGCTGCCCTCGCGGTCGAAGGCGCTCTTGCTGACAAAGTTCACGGAGCCGGCGGTGCTGGTCGCCTGCTGGTCGGGGGTCAGCGTCTTGTTCACCTCGATCGTGGCGACGTTGTTGAGCGAAACCTGCTCGAATTCGAAGCGGCGGTTCGTGTTCGCCGAGGAGGCGCTCGCGAGCGGATTGCCGTTCAGCATGATGTTCGTGAAATAGGTCGGCATGCCGCGCAGGCCGATCGCGCGCGCGTCATTGGCGTTGTACTCGATGTTGACGCCCGGAAGAAACTTCAGGTATTCCGCGGCGTTGCCCTCGCTGATGTCGCCGTACTGGTCGCTCGCCTCCACGATCTTCTCGTTGATGGACTGCTTCTGTTGCGCGACGGCCGCCGCCATGCCTTCCTTCGCGCTTTCGACGGTGAACGTCGAAAGCTTGACGATCTCGCTTCCGAGGGTGACCGGGACGTTGATCGTCTGGCCCGCCGAGATCGTGACGGGAATCGTCTTAGACTCCTGGCCGGGGTAGGAGATGGCCAGCTGCTGCGCGCCCGCGGGAACGTTCTCTATGACGAACGCGCCGCCGCGGCTGCTCGTGGTATGCAGCGCGGTTCCCACGATGCTGATGTCGGCGCCGATGAGAAACTTTCCGCTCTCCGGAGCGAGCACCGTGCCGGACACCGTTCCGCCAGCAGCGGAACCGGCCGGGCTCTGGGCGAATGTCGGGGCGGCGAACGTCAGGGCGAGCGAGCACAGCAGCAGGCTGAGCTTGCGGTACAGGGCGGACTTGGCGAGGGGTGGATTCATAGCAATATGGGTAAATACAGGTCAGGGTGTCGGGTCTCTATAAGACACGTGTCTCAGACAATGCAAGACACGTGTCCTTGTTTTGCTAAAGCGGAATCGTTTCAGTTACGGTTGAGTCTATTTTTTGTTCTCCTGAAAGCGGGTCAGGGCTTTCAAGAGGCAGCGCACACCCAGGGAAGGCGGGCGACTGGGGTATTACAGGTGTCCGAGAGTAATTTTTGCGCGAAATTCATGTCAAATACTTATTTTACGGCCCTTTTATTTGATAAGTCGTGTTGAACACGAGCACGAGCCGGTGCGAGAGAAAGACCCGAACCTTCACGTCACCGGCTCCGGGACCGCGTGGAATGGCCCGTCCCTCGACCCGCCGGTCGACCCCATCGTCCCTGAGGGCATCCCCCGAAAACTCGATCGTCTGCCCGGCCGCAAGGCGATGGAGATCGGAATCCGACACCCGGATCTGAAAGCGGCCCTGCTCATTATAGAAGAAGTAGGGGAAGACCCGCGCCGCATAGGTGGATGCAAACATCCCCTCACTCCGGGTCATCGGCTGCACGATGAGCGAAACGCTTCCTATATATATGGAGGTCTTTGCCGGGGCGATTTCCGCGGCCGTTATCGCGGCCGGCGCGGATTCCGCAGCGCGAGTCGCGGTCCCGGCAATCATGAGCCAGGCGGAAAGCAGAAAATAGGCGGGCCGCATCGGAGCGGAATAGGGAAGGGCGATGCCAGACCGGGGCAACCCTCTTTCTCGTTGCACGGAGCGGGACGGCCCTCATTCGTAATCCATGGCCAAATCCTCCCAAGCGACCTGGGGCGGCCGCTTTGGCGCCGGCCCCGCAAAGCTGATGCTCCAGTTCAGCGAGTCGGTGTCCATCGACCGGCGGCTGGCCCCGTTCGACATCGCGGGCAGCAAGGCGCACGCATCGATGCTGGCCCGCGCCGGGCTTCTGACACCGCCGGAGCGCAAGGCCATTCACCGGGGCCTGGACGCCATCCTCGCGGAGATCGCATCCGGAAGTTTCCGCTGGAATACCCGGCTCGAGGACGTGCACATGAACATCGAGCACGCCCTTGCGCGCCGGGTGCCCGCTGCCGCGAAGCTCCACACGGCCCGGAGCCGGAATGACCAGGTGGCCACGGACACCCGGCTTTTCATCAAGGCGGCCTGCTCCGTCCTCGGCGAGAAGCTCCGGAAGGCGGCGAGGGCGATCCTGGCCGCCGCCGAGGCCAACAGGGACGTCGTCATCCCGGGATACACCCATCTCCAGCGCGCGCAGCCTGTCTTCGCGGCCCATCACCTGTTCGCATGGCTCGAGATGCTGGAGCGGGACAGGATCCGGCTGGGCGAAGTCGCCGGCCACGCCAACTGGTGCCCGCTTGGCTCGGGCGCGCTGGCCGGAACGACCCTGCCGATCGACCGGGAATACACGGCGACGCTCCTTGGCTTCGTCGATGCCCGGGGCCGGCCGCAGGTCACCCAGAATTCGATGGACGCCGTCGCGGATCGCGATCTCTGCGTGGAATTCGCGGCCGCCTGCGCGCTCGCGGGGGTTCATTTCTCGCGGATCGCGGAGGACCTCATCCTCTGGTCCAGCTCCGAATTCAAGTTTGCCGACACCGCGGAGGCCTTCTGCACGGGATCCTCGCTCATGCCTCAGAAGCGGAATCCCGACGCCTGCGAACTGATCCGCGGGAAATCGGCCCGCCTGCAGGGAAACCTCCAGACCCTTCTCACGCTGGCGAAGGGCCTGCCCCTGACCTACAACCGCGACCTCCAGGAGGACAAGGCTCCGCTGTTCGACAGCTTCGACCAGTCGTGTCTCTGCGCGGACGTTCTCGCCGGGGCTGTTTCGGGACTCAGGCTGCACCGCAAGCGGTGCGCCGCGGCCGCCGCGGATCCCGCGCTCCTCGCGACCGACCTCGCGGATCACCTGGTGCGCAGGGGGGTTCCCTTTCGCGTCGCCCACCACGCGGTCGGACGGGCGGTTGCTCTCGCGGAGGCGAGGGGCGTGACCCTTCCCGGCCTCACGACGGCCGAGGTCCGAGGCATCCATCCCGGATTCGGAGCCGACTGGGCGGAGGTTTTTGATCTCAAGCGCGCGTTTCGGATGCGCGAGGGAACGGGCATGCCCGGTCCCGGGCAGATCAGGCGCCAGTTTGCGCGCTGGAAGAGGCTCCTCAGGGCCTGACCAGCCGACCGGATGCCCCAGATCCGCATCCTGCCCGAGCGCGTGGCGAACCAGATCGCGGCCGGCGAGGTCGTGGAGCGACCGGCCGCCGCGGTGAAGGAGCTGGTCGAAAACGCCCTGGACGCGGGCGCCACGCGGATCGACGTCGAATTCAGGCACGGGGGCCGCTCGCTGATCCGCGTCGATGACAACGGCCGGGGCATGGACCGCGACGACGCCCGGCTCGCGTTCGAGCGCCACGCGACGAGCAAGATAGCGGACGCAGCCGACCTAGACCGGCTCGCCACCTTCGGATTTCGCGGCGAGGCTCTCCCGTCGATCGCCAGCGTGTCGCGCTGCACGCTGCAGACGCGCTCGGCGGACAGCGAGGCGGGAACGGAGATCCTGATCAACGCCGGCAGGTTCGGACACATCCGCGATTGCGGCCGGCCCCGGGGGACCCGGGTCGACATCGAGCACCTCTTCCAACCCGTGCCCGCCCGGCGGAAGTTTCTCAAGACCGACCGGACCGAGGGGGCGCACATCGCGCATTGCGTTCGTCTCTACGCCCTGGCCTGCCCCGGCGTCGCGTTTTCCCTGGTGGAGGACGGGCGTGTCGTGTTCCGATCGCCGGAATGCCCGACGCTGGCCGACCGCGTCTCGGAAATCTTCGGCCGGCAGCTCGGCGATGCCCTCATTCCCGTTTCGGCGTCGGAGGCGGGCCTGCGCCTTAGCGGCCTCGTCGGACGCCCCGGTGTCGGGCGGACAACGCGTCACGAGACCATCACGTTCGTCAACACGCGTCCGGTGGACAGCCGCGCCCTGAACTTTGCGATTCTGGAAAGCTTCCGCGAATCGCTTCAGCCGGGCCGCTATCCGCCGGCCTTCCTCTTCCTTGAATGCGATCCGGCGGCCGTCGACGTGAATGTCCATCCCGCCAAGCGCGAGGTCCGTTTCAGGGACGAGCCCGCCGTCAGGTCATTCATGGTTCGGAGCCTCGTGAGGTGCCTCCAGGACCTACCGCAGCCCTTGGAGGCCTCCCTTGGTGCGCGTCCGGATGCTCCGCCTGCAGCCGGGGCGACTGCTGTCCCGTTCCAAGTCAGGGAGGATCCGCAATCCCCGGCGCCCCGGGCTGGTCCGGCGCCGGAAGCGCGCCCCGCCCCCGCGGCAGGCCCCGGCGCGCCGGCCTGGCGGTTCCTCGGGTTCGCGCACGAATCCTATGCCGTATTCGAGACTCCCGCGGGCCTCGTCCTCCTCGACAGGCGGGCGGCCCTCGAACGCGTTTGGTATGAGCGGCTCCTGGCGCAGTTTGCCGGAAGCGGCGTCCAGAGCCAGCGCCTCCTCCTGCCGGCGCCGCTCGAACTCGATCCCGTATCCGCGGCGCTGCTCGTCGAGCAGCTGGACTTTCTTCGCGCCCATGGATTGGAGCTCGCCGAATTTGGGCGGCATTTCTTCAGGATCGAGGCCGTGCCGGACTGGATCGGCCCGTCGGATGCCGAGGCCTTTGTCCGGGACATCCTGGGCGCCCTTCGCGAGGGCAGGCTGGGGCGCGCGGACCCCACCGTCGTCCGGGAGCAATTCGCCCGGCTGGCCGCCGCCAGGGCCGCGCGCCTCCCGGCCCACGCCGGCGAGCCCGAGCTCCGCTCCCTTGCCGCTGAGCTCTTTGCCACGCGGGCGCCCCTGACCAGCCCCTCCGGCCGGCCGACCTTTGTCGAGCTCGACCGCGCCGAACTCTCCCGCCGATTCGGGCGATGATGCGCCGGGACTCCGATCGGTGACGAATTGCCGAACGCGGCGAATTGCGTTGCGGTGCATCTGGCACAAATCCTGTTTACAAGAGACCCTTGCCCATGCCGACCCAATCCTCGCCCGTCGCAAAGCCCGCTCCGCTTCCCGCACGCCGGGACAAGCAGGATTCTCCCGTCGAGATCTTCCGCTCGCTCATCCAGCGGCACCTGATCTCGACGCTCGGCAGGCACGCCGGCTCGGCCACCCCTCGAGACTGGTGGGTCTGCGCGGCCCTCGCCGTCCGCGACCACATCCACGAGCGGATGATCGCGACCCAGGCGGTTCACAATGCCGAGAACGCCCGGCGGATCTATTATTTCTCGCTGGAGTACCTGATGGGCCGGCTCTTCGGAAACAATCTCCTTGCCACGGGTCTTTTCGAGACCGCCAAGGCGGCCTTGGAAAGCCTCGGACAGGATTTTGAGGCCATCCGCGAGGCGGAAAGCGACATGGGGCTCGGAAACGGCGGTCTCGGCCGTCTCGCCGCCTGCTTCATGGATTCGCTCGCCACCCTGGATTACCCGGCGCTGGGCTACGGGATCTATTACGAATTCGGTCTCTTCAAGCAGGCTTTTGCGAACGGAAACCAGGTGGAATATCCCGACAACTGGACGCTCTTCGGCGACCCGTGGGAAGTCGTGCGGCCCGAGTACACGCAGCAGGTGCAGATCTACGGCCGGGTCGAGAACGTCTTCGACGACCGCGGCAACTACCGCCCCCGCTGGGTCGACGCACGGACGGTCCTCG
This sequence comes from uncultured Opitutaceae bacterium, assembly GCA_964547325.1. Taxonomy (GTDB): domain Bacteria; phylum Verrucomicrobiota; class Verrucomicrobiia; order Opitutales; family Opitutaceae; genus Palsa-1447. The sequence continues at coordinate 258 of CAZJNA010000090.1, read as the reverse complement.
GAGTGCCCCACGACATCCCGGTTGCCGGATTTGGCACGAATACGGTCAACCTCCTTCGCCTGTGGGCTTCGAAGTCCACGGAGGACTTCGACCTCGCCGCATTCAACCGCGGGGGCTATGTCGAGGCCGTCCACCAGAAGGCCGTGGGGGAGACGATCTCGAAGGTCCTGTATCCGAACGACAAGACCGAGAACGGCAAGGAGCTGCGCCTGGTGCAGCAGTACTTCTTCGTGGCCTGCTCGCTGCGGGACATCATCC
>CAZJNA010000089.1:0-12777 GCA_964547325.1 uncultured Opitutaceae bacterium | reverse complement strand
TGCCGGGTGGCATTCGGCGCAGTTGCGCATGCTTATTATGAGATCCGCGTGCTCCTTCGGCAGGATCACCCGGCGATCGGCGTCGAACTTGACCACGGGAGGGCTGTCCTGATGGTGGCAGGCGTAGCAGGCCATCCCCGAAACGTCGCCGCCGCTGCGGATCAATTGTCCGGCCGAAATCCGGACCGTTCCCGGCACTATCGAGAGTGCGTCCGGCGGCACGATCGGCGGAAGCTTCACCACGCCGGGCCGGGCAGGAACCCATGCAAAGACGAGCGCGAGCACCGCAAAGGCCCCAATCAATAGGGCCATGACCACGCTTGTTTTTCGCTGAGGGTCCATGAAAGTCTGCCGCCAGTGTACCGACAGCCTCCCGCCCGGTCCGCCCATTCCTTGCGCGACTCAGCGCATATCTTGCGAACCGCCCGCCCCCCGGCGCCCAATCGTCGCGCATACAAGCGCAAGATGTGCGCACCCTTTCGCTTGGACAGACGGCGGCAGCCGCCCGAGCCTAGGGGTGCTCAATCGAGCACCCATCCTGCAGAACCAGAATCAATCGCATGAAAACGATCCCCACGTCCCTGTCCCTCGTAACGGTCCTCCTGGTCGGCGCGACCGCAGCTTTGGCGGACGCCCCCGACAACTGGGCAAAGAACTGCGCGGCCTGCCACGGATCGGATGGCGGCGGCCACACGAAGGCCGGCCGCATGGCCCAGGTGAAGGACATGACCAAGCCCGACTACCAGAAGGGCTTCACCGACGAGCAGGCCGCAAAACAGATAAAGGAGGGCTTGAAGGATCCGTCGGGGAAGGAGAAGATGCGCGCGTTTGGCGACAAATTCTCCGATGATGACATCAAGGCTCTCGTCGGCTATGTCCGTTCGCTGCAGAAATAGCGCGGGCGCCTTCCTCTTTATCGCGCTCGCCGGCTGTTCGGACAAGGACATCACGACCTACCGGGTGCCGAAGGACCCGGGCTCGGTCGTGGCTGCGGCGCCGGCTCCAGCCGCGGGCGAAGCCTCACCCTCGACGCCGGGCCTTCGCTGGCAGGCGCCGCCGGGCTGGCAAGCGCAGGCCGCGGGTGGCATGCGCGCAGCCAGCTTCCTCGGCCCGGGACCCGAAGGGGCGGCCGCGGACATATCGGTGGTCACTTTTGCCGGTGCGGGCGGCGATCTTCTTGCGAACATCAATCGCTGGAGGGGCCAGCTGCAGCTGGCCCCGATAGACACCGGGCAGCTGGCCTCGGAGATCGGCGGCCTGGACCTCCCCGCCGGACATTTCACGACCGCCGATCTTCGCGGCGAACCCGTCTCCGGAAAACCCGCGATGCGGATACTGGGGGCTTTGCTCGAGCAGCCCGGCAGGGTCTGGTTCTTCAAGATGATGGGACCGGAGACTGCCGTTGAAGCGCAGAAGGACGCCTTCCTAGCCTTCCTCAAGTCGGTCGCACCGGGAGAGGGCGGCGCGGTCGCGCCCGATATCGGGCAGGGCGGCGCAAACCCCGCCGCAAACACGAACGATCTGCCCCATGGAAGCTTCGCCGTCGCGCCCACGGGCGCCGCGAGCCAGCCGTCGCTCGAATGGCAGGCTCCGGCGGACTGGCAGCCCATGGCCGTCAGCGCCATGCGCAAGGGCAGCTATGCGGTGAGCCGCGGAAGCGCGAAGGCGGACATGTCCATCACGGCGTTTCCCGGCGACGTCGGCGGGCTGGCCGCGAATGTCAACCGCTGGCGCGGGCAGCTTGGCCTGGATCCGGTGGATGAAGGCGCAGTTGGCAGCGTCACCGAACCCCTGAATGTGAACGGTCTCCAGTTCACCGTGGTCGATTTTTCCGGCGACGCGCCCGGAGGACGACAGCGGATCCTGGCCGCACTGGCTGGGTGGCAGGGCGCCACCTGGTTCTTCAAGCTGACTGGACCGGATGCGCTGGTCGCAGAGGAGAAGACAAAGTTCATCGCGCTCCTGAAGACCGTTCATCCGAGATGAGCGCACGAAGGGCGATGAACCCATGAGCCGGGAGCCGGGACATTCCGACGCCGAGCCGGCAGGCCCGTCGCTCGTCCATTCCATCGTCGAGGGCCTGGCATCCCTGCGCCTTACGATCGCACTCCTGTCGCTGTCCCTCATTATGATCTTTGTGGCGACCCTGGACCAGGTGCACCTCGGCGTCTGGGGAGTCCAGAAGAAGTACTTCCACGCGTTTTTCGTGCTGGCAAGGATCCCGGGCAGCGATCTATCCCTGCCGATCTTTCCGGGAGGCTACCTGCTGGGCGCAGCGCTCCTCGCCAACCTCGTGACAGCGCACGCCGTCAGGTTCAGGCTCTCATGGAGGAAATCCGGGATCTGGCTGACCCACTTCGGACTCATCCTGCTCCTGATCGGCGAGGGTCTCTCGGGCCTGATGCAACGGGACGGCCAGGTGCGGCTCGATGTGGGCCAGACCCGACGCTATGTGGAAAGCTTCCGCGAATACGAACTCGCCGTCACCGACGCGACCGCTCCGGGCTATGACGAGGTCGTGGCGATCCCCGCGGCCCGGATCGCGGCCATGGACCCGATCCAGCATCCCAAGCTGCCGTTCGTCCTGAAGGCGGTGGCCTATTTTTCGAACGCTACCCTTAGGATGCGCAGCCAGCTTCCCAATCCCCCTCCGTCCATCGCGACCATGGGCGATGGCAAGGACATGATCGCCGAGCCGGCGGCCCTCACGTACAAGGAGGACGAAGCCAACTGGCCGACGAGCTACGTCGAGCTCACCGGACCGGATGGATCGCTTGGCGTATGGCTTGTCTCGGCGGTCCTCGAGGAGCCCCAGGTCTTCACGTATCAGGGGCGCACCTGGCAGATGGCCCTCCGCGCCCGGCGCGACTACCTGCCATTCATCCTGACGCTCGGGAAATTCACCCACGACATTTATCCAGGGACCGACATCCCAAAGAATTTCGCGAGCACCCTGCGCCTGCGAAGCGACGACGGCCGCGATGATCGCTCGGTCCTCGTCTCGATGAACAACCCCCTTCGCTACGGCGGCTTCGCCTTCTATCAGGCCGGCTATGCGAACAATGACCGCACCTCCGTCCTGCAGGCGGTGCGCAACCCCAGCTGGCAGATACCGTACGTTTCCTGCGCGCTTATCGCCCTCGGCCTCCTCCTGCAGTTCGGCCTGAGCCTCCTTGGATTCTTCCGCAAGCGCTCGGCCTCCGTCACGAAGGCCGCGGCAGCAGTCAGTCCCCCGCGCCCAGTCGCTGTGAAAAGACACGCGTCAATCGTCATTCCGGCGATCGCCCTCGTCTGGGTGGCCTTCACGCTTGTGCCCCGCGGAGATTCCGGACCGTTCGACCTCTCCGGCTTCGGCCGTCTGCCCGTCCTCTCCGGCGGCCGGATCAAGCCCCTGGACACGATCGCGCGGACGGGCCTCCTCATGCTCCAGGGGCGCCAGCGGGTGACGACGCGGGACGGCAGGGAGCTGCTCCCGGACGCATGGCTTCTCGATGTCCTTTTCAAGGCCGATGCGGCTGACGCGTACCCCGTCTTCCGCATCGACAATCCCGATGTGCTCTCGATCTTCAACCTGGCCCGCGCAGACGGGGAGGGAGGCGTCCGCTTTTCCCTGATCCAGCTGCAATCGGGCCTGGGCGAACTCGATCGGCAGGCGCGCCTTGCCGAACCCGTGGAGAACGCTGCGAGAACCCCGTTCCAGAACGCAGTCGTCGAATTGCAGCAGCATGTGGGGTACTACGATCGCCTTAAATTCAGCCTGCAGCCGCCGGACAGCACCGACTTCCTCCAGGATCTGGCCGACCCGGCACGGCTCGCCGCCGAGCGGGCCGCCTTCGAGACCATGGATTCCTTCAGCCTCGTCCGCGCGGTGCCTCCCGCGGCGGGGACCGCAGGCCCCGCCGAGTGGAGCAACGCCGGGCATTCGCTCCTGAATGCGCGCGCGCCGGCCGATGTCGAGCAGCACGTCCGGATGTACGCGGCAATCGGACGGGCCTGGCGGGGCGGCCAGACCACGGGTTTCGATGCCCCGATCCGGGAATACCGGCGGGAATTGGCTCGGCGTTTCCCGGTCGAAAGCCGGCGCGCGGACGCCGAGGCCTATTTCAACCGCGCGGAGCCCTTCATCACGAGCCTCTATCTCTACGTCGCCGCGTTCCTCCTCGCAGCGGCCTCCTGGCTGGCGGCGCCGGAGGCGCTGGGACGGGCGGCGTTCCGCGTCATGGCTCTCGCCTTTGCCCTCGCCACCTGCGGCATCCTCGCACGGATGTGGCTCGAGGGACGCCCGCCGGTGACGAACCTCTACTCGTCCGCCCTTTTCATCGGCTGGGGATCGGTCGGCCTGTGCCTCATCCTTGAGCGGCTCCATCGGAACGCCGTGGCCAGCGCGGCCGGCAGCCTGATCGGCTTCAGCACCTTGGTCATCGCCCACCATCTCTCCCTGAGCGGCGACACCCTCGAGATGATGCGTGCCGTGCTCGACTCCAACTTCTGGCTTTCGACCCATGTCGTCACGGTGACCACGGGCTATGCGTCCACGTTCCTCGCCGGCTTCCTCGCCATCGTCTACATTGCCCGGGGGATGTTCACGCGTTCGCTCGACGCCCGGACGGCCGACTCGCTTGCCCGCATGGTCTATGGGATCGTCTGCTTTGCGACCCTGTTCAGCTTTGTCGGAACGATGCTGGGAGGAATCTGGGCCGATCAATCGTGGGGCCGGTTCTGGGGATGGGACCCGAAGGAAAACGGGGCTCTCCTGATCGTGATCTGGAACGCCATCATCCTCCATTGCCGCTGGGGCGGCCTCGTCAGGCAGCGCGGCCTTATGGCGCTCGCGGTGTTCGGCAACATCGTCACGGCCTGGAGCTGGTTTGGCACCAACATGCTAGGAGTCGGGCTCCACAGCTACGGCTTCACGAGCGCGGCGTTTCACGGGCTGATCGCGTTTGTCGCGAGCCAGCTCGCTCTCATCGCGCTGACCGCCCTCCCGATCAGGACGTGGCGCAGCTTCAGGAGCGGCGCCGCCGCTTGAGACCGTCTATCCGCATTGGGCGAAACGCATCCCTGGCTCGGATCGATCCGAACTTCCCGCCACAACCTGCCGGAAACGGGGAAGATCGTTCCCGCATGTCCGGCCTTCAGCGCGGCAGCGGGCCGCTCTTTGGGCCCGGGCCTTGCGGGACGTCGTGCTTCCCTTCATAAATGGAGACCGATCGTGCGCTGTCGCTCCAGAGCGGCAAATCCTGACCCTGCTCGCCGACGGCTTGTGCGATTCGTCCCCGGCACGACTGCTCCAAGATATGACTCATCGAGCAATTCAACGCTCCGTAGGCCAGCGCCTCGGGCGTGATTCCCAATTCATGCGCCCTGCGCTCGATTGCCGAAAGCTCCTCATGCTCTACATGGATTTTGATGACTGGCATAATACCTCCTTTGTGTGAGGGTATCACATCGGGCGGTCTTGTCCGCGCATCTCTTGGCGCATATCGCGCTTATATTGTCTTCCTCGCCTTTTCCGCGGTCGCATGCGGACGTGCGCAGGAACATACCCTATTTCACCGTGAGCGTCCCGCGCATGCCGACCTGGAAGTGCGCCGGAAACGTGGAAAGATAAGGATAGTCGCCGGGAACGGCGGGCGCGTCTAATTCGATTTCGCCCCTCTCGCCGGAACCAATCAGGTCAATTCGCGCGATCACCTCGTCCTTCAGGGATTCCGGAATATATCCAGTATCTTTGGCCGGGATAGCGGCAACCGCAAACGCGGCTGGGTCCGTGCCGGCCTTCAGAAGCACCCAGTTATGCGCCATGGCCGCCTTCGGCACGACACCGATGTTGGCCAGGGTGATCCTCAGCTTTTCGCCGGGCTTTGCCTCGATCGCAGTCACGCTGAACTTCATGTCGTCTCCGGCGGTTATGGCTATGACGCGCGGGGCCGGGACGGCCACCGCAGCCGGCTGGGCGTCGCTTTTCCCGCAGCCAGCCAGTAAGAAAGCCGCAAGCGCAGCAAGATGGGAACAGAATATGGTTTTCATCATTTTACGATCAATTCGACCCGCATTCCGGTCAAGGAGTGGCCGGAACACGAGCAGATGTAGGGATACTTTCCCGGTTTGGTCGGGGCTTCAAAGGTCACGTCGCCGACTTCCTTCGGGCCAAGAAGCGGAATGCAGGCCAGGACATGCGAAGCCAGCGCCTTCGGTTGAAAGGCGGTATCGCGCGCCGGAATTGCCGCCATGGCGTACGGTACCGCCTCGGCGTCGCTGTCGAGAAGGATCCAATTGTGCCCCATGCTGGCCTTGGGAAGCGTGCCCTCGTTCCGAAGCTGGACGTGGATTTTCTCACCCGGTTTCGCCTCAATCTTGGTGACGTTGAACTTCAGGTTGTCGTTGGAGACAATCACGACCGTCTTTTCCGGTTCGGCGGAACGCGCAGCCGGTTGGATTGCAACGGCAATCAGCGACAGAAGGATGGCGGCGGGCAGGTGGTATACGGCGAAAGTTTTTATTTTCATGAATTTAGGATTGGAAATGGGTCATTGGATGGAGCCGTCTTAAAATACTATCCACGCCTCGCCATAGAGCGTGTTATTGTCCTTCGCGTTCCGACCGGCGCCGTCGATGTTCGTCTTCGATCCGTCGAACCGATTGTAGATGACATACTGCAGGGAGAATTTGATGTTGCTCCTTGGCCAGAAGGCGGGGCCGGTGCCCTTGTTCAATGGGAGGTAGCTGGCCTGCAATACGTATCCGTCGCTATTGGGCGAACCCGTCCGGCTGGATGAATAGGCAAGCGCGTCCCTCGTCCCGCTCTTGGAGAAATATTGGGCGGCAAGGCCGCACGTTTTGTCCCAGAGCCAGTCGACCGTGGCTTTGTATTCGGTCAGGGAATCGGATGCGTTGGTGGCATTCCCCAAGGGGCGGCTCGCATTCCAACGATCGCGTTCGTGAATGGCGGTGACATACGCGGCGATATCGTTCTCGCCGATCGCCTTCTGGATTTGCGAATCGATGCCGCAATCCGCAACCCTGTCCTTCCCGGCGCTCGGATCCCGTCCCGGATAGGTGCCGGCATCGAGGCCGAACGCACCCACCTCCCACGTTGCGTCGCCGATCGGTCTTGTGTACGCGATTCGAACATAGGGCGCCAAGCCCGTGATCTGCGTTTCGCCCGACGGATTCACGCCCAAACCACGTTGATAACGCGCGCCGAGCGTCCGGTATCCCGCAACGTCGACGTAAAAGCTGTTGTCGACCATGCAATAAGCTCCCGCACCGCCCACCTGACCGGCCAACGCGCCATCGATCATAGGCGCCGCGGCCGGCGTCGGAGCGAGTTTGGAGCCCGAATAGGGAAAACTCCACGCAGGCGTGCCGTTCCAAGGATCCTGGAGCGTGGGATTGTTATTCAAGTAGATCCCGTACGTGGCCGCGTGTCCTGCGATCGATCCGATATCGGCAAAGCGCACCTCGGTGTTGTCCCAGGACCAGGTCTTCGAAACGCCATTGTAGGTCGTTTGGGAAAAAATTCCGAATTTGTTCAGCACGGAGGAGCTGTCGGCACCGAGCCATTTCGAGGCATAGGGACCGAAGAGCCGGCCGGCGTAGAAGACGCTGACCTGGCTCATCGCGTAGTCGTTATTGCTGCCAAAGCCCGGAGCGGCGCCACCCTGCTGTCCGGTTTGCGTTCGCGTAAACGAAGGCTGGAGCATGACCGCGATGGGGGGGAGGTCCGTCTGGTCGGCGCTCATGGTATAGCCACTCAGCTTGAATTGGCGGCCCAGGTCCGTGAGCGCCGGGAACGAAGTATGGCACGCGATGCATTGCATGTTCATCTGCCGCGCAAAGCTTGGGAGCGCGCGGCAGATTGAAATGGGTACAAGGAATGCGAATCCCGCGACTACGGCGGTTGAGACGCGGCGAATGAGGAGGGAGTGACTGTGTCTTTGCATGGAAAGCGGCCCGGATTCAGATGCCCGCCGTCCGTTGGACAGCAGATCCAAAACTTCGGCTCGGATGTCGCCCATATTTCTTATCTATGGGTTTCATGTTGAGACGTGTGCTCAAAGCCCGTCCCGGGCTTATGCTGGCAGACGGAGCAAAAGAGGTCAACGTGACTGCGCTCGATCCGGCCATAGGCCTCATCGAGATCGCGGAAAGCCGCGTCCCGGTCGGCAGGAAGAAGCGGCGCAAGATTCGCCTGCGCGAGAATGAGGGCCTCCCTCACCGCCTGCCTCCCGGCGGCAAAGTAGTTCGTGTAGGGATTCCGCCCACAGGCGCAGGCTGCCGCTGCGGCATGGGCCCGCCCCGTGGCCCCGTCAGATCCGCCCAGATCCCGAAACAGTTCGTCGAGCGTCAGATCGATCATGTAGACCAGGATCTCGGGATCTCCAAGCGGGCTGGTCTCCGGGTCGAGGCTCAGGACTTCCTTCCAGCGGGAGTAGATCGCAGGACGCTTGGCGCGCAGATCGTCAACGAGCGTGCTTTGCATGGATAGCATCCCCGGCCTTCATCGCACCGCCGCCAGCATTTTCCGGGACGCGCGCGCCGCTTTTTCGAGGCGGGCCGGGACGACGACCACGGGGCATTCCGCCTGTTTCAGGATGCCCCTCGCCGTGCTGCCGATCAGAAGGTCGTAAAATGCGGAATGCCCGTGTGAACCGATGACGATATGGCTGGCCTTCAGCTTCCTGGCCCCGGCGAGGATGCAGGAAACCGGAGCGCCGCTCTCGAGCATCGCATCGGCTTGGATTCGCTTTCCCCGCAGCCGCGCACGCAATCGGACCAGCCGCCGGGCGCCCCATCGGCGCGCGTCCACCATAAGCTGCTCCGTATCCTCCAGCGTCATTCCCGCGTAATCCGTGACGATGACGGGCGGCTGGACGACGTGGATGAAGACCAGGTGGCCTCCCGTGCCCCGGGCAAGCGCCGCGGCCTCCGCGATCACCCGTTTGGTGACAGGGGAGAAGTCTACGGGAACCAGGATGGTCTTCATGGCAGCGGTGTAGGGTGTAACCTTAGTGGTTACCTTACCGATCCGCCCCCGGCAGGTCTCCGCAATCCTTGCCATTCCGAACGCATCATTTGATCACCCGCAGAATCATAGCCTGAGTTCGGCCCTGATCGCAGCGGATCCGGCAGCCGGCTCGAACGCAAAACCCGCTCTCCGGCACACCTCCTTCATCGCCAGATTGTCCGCCAAAATATCGCCGTGTATCCGCTCGAGGTTCTCATCCCGGGCGATCTGAACCAGGAGGCCGAGCAGGCGCGTTCCGAGCCCGTGGGTCTGCCAGGGGTCGCCGATCAGGAGGGCGAACTCCGCCGCACTTGACCCCTGAAGCTTGCTCAGCCGACCGATGCCGATCACCGCCTTCTCGCCGGTGACGCGGTCGTGGCGCTCCACCACGAGGGCGATTTCGCGGTCGTAGTCTATGAAGCAAAGCCGCGCAAGCCGCTCGTGGGCGGTGCGCTGCTCCAGCTTAAGCAGCTCAAAATACCGGTTGTAAACACTGAGCTCCGACAGCGTGCCATGGAACTTGGCGACCAGCGGCTCGTCTTCTGGCCGGATGGGGCGGATCGTGACCGGTGTTCCGTCGTTGAGCGTTCCCGAAGTCACATACTGGATGGGGTAGGGACGGATCGCCAGCTTCGGCAGCTGCGAATCGCTGATCCGGGCATCGTGCAGCACGATTCTTGCGTCGAGGGCGACAAAGCCCCCGGGAGCCGCAAGGAGCGGATTGACGTCGATCTCCCGTATCCTTGGCTGTTCGGCTACAAGCAGGCTGAAGCGGACGAGGAGCTGTTCGAGAGCGGCGATGTCGACCGGCCGTCGTCCGCGCACACCCTTGAGGGCGGACAGGATCCTGGTCCGCTCCATCATGCGTCGCGCAAGGGTCGCCGTGAGCGGCGGCAGGCCGAGCGCCCGATCCTTGAACACCTCGACCAGCTGCCCGCCGGCGCCGAAGAGGAGGACGGGGCCGAACTGGGGATCCATGCTGCTTCCGAGTATGAGCTCGTATCCGTCGCGCGGCGCCATCCGCTGGACCGTCACCCCAAGGAAATCCCCCGCGCCGGCCTTCGCCTCGACGGAATCACGGATCCCCCGCCACGCTTCGCGCACACCGGAAGCGCCCGTTACGTCCAGCCGCACGCCACCGACGTCGGTCTTGTGCGTGATTGTCTCGGAATGCAGCTTGACCGCGACCGGATACCCGAGCGCCTCGGCTGCGGCGACCGCTGCATCCTCGCCCAGGGCCACCCGCGTCTCGACCGTGGGAATCCCGTAAGCCGATATGACCTCCTTGGCCTCGTGCTCGGTCAGAAGGGTGCGTCCGGAGTCCCGGGCCGCGCGAATGATCCCGGCTGTCCGCGCCCGGGCGCCCGATCCGCCCTCGGAAGGCGCCGACAATGCGGGAGTCTCGTAGAGCGATCGCAGGTTCGAACTGCGGCGCCACATATAGGCGAAGGCGCGGGCGGCCGTATCCGGATAGTCGAAGACCGGCACTCCGAGGTCGGTCAGGATGTGGCGCCCGGCGTCGACCTCCGAGCCGCCCATCCAGCTGGCGAGCACCGGCTTTCCGTCCACCTTGGCGAATCGGCGCATCAGGGCGGCCGTCGCCGTGGAATTTGTCATCGCCTGGGGCGTCAGGATCACCAGCACCCCGTCGCTCTCGGGCTCGCGCACCGCGAGCTCGACGGCGCCGGCGTAGCGGGCCGCGTCGGCGTCGCCGAGTATGTCTATGGGATTCCCATGGCTCCAGGGTGCGGGCAGCAATGCATCGAGTGCCGAAAGCGTGCCGGGCGAGAGCTGGGCGGGCTCTCCCCCGCTCGTCACGAGCATGTCGAGGGCAAGGGCGCCCGGGCCCCCGGCGTTCGTGACGATCGACAGGCGCGGGCCCCGGGGCAGCGGCTGCTTGGCAGCGATCTGCGCCAGATTGAATAGCTCCCCGATCGTATCGACCCGGAGGACGCCCACCCGACGGAATGCCTCGTCGAGCACGTCGTCGCTGCCGGTCAGCGCGCCCGTGTGCGAGGCCGCCGCCTTGGCAGCCGCCTCCGTCCGCCCGACCTTGATCACGATGATCGGCTTGGTGAACGCGACCTCCCTGGCGGCGGACAGAAATGTCCGGGCATCTCCCACAGACTCCATGTAGATGACAATGCTGTGGGTATTGGGATCCTCGCCGAGGTGGGTGATCAGGTCCCCCCAGCCGACGTCCAGCATCGAGCCCACCGACACGAAAGCGCTGAAGCCGACGCCCTTTCTGAAACTCCATCCGAGGATGGCCGTGCAGAGGGCTCCGCTCTGGCTGATGAAGGCGATGTTGCCCGGACGGGCGAGCGCTGCCGCAAACGTGGCGTTGAGCCCCGCGTGGGGCGCCATGATGCCGAGACAGTTCGGGCCCACAATGCGCAAGCCGCCTTTGCGGGCCTCCGCGAGGATCTGCACTTCGAGCGCCGCGCCGTCCGCGCCGCACTCCTTGAAGCCGGCCGAGAGTATGATCGCGCCCTTGACGCCGCAGGCGGCGCATTCCCGGATGATTCCCGGAACCGTGGGGGCGGGAGTCGCGATGATGGCGAGATCCACCCTCCCCGGGAGGGCGCCCAGGGAGGGAAACGCGGGGATGCCGAGAACGCTCGGTCGCTTTGGATTCACCGGATAGACCGCGCCGGAGAACTCCCGGAGGTTTTCGAGAACCGCCCGGCCCACGCTGCCCGCCTTTTCCGTCGCTCCGACGACAGCCACCGCCCTGGGTGCGAACAGGAAGTCCAGGGGGCGGGCCCGGGCGTCGGACGAGGCTTCGATTCGTATGTCGCTCATGGACCCCAGGCTACAGGCAGCCGGCAGTCCGGGCTCCGCGCCGATTGACAAAAAGCCCCCATTTATTGCGGGTTCGCTAATCGTCCGGACAATTTTTGCACAATGAATGGCAACTGCCGCCGAGGCCGATCGGCCCTCGCCGCCCTGATTCCGCCGCCATGCGACCATGCTTGCCACCCAATCGGGCGGATCGCAACGTACCAAAATTGTTCAATCCATATGAATAACCGTGCCTTACCCGTAACTGTCGCCTCGATTCTCATTTTGGCCGCCTCGGCCGGATACTCAGCCGATGCTCCCGATACCTGGGGAAAGAATTGCTCGTCCTGCCATGGAACCGACGGAGCAGGCCACACCAAGGCGGGAAAGCTGCTCGGCGCAAAGGACCTGACCGATGCCGGCTACCAGAAGGCTTTTACCGACGATCAGGCGTTCGCGGCGCTCAAGGATGGATTCAAGGACGCTGACGGAAAAAGCCGGATGAAGCCTTTTGCCGCGAAACTCTCGGACGACGAAATCAAGACGCTCGTCGCGTACATCCGGACTCTGGCAAAGTGAGCAATCCGATTGCCGGGCCGGCCGGCGGCGGCCAATAGCCGCGCAAAATTGGGCAAAATTCGCGGAGCGGGGTAGGGTGAAACCCCTATACTGGCGCCGTGATTTGGTCCTATCTGACTGCCTCCGAGCTCCGGCATCCCGAATTGCGGCGCCGCTGGGCGGAACTGCTTGGGGCGGAACCGGGATCCGGAAACATCGATTCGAGCGCCGCGAGCGCCGAACTCATGGACAGGATCCTGTTCAAGGTCTGGGCGGGCCTGAGGGAGATCTCCGTCCCTCACTGGCTCGAGCAATCGGGGCCTGCGCCCCAGCCCGGGCAGAATCCGGAACGATGCGGGCTTGTCCCTCTGCTGCCATTCCTTGCGACAGGAAAGCAGGCCATTCTCGACACGGCCCGGTCCGCG
>CAZJNA010000088.1:0-12832 GCA_964547325.1 uncultured Opitutaceae bacterium | reverse complement strand
AGACAAAATAGGAGACTGGGCGGCCCGTCCGATAGTCTCGGGTATGTCGCACCCGCCTTCGCTGGCGCGCTTCGGCGCGCGAGCGAAGGCGTGGCGAGCCGGCTTCGGCCGGCTCGAGAGAAATGACGGCTGAACCCCGGCTTGCCGGGGGGAACAGAATCCGGCTTACCGGCCCCAAAGCTAAGTTAATTTCGTTTTGAACACCGCCAGCATCGCATCGCGTCCCTGCATCCGTGCGGCCGGCATCGCGCTGCTGGCCGCCGCCGCATCGCTGTTCATGTTCACGCCGTCTTTCGTGACGTGGCGCGGCCTGAACATCCCGGAGCTGGCGGCCGATCCGGCGCTGAACCGGGCGGCTGACGCCCTTCGCCAGCTGCAGGATCCCTTTCTGCGACCCGACAGCCCGACCGACCGGGTCATTGCCTGGCGCCTTTTTTTCCCGCTCCTCGGGCACGCGCTCCGGCTGCCTCCCGCGCTCTATCTGGCCCTGCCGCATCTCGGCTGCCTGCTGGTCCTCTTTCTTGTCGCCCGCATACTCCTCTCCTGCGGACTGGGCGGGTGGGAGAGCCTGGCGGCCACCACGATCGCCGCGACCTGCTCCTGGTTCTTCGTATCCACGGGATGGCTCGCGTATTTTGACTCCTGGTACGTCCTGGGTCTGCTCCTCGTCGCGTTTTCACCGGGGCGGCGCTGGGCGGTCGCCGCGATCCTGGTCGCACCCTGGATCGACGAGCGGTTTGTCCTCACGCTGCCGCTCTGCCTCGCGATCCGCGCCCGATGCCAGGCAGCCTTCGGGACGCCTCGGAGTCCGCGGGAGCTGCGGAGCGACTGGGCGCTCTTCGGGGCCGCCCTGCTTCCCTGGGTGGCCGTGCGGCTGGGCGCCTTCGCCCTGGGGCACGATTCCGTGACGGGGCTTTATCTCCGCGAGCAGACTCCGGCGAGGAACATTCGATTTTACGCCGCGGGCCTGTGGCAGGGGCTTCGCTGGGCCTGGGTGTTCGTGCTCGCCTGGCTCGCGCGCGAACGGCGGGCGGGCGCGCCGCGAGCGGCCGCGCTTGGGTTGCTGCTCGGGGCGAGCGTTGCGGTGAACCTGGTCGCGGCAAACGATCTCAGCCGCTCGGTTTCGATCGTCCTTCCCGCGGCCATCATCGGAATATTGCTCTGGCACCGCAGCGAGCCCGCCAGGGTGCGCGCCTTCCTTTTTGCCGCCTGCGGGCTGAACCTCGTATTTCCCGCGCGGCATGTCGTCGGAGACTGGACGGAGCCGATCTTCTATTGGCACACGGAACTCGACAACGCCCGCCATCCGCCGCAGCTCCTCGACCCGCGTTATTACGTGCAGCAGGGAGCGGCGCTCAACAGCGCGCGCGATCCCTCGGGCGCGGTCAGGCGGTTTGGGATCGCCCTCGCCCTCGATCCCGGCAATGCCGAGGCGCTCGCCGACCGGGCCGTTTCCTATTATCAGCTCGGACGGAGCGGCGAGGCGCTCGCCGATGCCGACCGGGCGGTGCTCCTGCAGCCGCACTCTGCCGACGCGCTCTACGTCCGCGGAATCGTCCGCGCGGGGCGCGGGGACGCGGCCGGCGGACTGCTGGATCTCGAGCAGGCGCTGCGGGACGGTCCTCCGGACTGGCCGGGGCGCAGCCAGGCGCTCAGGAATATCGGGGACTTGAGGACAAGGCTGGAGGCAAGGTAGCGGGGACCGGGCGCGGAAAATATTTAGGCATCGTTTCGGATTTGTAACGCCGGCGCCACCGGCAAGCCACAATGGCCGGGCATTATGCGGGCGTGAACCTAACACACCGCTGCTTCAGCTCTTCCCTGACACGTATATTCGGCGCGGCCCTTTCAGCCGCCGCCCTCTCGGCCGCCCTCCGGGCCGCCGACGCGCTCGCGCCCGCCGCGCCGAGCGGCCCCATTGAGCGCCTCGAGGAGGTTGAGGTCAATTCGCCCCGCGTTTCCGCCGAGACGGCCGCGCCGACCGACAGCAAGCTCGACGCGCTCCAGCCCCAGTCGTCCATCAGCGTCCAGACGATCAACAACAACATCCCGCCCACGGCCGACTATGCCATGGTCGCCAACCTGGCGCCCAGCATGACGATGTTCAACACGAACGGCCCGGGCCTGAACGAGTCGAAGCTGACCCTCCGCGGCCTTGCCGACGGTTTCTACAACGTCACCTTCGACGGAATCCCCTTCGGCGACGGCAACGATTTCACCCACCACACGACGAGCTACTTTCCCGCCAAACTGATCGGCAGGGAGGAAATCGACCGCGGTCCGGGCACGGCCGCCACGATCGGCATGGCGACGTTCGGTGGAACGGTAGCCATGTTCTCCAAGGATCCGCGCCCCGATCCCTCGATCATCTCGACCCTGAGTTACGGAAGCTACGTGACCGAGCTGGCCAACATCGAGGTCAACACGGGACTTCTGCCCAAGGCGAACAACGCCTCGATCATCGCGATGTACCAGTACATGACCTCGGACGGCTACCGCACGTTCGGGACGCTCCACCGCAACACCTATTACATCAAGTATCTCCAGCCGATCGGCAAGAACACGACCCTCACCGTCCTCGGCACCTACAACAACATCAAGTTCAACAACCCGAACGACTCCAATCCGACGGAGCTGCAGATTCTCACGCTCGGCCGCAACTTCGGGCAGACGAACAATCTCCTCGATCCCAACGGCGACGACTACCAGCGCAATCACCAGGAGAAGCATGCCGACATGGAGTACGTCGCCCTGGACAGCGAACTCGATTCGGGGTGGCAGGTCCACGACAAGGTCTACACCTTCAATTACAACAACGTCAGCCACGAGTCCCCGAACCAGAATTCGGGACCGAGCAAGAAGGACCCGGGCGGCCAGGTGAAGGTCAACGTCGTCCGCGCCTATGGCGATTATTTTGCCGTGACCCATGACGACAGCTTCGGCTCGCTGAAGACCGGCGTGTGGTTCGACTACCAGCACGGCCCGCGCTACAATTACTTCTACGATGAATTCAATTCCTTGGCGGGGCCTGTGGTGCAGAACAACTTTGTCGACGTGAACCATGCGGGCTCCAACAAGGGCTATGCCTGGAACATGCATTTCTGGACCCGCACCTGGCAGCCCTACATCGATTACACCTGGCACATCACCCAGGACCTGAGCCTCGATGCCGGCGTCAAGTACCTGAGCGTCAACCGCTACATCCAGGGTCCCGTCAACCAGGACAAGGAAGTCCAGGCGTTTTCGTTCGAGAAGACATACGCCAAGACCCTGCCGCTCGTTTCGCTCAACGATCGCTTCGGTCCCAACTGGTCGGGCTATGTGCAGGTCGCCCAGGGCATGCTGACGCCCGCCCTGGCGCAGTCTTCGGAGGCCAATCCCCAGCTCAACCTGGTCAAAATCCAGACGACCACGAACTATCAGGCAGGCACGGTCTACAAGACGGATCGGTTCAACTTCGATGTCGATGGGTACTGGATCAACTACAACAACATCCCGGTCCAGTTCCTGAATCCCGCCGAGATTCCCGGAACTCCCAATTTCGATTCGAACGACATGCTCTTTTTCACCGCCCGGGGCGCGTACTATTACGGGGCCGAAGGCGAGGCCACGTTCTACGTGGGGAATGGCCTGAGCATCTTTGCAAACGGCTCGCGGAACTACGCGACCTACAAGGGCTCCAAGCGCCGGGTGGAAAGCGTTCCGCAGGAGACGATCGGACTCGGCGCCATCTACGACAGGGGAGGGTTCTTCACCTCGCTCATGGGCAAGTATATCGGGCAGTACACCGTGTATTCCGGAGCCCCGAGCCCCGACCTCCCGCTTCCAACCGGCTCCTTTGCCGCCGTGCAGTCGGGCTACACCCTCTGGAATCTATCGCTGGGCTACGGCTGGAAGCTGCCGCGCGGCAGCTTCGTTCATAGCGTCAAGGCGCGGCTCCAGGTCGACGACCTCTTCAACCGCAAGGTCCAGCTGTTGAAATCGCCGAAGACCAATCCGCTCAGCAGCACCTACAGCGTCCTGACGCCCCGCGACCTCTTTCTGACGGTATCGGCCGAATTCTAACGTCTCGGAGCTGGGAGAAGCCCAGAAGGGGCATGAGAGGAGCTCCGTTGGTCGCCTCTTCGCCGAACTCCCCTGGAGGAGAAGGCGGGCTGCGCCGGCCGGTTGGGGAATTGTGCAGCGCAGCCCCAGAGGGTCCTCCCAGAATCGAGACGCACGACTACCGCGTGGGAGGTATCCCACCTTTCAATTTAAGAGGAAACCACCTTCCCCGTCGTCCTTAAGTCGATCAACCTGCTCTTTTGAGAGAGGAAAGGTGTAAGCTACGCCATGTTGACCATACCAGTTGCGGGCAAGAATATCCACAAAGCCAATCTTGGCGTCATTGACTCTAGCGGAAAGCTCGCCTGACCCACTAACTTGGTTTCCGTGCGAGGCAGGCAGATTGGCGAACTGGATGGCCTTACCGTCGTATTGGATTCTTTCGACCGGATAGGGTGATGGAATAACTGGATTTTTCATTTCCATTTTATACCAGAATTTTTTCTCAAATATAACGTGCAGGTAGAAATTATTTATACATTACAATAATGGATTGTGCCGTTGGCTGCGCTGCAATCAATGCTAGGCACTTCCGACATGGCCTCATTTCACGATCGCGTCCCCCAAAACTCGCCGGGCAAATTTTATGTGGATGGGACATGCATTTACTGCGAACTCTGCGTCAAGACGGCTCCGGCCACATTTCGTGAGTCAAACGAAATGGGTTGGGCATTCGTCTTCGCGCAACCGCGCGACAAGTTGGAGCAGGATGCGGCGCTGTTGGCGGCCGACGGTTGCCCAACGGAGTCGATTGGTTTCGACGGAGACACGAACGATTGGGCGAAGCCTGGCCTTGACCCGTTAAACTGGACTACAGGCGTCTAGAGGACTCGACTGGGGTGGTCTCCCCAAAAGGAGCCACCAATGAAGCAGAAGGGGTACAGCAACGAACAGATCGTCTACGCATTGAAGCAGGCCGAGGGCGGCCAGAAGATAGCGGAGATTACCCGACAGATGGGCGTGTCCGAGGCCACATTCTACAACTGGAAGAAGAAGTATGAGGGGATGGGCGCTCGCAAGGCCAAGATCACCGGCACGCCCAACCATGCGCACGTTTTGACCAGCTTCATCGAACGCTCAAACCTGAGCCTCCGCATGGGCAATCGCCGGTTCACCCGCCTAACCAACGCCTTTTCCAAAAAGGTTGAGAACCACGAGCACATGCTGGCCTTGTTCTTCATGTACTACAATTTCTGCCGGATTCACCAATCCCTGCGAGTCACACCGGCGATGGCGGCAGGGGTTTCAACCCGGGGCTGGGAGCTTTCAGATGTCATTGCGCTGATCGATTCAGCATCGAAAGCTGCGGCGTGACTTCGG
This sequence comes from uncultured Opitutaceae bacterium, assembly GCA_964547325.1. Taxonomy (GTDB): domain Bacteria; phylum Verrucomicrobiota; class Verrucomicrobiia; order Opitutales; family Opitutaceae; genus Palsa-1447. The sequence continues at coordinate 7,408 of CAZJNA010000088.1, read as the reverse complement.
CTGCCAAACTTTTGGTCTATATTTTGGGGTTTGTAGGAGCGATGTTGATCAGCCTCCCCATTCAAAAGCGCTTAAGGGCCTATTATGTCCGCAAAGGGCATATTAACCCGCTGCCTGTTTTTTGCCCATTTTGTCAAACTCGTGCGGCGGCAATTAGAATACCGACCAGTTGGAGGCAGGCTTTTACCGGGGGCTGGACCTGCAAGAAGTGTGGTGGCGAGTTTGACCGTTTCGGGAAGCCCATTTCACACTGACCCACTATCCCGCGGGGAAAGCCCTTGACTCCCGCGCCCGGGTTTGAGTCCTTGGCCGGCTCCCAGCAACGCAAGACCCATGGCCAATACCAAATCAGCAATCAAGGCAGCGCGCAAAGCCATCCGCTTTACGCTGCGCAACAAGGCGCTCAAGTCCCGGCTCAAGAGCCTGCACAAGAAATTTGAGGCCGCCATCGCCGCCAAGGATGCCGCCGCCGCGAAGACCTCCGGCATCGCCTACGTCTCCGCGATGGACCGGGCGGTCAAGTCCGGTGTTGTCCATCGCAATGCGGCCAGCCACGCGAAGGCGCGCGCATCGAAGCACATCTTCGCCGCCGCGGCAAAGTAAGGGCCGTCCTTTTGGTTTCGCCCCGCCGCCTCCGGGCCGCGGGGCTTTTTTTTGGCCGAAAACCCGGAGTGGGCGGTGCCTGTGATACTAAGCTTGGTAAGCCCGGGCCGATTGCTATCACCGGGAAGTCGCCATCGCCATGCCCGTCCGTCGTCACTTCTTACCCTGGGACAAGCCGCTGCTGCCCCAAGTGGTCGAGTTTCTGACTCATGGCTGGGCCGGCGGCGGTCCCCTCGATCTTTCCTCCTTCGCGATCGTCCTGCCCACCCGGCAGGCGGGCCGCCGGCTGCGTGAGGCCCTGGCGGCCCACGCCGCCGGGCGCAGCCAGGCGGTTTTCCCTCCACGGATTCTGACCCCCGAGGCGCTGGTTGCGCCGGTGCCCGGATCGGCCTCCCGGCTCGAGTCCCTGCTCGCCTGGGCGCGGACGCTGCAGGCCGCCGACTTTGCCGCCTGCCGCGAAGTCTTCCCGACCGATCCGCCTGCGCATGGACTCGCCTGGGGTCTGCGGGTCGCGGACCAGCTGCTCGGAGTGCAGGCGACGCTGGCCGAGGCGGGATTGCGCATGGGAGGCGTCGTTGACCGGGCCGGGGCCGATTTGCCGGAGGCGACCCGCTGGAGGCAACTTGCGGCCCTGGAGGAGGCCTGCGATGCGCGCCTGAGCGCGAGCGGCCTGCGGGACGCCCAGGCGGCGAAGATTGCCGGTTCACGCCAGCCCGCCTCGGTTTCCTCCGGCGAACGCCTCATCCTCGCCGGCACGCCCGATCCCATGCCGCTCGCGCTGGCGGCGCTCGAGGCCAGGGCGGCGGTCCAGGACGTCGATGTGCTCATCCTGGCTCCGGCGGATCTCGCCGACGCCTTTGACGGCTGGGGCCGGCCGGTCGCCCGCGCCTGGCAGGCGCGGGTGCTGGACCTGCCGGACTTTGCGGCGCAGGTGCGGCTCTGCGCCGATCCGTCCGAGCAGGCGAACGCTGTCGCCGTCCTCGCCGAAACGTATGGCTTGCCCGAAGGGCTTCTGGCGATCGGCGTCGCGGACCGCGAGGTGGCGCCGGCCCTTGAAAGCGCCCTGATCCGCCGGGGCTTCAAGACCTTCGACCCCGAGGGGCGCCCCCGCCGGCATGACGCGCTCCATCATCTCGTGGCGGCACTCGCGGACATCGCGCGCGATCCCGTCTTCGAGGCGGTGGAGACCCTGGGGCGCTGCCCGGCCGCGATCGACTTTCTCTCGTCGCGCCTGGGACCGTCCTTTTCGGCCGGGCCCTGGCTGGAGGGGCTCGACGAGCTGCGGGCCCGCCATCTGCCTGCCGATCTCGCCGGAGCCCGCGAGCAGGCCGCGAATCTCGAAGGGTTTCCCTCCCTGGGCCCTGCCCTGGCGGAGATCGATGCCCTTCGGGCCGGCCTGATGGCTGCGGATTTCACTTCGGCCGCCATCGCGCCTTTGCAGGCGATCTTCGCATCCCGCCGTCTCGAATGGGCGAATCCGGCCGACGCGCGGCTGGCGGAGGGCGCGGAGGCCTGGGCGAAGACGGTCGGCCAATGCGCAGCCGCGGCCGCGGAGCTGCCGCCCCCGGACCTCTGGGAACTGGCGCTGCGGCTCTTCGGGGAGGACAGGGTTGCCGCGGAGAAGCCCGCGGGCGCGCTCGAGCTGCAGGGCTGGCTCGAGCTTCTCTGGGAGGATGCGCCCCACCTCGCTGTGGCCGGAATGAACGACGGCAGCGTCCCGGACGCGATCGCTGGCGATGCCTTCCTGCCGGAGTCGCTGCGGGAAAAGCTCGGGCTCAAGACGAACGCCGACCGGCTGGCCCGGGACGCCTATCTCCTGCAGGCTCTCGCCTCTTGCCGGGCCGACGCCGGCCGGCTCGACCTCCTTTTCGGCAAGGCCTCCGCCGCGGGCGATCCGCTGCGGCCCTCGCGCCTCCTCCTGCGCTGTCCCGAGGCCGAGCTGCCCGCGCGGGTGGACGCGCTGTTCCGGACGCTTCCGCCCTCGGGGGCGCCGCTCGTGTGGACGCGGGCGTGGCGGCTGAAACCGCCCGCAGGGACGGCGCCTCCCACCCGCGTTGCGGTCACAGCGCTCCGCGACTGGCTCTCGTGCCCCTTCCGCTTCTACCTCCGGCACGTCCTCGACCTGCGGCCCTTCGACGCGGCGAAAAGCGAACTCGACGACCTCGATTTCGGCACGCTCTGCCACGCGGCGCTGGAGGCCATGGGCCGCCGTCCCGACCTGCGCGAGTGCGCCGATGCGGCGGTGCTCCGCGCCTTTCTCTCCGCCGAGCTCGACCTGTGCATCCACGCCCGATTCGGGGAAAACCTCACCGTGCCGCTTATTGTCCAGCGCGAGGCCGCGCGCCAGCGGCTGGGCCAGGCAGCGGCCGTCCAGGCCAGGGAATGCGCGGACGGCTGGCGGATCATCGACGTCGAGCGCAAGGTCCGGCTCGAGATCGAAGGCCTTCGGGTCAGCGGAAAGGTGGACCGAATCGACCGTCATTTGGCTTCCGGCGCGATCCGCGTCCTCGACTACAAGACCTCGGACGTGGCCCGGTCGCCGCGGGAAGTCCACCTGCGTGCGCCGCGGTCGGACGAGACTCCAGCCCCCGACGCGATGTACACGGGAGAGGACGCGCCGCGCGTCTGGGCGGATCTCCAGCTGCCCTTCTACCGCCAGGGGCTTGCCGCCGAGTTTCCCGGACCCATCGTCTGCGGTTACTTCAACCTGCCCAAGGCGGCGGGCGAGACCCGGCTCGCCCTCTGGGAGGACGACTCGGCCGGGCTCCGGGAATCGGCCGCGCGTTGCGCGGCCGCGGTGTGCCGCTCGATCCGTGCCGGGGAATTCTGGCCGCCTCGCGAGGAGATCCGCGCCGAACACGACGATTTCGCAGCGTTTTTCCACCACGGCGCCGGGGCCAGCGTCGCGTGGCCGGCGGAGGAACCCGCATGACCGCGCCCAGCCGCCACATGATGATCCTCGCCTCGGCGGGGTCGGGCAAGACCTTCGCCCTGACGAACCGCTTCGTGGCGCTCCTTGCGCTCGGTGCGCGCCCCGAGCGGATCGTGGCCCTGACCTTCACGCGGAAGGCCGCGGGCGAGTTCTTCGACGAAATCCTGCGCAAGCTGGCTGGAGCGGCCCGGGAGCCGGCCGCCGCGGGCCGCCTGGCCGGGGACATCGGCCAGCCCAGACTGGGCTGCGCGGATTTCCTGCGCATGCTCCGCCGGGTCGTCGAGGCAATGCCGCAGCTTCGGCTGGGGACCCTCGACGGTTTTTTTGGGCGCATCGTGCGTCTGTTTCCCTTCGAGCTTGGGCTGGCGGGTGAGTTCGAGCTCTTGCAGCCGCATGCCGCGCAGCTCGAGCGCCAGCGGGTGCTGCGCCGGATTTTTGTCGGCCTGCGGGGCGGGGGGCTGCAGGCGCAGCAGGACTTCATCGAGGAGTTCAAGCGAGCGACTTTCGGGGCGGAGGAAAAGCGCCTCGGGCCGCGGCTCGACCGTTTCCTCGACGAGCACCTGGAGATCTTCCTGAGCGCGCCCGACGCCGGGCTCTGGGGCCAGCCCGCACGGATCTGGCCGAGGGGAAATCCATGGCTGGAAGACGCGGCCCCGGCCGATGCCTGCGTGCGGGCCCTGCGCGAGGGCCTGCGGACGGCGGCGCCAGCCCCGAAGCAGCAGGCCCGCTGGGAGGCTTTCATTGCGGCCCTCGCGGTCTGGGCTCCGGGGGCGACGCTGCCGGACGAGCTCACCTACGTCCTGGCAAAGGCGCTCGAAGCCTGGAACGAGCTGCCCTCGGGCCGCGCCGTCCTCCACTTCGACCGGAAGGCGCAGCCGCTGACCGCCGCGGCGGGCGCGGCGCTGGCCGAACTCGTGCGGCGCGTTTTCGGCGGGGAACTGCGGCGGCGGCTCGAGGCAACGCGCGGCATACACGCGATGCTGCGCGCCTACGAGGACCGGTACCATGAGACGGTGCGGCACGCGGGCAAGCTGACCTTCGCGGACGTGCAGCGGCTCCTGCAGCCCGTGGCCCTTTCCGCCTCCACGGCCGGCGCGGGCGAGCGGCTCTACCTCGACTACCGCCTCGACGCCGAGATCGACCACTGGCTGCTCGATGAGTTTCAGGACACGAACTTCGCGCAATGGAGCATCCTGCGGAATCTGATCGACGAGGCCGTTCAGGACGCTGAAGGTCGCCGGAGCTTCTTCTGCGTGGGCGACGTGAAGCAGGCGATTTTCCGCTGGCGCGGCGGCGATCCCCGGCTGTTCCGCGAGATCTTCGACCACTACAACGCGGTCCCCGGAACGATCGCGGAGGACCGGCTCGTCCGCTCCTGGCGCTCGGGACCTCCGCTGATCGAGATGGTGAACGCCGTCTTCGGGGCCAAGGCGGCGCTCGGCGGCCTATTCCCGGAGGCGGGTGCGGCCTGGAGCGCCGAATGGGAGCCGCACGAGTCCGCGGTGCCGGCGTACGACGGACAGGCGGCGCTGCTCCACGGCGGCGACGAGGCCGACCGCTGGAGGATCGTCCATCAGATCCTCGGGGAAATCCAGCCGCTGGCGCGCGGCCTGACCTGCGCGGTCCTGGTGCAGGAGAACAAGACGGCGGCCGCGCTGGCCGATTTTCTCCGGCGCGAGGGGAACTGGCCGGCCGTCGCGGAATCGGATCTGAAGGTCTGCACCGACAACCCGCTGGGGGCGTCCCTCCTCGCCCTTTTCCAGGCTGCGGCCCATCCGGGCGACCGGCTGGCCTGGGGCCACGTTCGCATGACGCCCCTGGGGGAATTGCTGGCGGCTGACGGGCTGGCCGAAGCCGGAGCGCTTTCGCGCCGGCTGCTCGGCCAGGTCCATGCGGACGGCTTCGAGCGGACAATCGAGGTCTGGCTTCGCCGCCTGGAGGCCCGGCTCGATCCGGCCGACCGCTTCAACCGCGAACGGGGCCGCCAGTTTTCCGAGGCGGCGGCGCGGTTCGACGAGACCGGTAGCCGCGACGTGACGGAATTCGTCGAATTCATGGGCCGCCACACGGTGCGCGACCCCGAGAGCCCGGCGGTGATCCGCGTGATGACGATTCACAAGTCCAAGGGGCTTGGTTTCGATGTCGTCCTTCTGCCGGACTTGGAGGGACAGTCGCTGGGGCGCCGCCGCGACGGCCTGGCCGTGGAGCGAAACAACGACCGCGACGTGGAATGGATCCTCGATCTGCCCCCGGATCCGTTCTGGGAGCATGATCCAGTGCTGGCCGCGCATGTCCGCGGGGCCAAGGCGGAATCCTGCCATGAGAAGCTTTCGCTCCTTTACGTGGCTATGACGCGGGCCAAGCGGGCGATGTACGCAATCACGAAGCCGGTGGGCGCATCGCGCTCCGCCAACTTCCCGCGCATCCTCGCCGATACGCTGGGCGGCGAAGCGGGCCCGATCCGGGTCGGCGGCCTGACGATCGCCGGAACCTGGAGCGCGGGCAGCGCGGACTGGCACCGGCGCCTGCCTGCGCCGGTGCCGCCGCCCGCCTCGGCGGCGGGCATCGCCATTCTGGACGCCGCCGGCCGGGTAATCCGCCGGGCCTCGCGCCGGCCCTCGGCGGAAAAGATTGGCTCGGTCGAGGCCGCAGCGCTCTTCGCGCCCGCGGCGGCGGCCGAATTCGGCACGGCGGTCCACGCATTGCTGGCGGGAGTTGCCTGGAGCGACGATCCGGCCCCGGCGCTGGCGGGTCTGACCGGGCCGGCCGCGGATGAAGCCCGCGCGAATCTTGACGCGGCTGAATTGGCCGGGATCTGGGCGCGTCCGGCAGGCCCGGCGGCGGAGGCCTGGCGCGAACGCCCCTTCGAGGTCGTTATCGATGAGACCTGGGTCTCGGGAAAATTCGACCGCGTCGTGATTGTCCGCGACGCCGCGGGTTGTGCGGTGCGCGCGACCGTCTTCGACTTCAAGACGGACCGGATCGGACCGGAGGCGGACCTCGCGGTCGAGGCCGGGCGGCACGCCGGCCAGCTGCGGCTCTACCAGCGGGCGGTGGCGGTCTTGGCGGGGATTCCCCCGGGGGCGGTGGCGGCCGAGATCGTTTTCACCAGCCGCCGGCAGAGGATATCCCTGCCGCACGCGGGGCCTTGAAATTCCAAGCTTTACAGCTTCCCCGCCGTTCGGTCTCCTATCCCTTCACATGGGCAACCTGAAAAAGAAACGCCGGCTGAAGATGAACAAGCACAAGCGCCGCAAGCGCTTGAAGTCGCACCGGCACAAGAAGCGCACCTGGCAGAAATAGGCGAACCCGCCGTTTCCGCGCCCCCATTGCAGCCCGCCGCCCCGAGCGGCGGGTTTTTTATTCGTAACCGTTTATATGATACAGAACGCGGCGCGCGGCCGCCGTCCCCGGCTTCATTCCCCAGCGGGCGTCCCGGGGCCCTGGTTTCCCGCGATTTCTGACCGGCCAAAATCAGGTTTAACCCATTGTTGGTTAACTAACTAAGCAAGCCGTCACGGAAACGTCAAAAAAGGACTTGAACGGATCACGAACGAGGGCATGTTCCGCCCTCCCTCCATGGCGCGTTCGGCCTATTCCAGGGCCTGAATACGAAGCGATGGAGGAGGCAAAAGAGTCGCGGCTTTTCTCGCAGGATTTCCGATTTATTCGGGAAAACCCTTGACGAAGCAGAGAGCGAAGTTCTTGCTGGAAATCTTTCCCTCAAAGGGAAGCTCTTTGAAATTTACTTTGTGCGATTGATTGGGACCCCCAATCAAGAAATTCTATAAGTTAGTAGTTCAAAAAATCACTAGGTTTGAACTCTTTTCGGAGAGTTTGATCCTGGCTCAGAATGAACGCTGGCGGCGTGGT
>CAZJNA010000087.1:0-12965 GCA_964547325.1 uncultured Opitutaceae bacterium | reverse complement strand
ACTTCCATCCAGATCGAAGGCGTCTCCAGGCGGTTCGGGTCCGTGTCGGCCCTGGACGGAATCACCCTCGAAATCGCCCCCGGCGAGCTGTTCTGCCTCCTCGGGCCGAGCGGCGCCGGAAAGACCACGCTGCTGCGCACGATCGCGGGCTTTGAGGCCCCCGACGCGGGGAGGATCCTCATCGGGGAGCGGGATGTGACCGCCGTTCCGGCCCACCGGCGAAACACGGCCATGATGTTTCAGGCGGGCGCCCTCTGGCCGCACCTGAGCGTCGCCGGAAACGTCGCATTCGGCCTCGAGGCGCGGGGCCTGCCCGCCGCGGAAGTCGGGCGCCGGGTGGGGGAGGCGCTCGAGTCCGTTCGGATGACGGGGAGCGCGGCGCGCCGCCCATCCGAGCTTTCCGGGGGCGAGCGGCAGCGGGTGGCCCTGGCCCGCGCGCTCGCCGTGCGGCCGAGCTGCCTTCTTCTCGACGAGCCGCTCTCAAACCTGGATGAGCCGCTGGGCCTCGAACTGCGCGGTGAGATCCGCCGGGTGTGCCGCGAGTTCAGCCTGACCACCGTGTTTGTGACCCACGACCGAAAGGAGGCCCTTTCCATCTCGGACAGGCTGGGAGTCATCGTCGGGGGGCGCCTCCTGCAGGCCGACAGGCCGAGGGACGTTTACCGAAGGCCGGAGCGCCGCGCGGTCGCGCGCTTTTTGGGCGATGCCGACTTCATCGCGGGCGAGATCCTGGCGACGGGCCCCGAAGGCCGCGCCTCCGTCCAGACGGCCGCCGGCCGATTCGAGGGATTCCTGGGCGACCCGCTCGCGCGTCCGGCCGCCGGCGCCGCGGCGACCGTGGCCATCCGCCCCGAATCCTGGACCGTGGCCGAAACGGCTCCGGCCGTGAACGGACTGCTCGGCCGGATCGGCGCGGCAAGCTATCTCGGCGACACCGCCCGCTACGAGTTCGAGGCCGCGGGCGTCCGGCTGAGTATACTTGAGCGGAATCCGGGCGCCGCCGACCGGCCGTGCCGGGATCGTGTCTATGCAGCCGTCGAGCCGGGGGATACCGTGATCCTCCTCGAGTGAACCGCCGGCCCGGCGATTCTTCGTGCCTGCGCCGCGCGGCGGCAATAGACTTTCCGCACGTCCAACGATGAAGGCGGATATCAAGTCCATATTCAGGCCCCGCAGCCTCGAATTGTTCGATGGCAGCTACTCCCGCCAAAAACTCATGGCCGACGCCCTCGCCGGCGTCACGGTCGGGCTCATAGCCCTGCCGCTGGCGCTCGCGCTCGGCGTCGCGAGCGTTCCGGCCGGGACGCCGACGCCGTTTCCGGCGCCGGCGGTGGGCATCTTCACGGCGATTGTCGCCGGCTTCGTCGTCTCCGCCTTCGGGGGGAGCCGCGTCCAGATAGCGGGCCCCACGGCCGCGTTCATGCCCATCGTGCTCATGATAATCGAGCGCTACGGGTACGACGGGCTCCTGCTGGCGACGGTCATGGCGGGCATCATCCTGGTCATCATGGGGCTGGCCCGGATGGGAACGGTGATCAAGTACATCCCGTATCCCGTCACGAGCGGATTCACGACGGGCATCGCGGTGACCATCATCGTGAGCCAGCTGGCGGATCTCCTGGGAATTGAAGCGAAGTCCCGCGCGCCCCAGGATTTCATCGGCAAGGTTCCCTGGATCCTCGCCCATCTCCCGAATGCGAATCCCCTGGCCGCGGCGACGGGTCTCGGCAGCGCGCTCCTGATCTATTTCTGGCCGCGATTCGGCTGGCGCCGCCTTCCCGGCATCATTGTTGCGACCGTTCTCGCGACGGTCGCCGTCACGGCCCTTGGCTGGCCGCATGCCTTTGGGATCGTCACGGTCGGGTCGCGGTTCGGGGCCGGCGCCGTGCCCTCCGGTCTTCCTCCGTTTGCATTTCCCATGATCTCATTGGAGCGGATCCGTGGCCTGATCGCCCCGGCGACGACGATCGCCCTGCTGGGATCCATCGAATCGCTGCTTTCCGCAGTCGTCGCGGACGGCCTCATCAACGACCGCCACAACGCGAATACCGAGCTGATCGCCCAGGGTCTCGCCAACATCGCCTGCCCGCTGTTCTGCGGGCTGCCGGCGACCGGGGCCATAGCCCGGACATCGGCCAATATCCGCAGCGGGGGCACGTCGCCCGTCTCCGGCATCGTGCATTCGGCGACCCTGCTCCTCATCGTCATCGCGTTTTCGCGCTACGCGCAGTTCGTCCCGATGGCGGCGATCGCGGCCGTCCTCGTCATGGTCGCCTTGCGCATGGGCGAATGGCACGAACTCAGGCGCCTGGGCCAGATGCCGCGGAGCGACGCGGCCGTGCTCGTGACGACGCTCGCGCTGACCGTCGTCTTCGACCTGGTCATAGCGGTCGAGGTGGGCATGGTGCTGGCCGCCATCCTCTTCATCCGGCGGATGGCCGAGACGACCGAGGTGTCGCGCATCACGGCCGACGACGAGTTGGAAACGCACGAGCAGGTTGCCCACGGCAAGGACATACCGGACGGCGTCCTCGTCTACCGGATCTTCGGTCCGCTCTTTTTCGGGGCGGCCGAAAAGATGGAAGACGCGATCGAGAGGATCGACCGCCCCCCGCGGGTTCTCATCCTGCGCATGCAGCTGGTTCCCGCCATGGACGCGACCGCCCTCAACGCGCTCGAGAGCATCGTCGAGCGGATCCAGGCGGCCGGCGGGACCGTGATCCTGAGCGGGCTGCATCGCCAGCCGCTGCAGATGCTCGCAAAGGCGGGCTTCATCGAACGCATCGGCAGGGACAACCTGAGGCCCCATTTCGACGATTCGCTTGCGCGGGCGCGGGAGATCCTGGCGGGAGCGCCGGCAGCCAGGCCGGCGTAGGCCCGGCAGGGAAATTCGACAGCCGGCTAAAGCGCCGCTATCTGCGCCGCGAAGGCCGCTGGGTCCGCCGCCTTGAAGAAGGACGTTCCCACGACGAAGGTGTCGGCGCCGCATGCGCGGCATTCCGCGGCGTTTTCGGCATCGATGCCCCCGTCCACCTCTATGCGGAACCCGAGGCCCGACTCCGCGCGCAGCGCGCTTATCTCGGAAATCTTGGCGAGCTGGTCGCGCCGGAACGCCTGCCCGCCGAAGCCCGGCTGCACGGTCATGACGAGCACCAGATCGACGAGGTCCAGGACATCCCTTATCGCCGAGGATTCCGTGTCCGGGTTGAGGACGATCCCGGCGCGCAGGCCGAGCGCGCGGATGCGCGCCAGGGTCCCGCAGACGTCGTACCGGGGCTCGATGTGGATGCTGATCCTGTCGGCCCCGGCCGTCGCAAACGCGTCGACGAACTTGTGCGGCTCGTCGAGCATGAGGTGCGTGTCGAAAAAACGCCTCACGCCGGCGCGGCGGAGGGCGGCGAGGGTCTCCGGCCCGAATGACAGGTTGGGGACAAAATGCCCGTCCATGATGTCGAGATGGAGCCAGGGGATGCCCAGGCGCTCCACGGAGGCAGCGCTTTCGGCAAGCCGGGCGTGGTCGCCGGCGAGAAGCGACGGGGCTAGGATCGGCGCGTGGGGCACGGCGGAATGATCGGATGGCTGGCTACCAGACGTCCAGCACCAGATGGGCCACCTTCGCGGACAGGTCCGCGGCCAGAAGGGGCATCGTGTTGTACTCCGACTGGAGCTGGTTGCCCGTGACCGGCGAGGCCGGCATCCCATTGTCGGTGTAGACGCCGCGCTGGACGTCGACAACGCGGCTGTCGAAGAAGGTCCGCCCGGAACGGTTGTCCCGGAGTGTGCACGCGGCGCCGAGCGTCACCACGAACTTGCTGGCCAATCCGGTGTCCGCTTCGTGGACGGCGGCGACGTCCCTGTGGTAGTCCGTCAGGACGATCGTGAGCGTGGCGTCCGCGGTCTGCGGCGAGCTTACGATCTCAACCCGGCCGTCCTCCGCGAACGCCTGCCTGAGCTGGGCGCCAACCGGCGACTGCGCCTGGGCAAGCGCGACGACGCGATTGGAGACCGGCTCGATGTAAAGCGTCGAAAAGGCCAGGCGCCCGGATGTCCCCATCCTATAGTGGGCGCATCCCGCAAGGCAGAGGCAAAGTGCGGAGGCCAGGACCCAGGCGCGCGTGGCGGCCAGCATGGATTTGGGCGACCTGTCAGAACAACAGGAAGTGCTTCTTCTTCGGGGCCGCCGGGGCCGGCGCCAGCGTTCCCGACGCTTTCGCCTCGACCGCCGCCAGCTTCAGCTTGGCGCGGCTGGCCACCTCGGAGTCCGGATAGGCCGTTATCGCCTCGTTGTAGAAGACCCGCGCGGCGGTGTAATTGTCCCGCTTCAGGAAGTAGAAATCCCCGATCTTGATTTTGCTCTCGGCCAGGACCCGCTTCATCGTATCCAGCCCCTGGGCGGCCTTGCCGATGTTCGAATCGCCGGGGAAGAGGATCATGAAGTCCTCGTAGTAGGTGATGGCCTCCCGGGTCTCGGCCTGGTCGTAGTACGCCCCTTCGACGAGGGACGCGTGCATGCGCGCAAGCTCCAGGTAGGCAAACGGAACGAGGACGCTCTCCTGGTAGGTGTTGACCATCTGGTCGAGGGCGTCGATCGCGTCCTCGGTGTTCTGGAGCTTCTCCGATCCGCGGGCCTCGGCCATCAGGGCGAGCGGGGCATAGTCGCTGTACGGGGCGTTCTGCACGACAACGGCAAGGTAGGCGATCGCCCGCTCCGTGCTCCGGAAGCCGGGTATCACGCCCCAGATATGGTTCCGGGCGCCGTCCAGAAGCATGCTTGAGATCTTGTACTCCTCGCCGATCAGCTCGCTGAAGCGCTTCTCGTTGGGGTAGCGGGCGATCTCCGACTGGAAGGCCTCGAAGGCCTTGTAGTACTGCTTGCGGCCGAGGCGCAGTTGGCCGATGCGATAGAAGGCCTCGGGGGCGTAGATGGAGCTCGCGAATTCCTTGGCCACCTTCTGGTAGGCGTGGATGGCCGAGAGAACGTGGCCGCGCTCCTCGGCCTTCCGCGCATCGTTCATCATCTTGAGGGCCCGGTTTCCGTTTGCTCCCGTCAGGCCCGAAAGGGCGCCGCCTTCGATGCGCCAGCCGGTCGCCGGGGTCCAGACCAGGTCGGCCCGGGCCGCGCCCAGCGCCACGCAGAGGCCCAGGAGGGCAAGGGACAGGGCGCGGAGGACAGGGGCGGGCATAAAAAGCATGAGTCGGCAGCAGCGAAAGATTACCAGCGAACCAGCGCGCTGCCGTAGGTCAAGCCCGCCCCAAATGCGACGAGAAGAATTATATCTCCAGCCTTGATCCGTCCCGCCCGGCGGGCCTCGTCCAGGGCGAGCGGTATCGACGCCGCGGAGGTGTTGCCGTACCGGTCCACGTTTATGAAGAACCGGTCCAGCGGCAACTCAAGATACTCCGCTATCGCCTCGATAATCCGCAGATTGGCCTGATGGGGAATCACAAGCGCAATCTGATTCGTGCCGACCCCCTGTTGTTCCAAAATATCGCGGGCCGCCTCCTCCATCGCGCGCACGGCGGTCTTGAAGATCTCGCGGCCCTTCATCTTTATGAAATGGCTGCCCGCCGCCAGGGACTTTGCCGAGGGAGGCATGCTGCTGCCGCCGCCCGGGATGCAGAGCAGGTCGACACTGTGCCCAAAGGTTCCCAGGCGCGTCCCGAGGAGTCCGCGGCGCGGACCGGCCGAGGTGTCCGGGTCCGGACCGAGTACGATCGCCCCCGCGCCGTCGCCGAAGAGGACGCAGGTGGTCCTGTCCTCCCAGTCCACGATGCTGGACAGCTTTTCCGCGCCGATGACCAGGGCCCGGTGATAGCGGCCGGACGCGAGCATCGCGCACGCGGTGTCGAGTGCGTAGATGAATCCCGAACAGGCGGCGTTCAGGTCGAAGCAGGCGGCGGCCGTCGGCAGACCCAGCTTGTGCTGGATGACACAGGCCACGGCGGGCATGGGCAGGTCGGGCGTGATCGTCGCCACGATGAGCAGATCCACGTCCGCGGCCGAAACGCGCGCGCTCGCAAGCGCGCGCCGGGCGGCGTGGACGGCCATGTCAGAGGTGGCCTCGCCGGGAGCTGCGATCCTGCGCTCCCGAATCCCGCTTCGCGTGCGGATCCACTCGTCGGAGGTGTCGACTGTCCGGGCAAGCTCCTCGTTTCCAAGCACGCGATCCGGTCCGTAGGAACCGGTGCCGAGTATGACTGGGGATCGGGGCGACATTGTGGAGGATGAACGCGGCGGGTCTGTGGCGAAAGCGGGTTTGCGGCGGGGATGCGTGCGAAAAACGCCGCGGGGCGGGCGGGTAGCCCGCCTGCACCCGCGACGGGATTCTCAGGAGACGACCGGCCGGGCCAGCGCCTCGTTTGCCCGCGCGATGTCGGCCTCAATCCGGTGATTCATGTCGGCCGCGATCAGCGCATTCGCGGCCTGGAGCGCGCTCTTGATCGCCTGGCGGTTGGACGACCCGTGGGCCTTGAAGATGTTGCCCCGCACGCCGAGAAGCTGGGCCCCGCCGTACCGTTCCGGGTCTATCCGCTCGCGGAGGGCGCTGAAGGCCCCGCGGGAGAGGATGGCGCCGGCGGCCCGCATCGGATTTGTCCGGAGCTCCCTGCGCAGGATATCCGTGAAAAAGCTCACGAGTGACTCCCAGCTCTTGACCATGATGTTGCCCACGAATCCATCGCAGACGACGACGTCGACCTTTTCGGCGAAGACATCGAAGCCCTCGATGGGACCGGCATAATTGACGATGTCGTTGATCCGGCGGAGCTGTTCGTTGGTCTCCGCTATCAGCGCGTTGCCCTTGCCCTCCTCGGTCCCGATCGTCATCAGGCCGACGCGGGGATTGGGGACCCCGAGCACCACCCTGCAGTAGTGGCTCCCGAGAATGGCGTTGTGGACCAGGTATTCCGGGCGGGCCTCCGGATTGGCACCCGCGTCGATCAGGACAAAATGCCCGCCCTCGCGCGGCACGACGGCTGCGAGCGCCGGACGCGCGATCCCTTCCATCGTCTTCAGGCGAAGGGTTCCTCCGGCCATGAGCGCGCCGGTGTTGCCGCAGCTCACGACGACGCTGGCATCGCCGTTCTTTACGAGCTCGATCGCGCGGACCATCGATGAGTCCCTCTTGCGCTTCAGCGCCATGAGGGGCTTGTCCTCCATCGTGATGACTTCCGAGGCGTGGAGAAGGGAAAGCCGCGGATTGCGGTGCAGCCCGGAGTGCGCGATCAGCGGCTTAAGAATCGCCTCGTCTCCGACCAGCGTCACCGGGTTGAGCTCGGGAAACTGCTGGAAGGCGAGCTTGACCGCTGCGACTATCTCGGCCGGGCCGAGGTCGCCGCCCATGGCGTCGACGGCAATCCGTCCCGTGGCGCCGGAGAACGACATGACCGAAACGGTCAGGCCTCGACGTCGAGAACCTGCCGGCCGCGGTAAATGCCGGTCGTTGGGTTGACGCGATGCGGACGAACGAGCGAGCCGTCGGAGGGATCTTTGGCGAATTGGGGCGCTTGGAACGCGTTGGCTGCCCGCCGGTTAGCACTGCGGCGTTTGGATTGTTTGCGTTTCGGATTGGCCATGGTGGGTCGAAAGTGGGTGCCGGAGCCTCCGCCGAAAGAGGCGGGAACTGGGCGAAGAGTGTCCGAGTAAAGGATGGCGCTCCGGGGCGTCAAACTGAAAAGCGGACCGCCGTTTTCGCTTTCCGCTTTTCGCATTCCACCTTTCAGTGCTCGCATGTCTCTTCTGGCCGCGCTGACGGCCCAACTCGCCGTCCATCGCGACCTCTCGACCGACCAGGTGTCCGGCGCGGCGTCCGCCCTTGCGGAGGCGGGCGGAGACGAGGAGAAGGCCGCCTTTCTCGTCGCCCTCGCGCAAAAGGGCGAGACGGCGGCCGAAGTCGCCGCCTTTGCGTCCGCCTATCGGGAGCGGGCGGTTGACCCCGGCGTTTCCGCCTGGGCGCGCGATGCGATAGACATCGTCGGAACCGGCGGCGATCACGCCGGCGGATTCAACATTTCCAGCCTGGTCGTCCTCGTGCTTGCCAGCGCCGGGATGACCGTGATGAAGCACGGAAACCGGGGCATAACATCCAAGTGCGGAAGCGCCGACCTCCTGGCGGGCCTGGGCGTGGACCTGGAGGCTGCGCCGGAAACGCAGCGGCGGGCCCTGGCGGAGCTCGGCTTCGCCTTCTTCTTCGCGCCCGCCTACCATCCGGCGTTCCGCCACATCATGCCCGTGCGGCGGGCCCTGGCGGCGAAGGGGCAGCGCACCCTGTTCAACATCCTGGGACCCCTCGTGAATCCGGGCCGGCCGGGCCGCATCCTCCTCGGAGTCTATTCCGATGCCTGGGTGCCGCGCCTCGCCGCGGCCCTCGACTCGCTAGGCACGGAGGCCGGGCTGGTTGCTCACGGCGTCATCGACGCCGATCGCGGCATAGACGAGCTCACGACGGCGACCGTCAACCGCTTCAGCGGAATAGGCCGCCTCGGGCAACTCTCCGGGGAATGGCGGGCGGAGGACTTCGGGCTCCCTCCGGCTCCCTTTTCGGATCTCCAGGGCGGCGACCTCGCGGCGAACCTGAGGCTCGTCGACAGCCTCCTTGACGGGAGCGGGCCCGCGGGCCTGGCCGACACGATCGCCCTCAATGCATCCGTGGCGATGTGGATATGCGGCCGAACAGGCGCCCCCCCCGATGGCGTCGCCCTCGCCCGGGAACTCCTTGTCGGCGGCGCCGTTCGAAGGAAGATCTCGGCGGTGAGGGAGTTTTACCGTTGAGCGCCACGCGGAAATATTTTGGCACGGATGGCGTCCGCGGGCCCTACGGGGGGCCGCTGATAAACGAGGCGTTTGCGGCGCGCCTCGGAGCGGCGGCCGCGCGTTGGGCCGGCGGAAAGGGCAGCGTCCTGATCGGGCGGGATACCCGCATGTCAGGCGGCCCGCTCGCCTCCGCGCTCGCCCGCGGGCTGGCGGCAGGAGGGCTGCAGCCGGTCCTCCTCGGTGTCCTGCCGACTCCCGCCGTCAGCCATGCCGTCCGGGCCGCTGGGGCGCGGCTCGGCGCAATGGTTACCGCCTCCCACAATCCCGCGGCCGACAACGGCATCAAGTTTTTCGGGCCGGGAGGGGAGAAGCTGAGCGACGAAAGCGAGGCTCGTATCGAGTCCCTGCTGCCCGGCGATCCTCCGCAGGGGAACGAGCCGGCTGCCTGCGTCGAATCCACGGTCGCCACGGAGGACTACGTCGCAATGGCCGGCCGCCTGCTCGCTCCCGGCTCGCTCGGGGGCTGGCGCATCGTCCTCGACACGGCGCACGGAGCCGCCTGCTTGACGAGCCCGGCCGTGCTGCAGGCGCTCGGCGCCGAGGTGATTTCCCTCGGGTCCTCCCCGGATGGCGGCAACATCAATGCGGGCGTCGGCAGCGAACACCCGGAATTGCTCGCCGTGCGGGTCCGCGAGTCCGGGGCGAGGCTCGGAATCGCGCACGACGGCGACGGGGACCGGTGCGTCCTGTGCGATGAGCGGGGCGTTCTCCTGGACGGGGACGAGATCCTGGCGATCCTGGCGACGCACGCGCTCGCGCGGGGGACCCTCGCCGCCCGCACCCTCGTCGTCACCGTGCAGAGCAATCTCGGCGTCGATGCCGCGGTGCGCGCCGCCGGCGGCCGCGTCGTCAGGACAGCCGTCGGCGACCGGTATGTCTTCGAACGCATGCGGGAGGAGGGGTCCACCCTCGGCGGGGAGTCCTCCGGGCACGTGATCTGCGCGGAGATTTCCCCCTGCGGCGACGGATTGGTCGCCGCGCTGAGGACCATCGGAGTCATGCAGGACACCGGCCGCCCGCTGTCGGAATTGCGGCGGGTGCTGCGGAAGCTCCCCCAGGCGACCGACGCCGTCGCCGTGCGCGCGAAACGCCCCCTTTCGGAGATGTCCTGCCTCGCCGGGGAGATCCGAAGGCTGGAGGACGAGCTGGGCGAAGGCGGCCGCGTCCTCGTCCGCTATTCGGGAACGGAGCTCAAGCTGCGGCTCCTGGTCGAGGGGCCCAGCGAGGCTGCGGCGCGCGCCGGAGTCGAGCGCCTCAGGGCTGCGGCGCTGGCGGATCAGGGCTAGCCTGCCGGAACAGGTCCGCCGCCTCGCGGTCCCTTCCGAGCGCGTGCAGGAGGAGCGCCAGGTTGTGCCGCGCCTGGGCGTAGTCCGGCCGAAGGCGCAACGCCTCCTTATATTCGACTTCCGAATACCCGGTTCGGCCCAGCTCGCGGAGCACGTTGCCCAGAGCGTTGTGCGCCTCGGGATAACCGGGCCGCAGCTGCAGGGTCGTC
The DNA here is from genome assembly GCA_964547325.1 of uncultured Opitutaceae bacterium. Lineage (GTDB taxonomy): Bacteria > Verrucomicrobiota > Verrucomicrobiia > Opitutales > Opitutaceae > Palsa-1447. The sequence goes on along the minus strand of CAZJNA010000087.1, from coordinate 2,658 downwards.
GCGAGCTCCCGCGCGGCCTCCGCCATCCGCCCCTCGGAAGCGAGCAAGACCGCAAGATTGTAATGCGCCTCGACGAATCCGGGGCTCAGGGCGAGGGCCCTCGCGTAGTGCCGGGCCGCCTCCGGTCCGTCGCCGGCCGAACGAAGGGCGTTCCCGAGGTTGTTCTCCGCCTCAGGGTAATCCGGGCGGAGCCGCACCGCCTCGAGATACTGCGCAATCGCATCGGGGAGCCGCCCTGCGTCGGAAAGGGCGATCCCGAGGTTGTTTCGGGCCTCCGGAGCCGAGGGCTTGAGGCGCAGCGCCGCCTCGAATTCGGCGATCGCCTCGGGAATGCGGCCGGCCTCGCGAAGGACATTCCCCAGGTTGTTGTGCGCCTCGGCGTAGCCGGGGCGCAGGCGGACGGCCTCGCGGTACTCCGCGATCGCCTCGGGAATGCGGCCGCCCGCCGCGAGGACCACGCCGAGGTTGTAGTGGGCCTCGGGATACCGGGGCCTGAGACGCAGGGCCTCCTCATACTGGGCCACCGCCTCGGCATTCCTCCCGACCGCCCGAAGCGCGTCGCCCATGTCCACGTGCTCCTCGGGGAAATCCGGCTTCAGGCGCAGGGCCCGATCGAGGAGTCCGATGGCCTCCTGCGGCCGCCCGGCATCGACGAACAGCGTCCCCAGGTTCGCGTACGCCATCCAGCAGCCGGGATTCCGGGCGATGGTCGTCCGGTAGAGAGTCTCGGCATCGCGGTAGCCCCGCGCCTGCCGCCAGGTGAGGATGCCGAGGACGCAGACGATGAGAGCGGGCGGCAGGCTGCGGAAACGGACGCCCCTCTGCCACCGGTCGCAGCCTGCCGCGAACAGCGCGATGATGCCCAGGCTCGCGAGGTATTGGAAATGATCGGCGACGAACGAAAAGATGAACGGGTACACGTTGAAGAACCCCAGCGCCGGGAAAAGGGTTCCGACAAACAGCAGCGCCGCCGCGAGGGGCGCGCGGGAACGCCGCCGCGCCAGCCAGAGAGCCCAGAAGGTCCCGGCCGTGAGCAGGGGAAAGAGATACTGCCCCGGGGCCCCCGCGCTCACGTTCCAGCGCGGGTAGATGAAAATGAGCGGGGAGGGCCAGACGAGCTTGCCCAGGTAGAACCAGGCCACGCGGCCGGCGAGGAGGCAGCGCTCGACGGGCCCGAGATCGAAGTTCGCCCCCTGGGCCCCGATGAAGCGCCGCTCGACCCAGGCGGTGAGGAGTCCGCCGAGAACGGCCGCGAGAAACCACGGCACGAGCGGCAACGCGTCGCGGCGCCACGTGATCCTTCCGCGACGAAACCACGCGACGACGAGGAGAGCCGCGGGCAGGGTGGCGGTCACCGACTTGCTCAGGAGGGCGAGAAGAAACAGGCCGGTTGCCAGGAAATACAAAGGGGCCAGGCCTCGGAAATTGATGCGCTGCCGCGGCACATCAATTTCCGAGGCGTGGCCCCTTCGCTCGTCGAACTTCAGGTATGCCAGGGCGGCGAGGAGATAGAAGACCGTTGAAAGCGTGTTCTTCTGTTCGGATATCCACGCGACGGACTCGACGCACACGGGGTGCAGGGCAAAGATAAAGCCCGCGAGAACGGCCCCGGGCACACGCAATCGCCTGAGGAGGACGATGAAAAGGCAGGCGGCCATCGCGTGCAGGAAGACGTTGACGAGGTGATAGCCGAGCGGATCGTCCCCCCACAGCCGGTGTTCCATCCAGAAGGCGCTGTGGAGGGCGGGATAGTACTGGGCCGTCGAGCCCATCTCGGTCCAGATGCGCCCAAGGCCCTGGAAGGATCGCAAATCCGCGCGCGTCACGTGGTAGTCGTCGTCCCAAACGAAGCCCCCGCGCAGGGCGGGGGAATAGGCCGCAAACGCGGCGCAGTAGAGCAGGAGGGCGGCGAGGACGCTGAGCCCGGAGCCGGACGGGCGGCCGCCGGAGGGGGAGGACGGAGACGCGCGCATCATGGCTGCGGGGCGGCCGCGGAAAGCCGGGACAGCATCTCGCGGGCCGGAGCGAACGCCGGATCGATCCGGAGCACCTCCTCGTAGTGGTAGGTCGCCTCCGGGATGCGGCCGGCCTGGGCCAGCGCATTCGCGAGGTTGAAATGAAACTGGGCGTTATCCGGCCGGAGCTGGACCATCTTGTCGAAGTGGACGATTGCCTCGGATATCCGCCCTTGCTGCGCAAGCGCGATTCCGAGGTTGTTCTCCGCCTCCAGGTAGGCCGGCCCCAGCCGCGAGGCCCGTTCGAAATGGACGATCGCCTCGGATATCCGCCCCTGCTGCGCCAGGGCGAGCCCGAGGTTGTTCTCGGCTTCCGGAAACGCCGGCTTGAGCCGGATAGCCTTCTCCAGATGCGTTGCCGCCTCCGGGGTGCGGCCGAGCTGGCGGAGGGCATTCCCGAGGGCGTTCTCCGCCTCCGGATAGTCCGGACGAAGTTCGAGCGCCCGCTCGAACCGAACGACGGCCTCCGGAAGCCTTCGCGCGTCGGCGAGGCCAATGCCCACATCGAAATGGGCCCCGGGGGATTCCGGGCTCAGGCGAAGGGCCGTCTCGAAATGGACGAGGGCCTCTTCCCTGCGACCCATCGCCCGCAACACCGTGCCCAGGTCGAGATGCGCCTGCGGCAAATCCGGATTGAGCGCCA
>CAZJNA010000086.1:0-13554 GCA_964547325.1 uncultured Opitutaceae bacterium | reverse complement strand
AAATCGGTGCCATACATTCTCTTCGCTGATGGGTTTCTTTGCCTCCACGTCCGCCAATCCTATTCCGGCGATCCATTCCGGTCCGTTTCTCCTGACGATCGCGACGCCCACGCCGGGCGTGTGGGTCGATTTGAGAACCTTCTCGATCTGGGCCCGCAGTTCCGCGGTCGTCTTTGGAGCCGCCGGCGGGGAGGTAGGCTTGTCCTGTCCCCAGGCGAGGGTCGCGTTCAGGGCGATGAGGAGACAAAGGAGCCGGCGCATCGGGTGGGGGTTTGGGGTTGCGGAACCGATTGGGGAGGGGTGGGGCAGCTAATTTCCGCGCACGTCCGGCGGCAACCTGAAATGCGCAGCCGGCGGAGCCGCTTCCGCTCGGGGCGATTCGGTCGCTACCTGCATGGGATGGGATTCTCAAAAGGGGAAGAGCGGTCCCGGGCTAGTCATTTCCCGCTGCCGGACGGGAACAAGGCCTGTTTGATGAAGGTCTAGCGTGGTGGTCATCCAGACCGGCGTCGTGCCTGGTTCGGGGGACCATTGAAAAAATGAAATCCAAAAATCGACTTGTGCCATTGCCAGACTCTCCGACCAGCTTCCCGCATCATCTTGTAGCGGAGCGCGCTTATGCCATCTGGATTGCGAGGGGCCAGCCTGTCGGATGCGACTTCAATAATTGGGCCGATGCCGAAAGGGAGCTGCTTGCGCTCAAATCCGAGCAGGCCCAGGAGGAGGATGAAAGCATTACCCAGTTGAATAGCTGGAACGATCCCCTTGGCTCCGATATCGAGCGCGCTCTGGATTCCTTTTCGCCGTCATCGCAACGGCGCAGCGCCACGTCCCTTTAGGGGAGAGCTTCCTGCCTTGGATTTCCTGGAAGTGCCGTCTCCTGCGATTCGCTTCGGGAATGCCGCGGTGTCCTATCCGGTGCGCTCAGTTTAACCATCCGCCTGTTGCCTGCTCGGGCTCGAGGCTGCCGGCGCGGGTCACCCAGGCTGCCAGGGCCTTCCGCTCCGCACCTCCGGCTGGATTTTGCGGCAGCGTCAGTTCCGCGGTCACCGAGAGGGATTCCATCTTCATGGGACCGTCGACGAGCGCGAGCGCCACAAACTCATGGCGGAGGGTCGAGCCCCGGTTCTCGCCCGCGGTCACCTTTGAAGTGTATCCGCCGCCGAGGAGCGCGACGTGCGCCTCATACGCGCCGCCGGTCTCACCCCCGTCCGGGGTGAACCGCACCCGGCAGATCCCGTCTTCTCCCATGGAGACCGCCAGCATCCCCGGCTTTCCTGCGACCCGCACCGGTGCATCGCCGTCCGGGTGCCATTCCTGGCCATTGCGGACAAAGCAGGGCGTATAGACCGAGTTGCCGCGCCAGGCGGATGCGAGCGCATACTGGCGCTGTGTGAACTGGCGGCTGGCGAAGCGGTCGGGCCATCCGAGATTGTCCCAGTAGTTCACGTGAAAGCCGACCGGGACGAAATCCCGCCACAGTCCGGGCTGGCTGCGCAGGTCCTCGAGCCAACGGTCCGCGGGCGGGCAACTGCTGCAGCCTTCGCTCGTGAAGAGTTCGACCAGGGCGACGCGGCCGGTCCCGCTGGAGCAGCTGAAGTCCGCCGCGGGCAGCACGCTTGCCGCAAAAAGGGCCAGGGCGACGGCCATGAATGGCTTCAGGCGGTGGTTGGGCATTGGGTCGAAATGGGTGCTGTGCAGAAAAATCTGCCGCTCCCCGGCGGAAAGGCAACCTGGGCACCGAATCGGGCGGCTTCCGATCGCATCACAATACGTGACAAATCATACATTTCGCCTAGATTGCCGGCATGAACCGGACCATTCGCTGCGCAGTTGCCATGACCACAGTCATTTTTGCCGGCGTCGCGGCCATGGCCGCCGACGACTCCGCTCCCGCAAAGACAAAGGGGCCCGAGCCGCTTGTGATATCCATGGGCCAGGAAGTGAAGCTCGAGGACTATCTCGTCCCCGGAAAGACCACGATTTTCGATTTCTACAGCAAATACTGCCCGCCCTGCATGGCCATGGCGCCCCGGGTCAAGAAGCTGCATGAGACCCGCGACGACATCGCGGTCGTCGAGGTGAACATAAATCGGCCGGGAATCGAGGGCATAGACTGGCACTCGCCGGTCGCGGCCGAGTTCCAGCTCGATTCGATTCCCCACTTCAAGATCTTCGGGGCGGACGGAAAGCTGGTCGCCCAGGGCGAGGACGCCTACACGCAGATCATCGGCATGGTGAAGTAGGAGCAGCCTGCTAGTGGCGCCGGCCCTTTTCCATGTAGTCTTCGGTCCGCTGCCGCTGTTCGTGAACATAGAGCGGCGGCATGTCTGTCGTCAGCAGCTCGAGCCCGTTGGAAAACAGATAGTATGTAAAATGCCCGGTGGTGAATAGATTGTGGATGGGCAGATCGAAAAGCTGGTCATAGACCACCTCACGATCGGCCTCGAGATCGGGCAGCTCTTCGTAGATCACGCCGCTCCCGGTGTCGCTAACGAGGGTCACCACAAAGAAGCAGTTCTTGATGGTCCTGTCCGACTTCAGGCGGCCGTATATGTGGAGTTGGGGCTGACCGGCATCGGAATACGCGCTCGTGCCCTCGAGCTTGAACGCGGAGACATTTATCAGCCCGCGGCCGTAGATGACGGCCTTGCTGATCGAATACGTGATGCCTTGGGCGGTGTGCAGCTCGCCGTTCGACTCGACCTGAGGATGGCCGTTTCTTACGGCCCTCACGGGCTTGTGAGCTCCGTTTTCGACGACTACAAAGAGGTGCTGGGCCCGAAGCGGGGCTGCGGCTGCGAGCAGGCAGAGGAACAGGGTGGATATCCTCATGGGGAGGGGAGGCACGGGCAGATTAAAATTCCGTGCGCGGCGGGCAAGAAAATGCGAATGACATTCCGGCCACTGCGCTGTTGATCGGCGGCATGATTCCGGCAGGCTTCACGCGAATGGCCGGACCGACTCGAAAAATCCGCTGGGGCGTTCTCGGCTATGCGCGGGCCGCACGCGAGCTCGTCGGCCCCGCGCTGCTGCGGGCGGCGAACGCGGAATTCTACGCCCTCGCCTCCCGGGACGAGGGCAAGCTCGCGGAATGCCGGTCGCGGTTCCCCGGGGTGAGGACACACCGGAGCTATGACGAGCTGCTGCGCGACCCCGAGGTCGAGGCAGTCTATATCCCGCTGCCGAACGCCCTGCACCGGGAATGGACGATCCGAGCGGCCGAACAGGGAAAGCACGTCCTCTGCGAGAAGCCCATTTCTCTCAATGCCGCCGAGTGCCGCGAGATGGCCTCGGCCTGCGCCGCGCATGGGGTGATCCTGATGGAGGCCTTCATGTACCGGTACACGGACAGGATTCAGAAAGTGTGCGAGATCCTCCGCAGCGGCGCCCTGGGGAACATCAAGTTCGTCGAGGCCAGCTATTCGTTCCTCTTGGCAAATCCGGCCTCCATCAAGCTGAAGCCGGAGCTCGGCGGAGGCGCCCTCTACGACATCGGCTGCTATCTGCTCAATTTCGCGGGCATGGTCGCCGATGAAGCTATCGGCGGCGCCGCCGAGTCGCGGCCCGATTCTGTCGCGGCGAGCGCTGTTCGATCGGGAGGAATAGACGAGGCGTTTTCGGCGCTCCTGCGCTATCCCTCCGGCCTCGTCGCCGCCCTGACCTGCGGCATCCGGGCCCATAAGCGGATGGAGGCCACCATCGTCGGCACGGAAGGCGTGCTCGAGGTGCCCGAACCGTTTTCGGACGCGGGGGGTTCGCTGGCACTCATCCGGGGGGACGAGCGCCGGGAGATCCCGGTGGCGGCGTGCGACCGGTACCGGCTGGAGGCGGAGGACTTTTCGGCCGCCATCCTGGAAAACAGGCGCCCGCGGCTGGGCCTGGCCGAATCCCTCCGCAACATGGAGGTCATCGACCGGCTGTTCGCCGCGTCCTGAACCAACGGGCGGCGAGGCCGCCCGCTTTCAGCTCAGTGGAACATTCCCGAGCCGTCGGACGGCTGGGGCTGGGGCGCCTTGAAGTTCACCGGGAACTCGACGACCGTCTCGACGTAGTGGTGGTTCTTGATAGCCGGCGAGAACGTCCATTGACGGACCGCATCCGCGGCCGCCTTGCCGAAACCGGGCGCGGTCTCGGATACGACATCCACCGACGCCACCTTGCCGTCCCGGTCCACCTTGCAATGCAGCGTGGCCGAGCCCTCGAGGTTCTTGGCCTTGAGCTCTTCCGGGTAGATCGGCTTCACCCCGCGCACGAGCCCGATCTGGGCGTCAGGGGTATTGCGCAGCATGTAGGCTTCGGTCTTCTCGCGTCCCGCCGCAAGTTCCTCCGGCTTCATCATGGAGGTCGGGATTTCGAGGCCGTTCGAAAAGAAGCGCACCTCGGCCGTTCCGTTCTGCTCGTCGAATTGGGGCGTCATGACCCATTGGCGGTCGAATTCCACCTTCTCGCCGGCATCCATCACGCCCTGGGGCGCGGTGTCCCGAATCGGCATGAACTTGATCTCCGTCTCGGTCGGCGACTTCGCCAGGACGACGATGACGCAGTTTGTCATCTTTCTGTCCGCCACCACATAGCCGTGGCCGTGGACGGCGGATCCGCCGGACCCCTCGGTGCCCGCCGTCACCGGAAGGATCTCAGCCTTGAAATTCGAGAGGTCGACGAATCCGGGCCCAAAGGCGGGCGCCGCCTTTAGCTGGAAGGTCGTGCTGTCCACGATGTGAAGGGCTCCGTCCTTGTCGGCGGCTTCAACATCAGAGCGAACTTCCGTGGTCACTGCGGCTCTGACGATCTGGGGCTTGCTCGCGCTGTCGACGACGATCAGCAGGTGTTGCGCGAACGCTGCGGGCGCAAAAGAGGCGAAAGCGGCGGCGAAAGCGAGGCGCAGGGGGGCGGTCGGGGTGGGATGCATACCCTTGTTCTAGGGAATCCATTCCCCTCTGAACAAGAAAAAGCTTTTGAAAAGCTGCGGCCAGTCCGGCCGGGGCGCCGGCTCAGACGGCCGGCGGCCGCCCGCGGCCGAAGATCAGGGCAACGACGAACAGCACGAGGAATATGAAGAAGAGGACCCGGGCGATTTCGCTCGCAAGGCCGGCCACGCCCCAAAACCCGAGGGCGGCGGCGATGAGCGATATGACGAGAAAGATGATGGCGTAGCGGAGCATGGTCGGCCGGGGGTTGGGGGTTTCTAGAGCGAGGATCTCTTGAAGCCGACGTAGGCGCCGGCGATCACCAGAATGCCGCCGATCGCGATATAAGTGACGTGGAGCGGGGTCCGGCTGCCGCCGTCGATCGAATTCGCCAAGTCGCTTGTCGCGCTTGCTGCATGGCCGGCGAACGAGTCCCGCCGGGAGATGCCCTGGAACAGGAGGACTGCGCCGAAGATCAGGGCTATGATTCCGATTATTTTCATGGATGGGGAGGGTTGTACGGATCATGGAACGATATCCGCGGCGCCGGTTCCCGATCCGCGCCCGATTCAGGCGCACACAGCGGACCTATTGCAGTTCCGGCGCCATTCCGCGGACGCGCGCATCCAGGCTGGCGAGAACCGACTCGGTCTGCTGTCCGCGGGTGTCGTCCCCGCTGCGGAATGTCTCAAGCGGGGTGAAGTCCTTAAGGAGCATGCAATAGTCGCTGTTGACCATGATCCCGAGGATTTCGCCGCTCTGGCTGAAGACGATGTCGCCGCGCGCGGGCGCAAAGTCCCCAAAGAGCCGCTTGAAGAGGCGGTTGTCCACCCGCACGTACCCGGGATGGTCGGGATCGAGCTTGAATCCCACCGCGCCGTACCCCTTGCCGCGGCCGCTGATCAGCACGGCCTCGGGAAACTTGAAGGGGTCAGCCGCGAGCGCGTACACTTTCACCCCCATGCCGGCCGCCTCCGCGGCACTGACCGGCACGACGACCGCGCGCGGGTCGCTTGCCAGGAATTCCAGGGATTCGGCGGCGATTCGGGAGCCCGACGGACGGGCCAGTGAAACGCCCATCCGCTCCCAGTTGCCGCTGGCCGGCCCGAAAGCGAAGACCGTGTCCGCCGCATGCAGGAGGGCGTACACTTTGCCGCCGTCGGTGACGAAGATGGTCGGCGCCGTCTTTGAGCGATCGACCTGCCCGAAGAGCCCCTTGCGGCTGGCGGTGAACGTGGCTTCGGCCTGGTTCGCCAGAAAATCGCTGTAGAGGGTGTTTGGATTGATCGGACGGTTGTCGCGGATCTCCTTTGTCAGCTCGCCGGACTTCTGGGCGAGCTGGCCCACGCCCTGGGCGAGCTGGGCGCTATTTTGCTCCACTTTTGCCCGCTCCTCTCTCTCGGTTTGAACCTGGCCTTGGAGCGTAACGGTCTGCGCGCGCAGCTGCTCCTTCTCCGTCTCGCCGACGACGACGGCCATGGTCAGACCGGCGATCTGCTTCTGGGAGTCGGCCTGCTGCCGCGCGAGGCCCTCGATCGCGATCCGCTGCCGCTCGGCCTCGGCATTCTTCTCATCCAGCTCGCGCTGGAGCTGCGCCAGCTGGTCGCGGGTGAGGGTGGCCTCCTCAGCCGAGGCGGCGACCTTGGCGGACAGCTCCGCGGCCGTTCGCTGGGTTTCCGTGAGCGCGGCGGCGAGCTGCCCTTTCTGGGCCTGGAGCGCCGCAAGATTCTGCTCCCGGGCGGTGAGCGTCGTATTGGCGAAGGCGAGCTTTTGCGCGAGCGACTGCTGGCTCGACTGCTCATCGGCCAGCGACTGGCGCATGGCCTCCACAAGATCGTCGGTCTTCGACGGTGCGTTGGCCGCCACCTCGGGCACGGGCGGCTGGACGGTCCGCACCGGCTCCGCCTTTTCCCACCGCGTCAGCGCGATGAGATTGAGGAAGAGAAAATCGACGATGATTAGGAGGAGCGTCCTGTTCATGGCGTGACCGGTGCGGGGGCGCGGGCCCCGGATGGCGTCTGGGCCTGCATGATCAGCATCCGCTTGTAGGTGCGGATGTGGCGTATCTTGACCAGGGCCACGCAGACGATGCCGAAGAGATTCGACGAGTAGGCGGCAAGGAGGTTCGGCTGGATCAGTCCCAGAACCTGCAGGACGAGCGCCGCCGCGGTGCCCATCATGCCGACATAGAGCCCGCTATCGAAGAGATTCTCCTCGTTTTCCATGAGGCGGAGCTTGAGGAGCGGCGGCAGGTCCTGGCCGTCGATTTCACGAACCTTGCGCAGGCAGATCATGTAGATCGCTACCTGGAGAAGGGCGAAGACCCCGATCGATACGAGTGTGGAGATGTCCATGGTGATTTTTGAGGAAATGACGGGGGGTGCTGCCGGGGAGGCGAGGAGGACGGGCATCCGTAGCCTGAGCTGGAAGTCCGAGGCCGGGGCCGCTTTGAGAAGGTAGGGCTCGGTTACTACGACGAGGAGGGAAGCGAGCAGGACGGCGAGGACTCCGGCGCGGGCTGCCTGCTGCGTGCCGCGATCCGCGCGGAGGCCGGCGGGGGTCACGATCCAGGCGTCGAGCCCGCGAAGCACGAGAAACAGCCCCGCGAGATAGCCGAGATACTTCACGGCAAGCATCATCCCCGGGTGCGCGAGGACGAGGGCTCCGGCCGCGCTCAGCGTCGGGCCGGCGCTCCGGTTGACGGGCACCTGCCGGAGGAGAAGCAGGCGCACGGCGCCCTGGCCGTCGCCGAGCGCCAGGCGCAGGTCTTCCGCGCCCGGCTTTCCGTACTGGATGAGGTAGGTCGCGACGCGGTCCGCCGAATCCGTGAAGAGGGCCGCCGCGTAGATCAGGGGCAGCTGCCCGGGCGCCACGCGTGCGAGGTGGGCGTATTCGTCCATCGTCTTCACGCTTTCGGTGCGGCGCAGCAATTCGCCGAGCTGCACCCAGTCGAGGCGCCGGCCGAGAGCCAGGAGGTCGAGGAAGAACGGCTCGAGATCGCCCAGTTGCTTGCTCACGGCCGCTCCCTCCGCGAGGACCCGCAGCTCCCGCTGCAGGGATGGGGAGAGCCGCTCGCCCTGGTAGAGCGTTGCAGAGAGGAGGATGAGGGCGTCGAGAGGCTGTCCGCCCGGCCTGTTTGCGGGAATGAACCGCCCGGTGCCGTTCACGCCGCGAAGACGGAGTATGTCCTGCACGCCGATCGATCCGGATGAGTCGAGCGAGGCGTGGAGGGCTGAGCGCGCCCTCTCCGGAAGGAAGAATGTGATGACAGGGGTGCTGACCGGCGCTCCGGACGCGCGCCGGAGGTCGAAGAGGGGATCGAGGAACGGATCCCAGCCTCCCCAGGCGGTGAGCGCGGGCTCGCGGGCCTCGAGCTGGTCCAGGGCGGATGCCAGAGCGGGCGCCTGCGGGTCGCCAACGGCGCGGGCCGCGGCGAGGACGACGGATGCGGGGCCGATCTTCTCCGAGTCGACGAGCTGCCGGCCGAATGAGGCAAGGCCGGGCGTGTCCCGGGCCGCAGCCTTCAGGAGAGCGGGGCTGACCGAGCGGACATTGACCGGCAGGAGCCACGCTGCGAACGCGACGACCAGCCCGGCGCAGACGAGCAGCGGGCCGTGCCTGTCATGGGCGCTATTGCTGGCGGATTCGCTCATCGGTAAGCGGCGGGAATCAAATCATCCTCGGGGCTCCGGGAATATTGATTTGCGAGTTGGGTGGGTGAAACTACCCATTATTCATCCTCACTGACCGATGTCCCTGCGAATTGTTCACTACAACGATTCCATTTTGCGGAAGAAAGGCGAGAAAATCGTTGCCTTCGACTCCGCGCTGGCGGAATTCGCCGCAGGCATGATCGAGGCGATGCACGAGGTCGGGGGGATCGGGCTCGCCGCTCAGCAGGTGGGCGTGGCCCGGCAGCTGTGCGTCGTGGACCTGCGCCGCAGCGACGACGGATTCGACTGGGAACTCGATGGCGCGAAGCCGCCGCGCGAGCTCTTCATGCCGCTCATACTCGCCAATCCCCGCGTCGTAGTGGCTGCGGGAACCCCGGAGATCGTCTACGAGGAAGGATGCCTCTCGTTTCCCGCAATCCGCGGCGACGTCGCCCGCCCGGACGAGATAACGGCGCACTTCCACGATGAGCAGGGGATTCCGCATGCATTGTCCTGCAACGGGTTGCTGGCCCGCTGCATTCAGCACGAGGTCGACCATTTGCAGGGGGTCCTCTTCATAGACCGCATGGCAAAGAAGGCGCGCGCGGAGATCGACGCCGAGGTCCGCGCTCTCTCGAAACAGACTCGGACGGAGGCAAAAAAATCATGAGCCAGAAATCGGACGGAATGAGCTACGCTCCGCAGGGCAAGCCGAACCCGGTCGTCGGGCCGGGCGAATTCCCGTTTGCGGCGGTCCACCTGGAGCACGGCCACATCTACGGCCAGTGCAACGGATTGATCGAGGCGGGGGCGGAGCTGAAATGGGTCTACGACCCCGATCCGCAGAAGGTTGAGGCCTTCCGCCTCAAGTATCCGACGGTGGCCGTGGCGCGCTCGCTGGACGAGGTGCTCGGCGACCGCGCGGTGCGCCTGGTGGCCGCCGCCGCCGTGCCCTCGGAGCGCGGTGCCCTCGGGTGCCGCGTCATGGAGGCGGGCAAGGACTACTTCACCGACAAGACGCCGTTCACGGCGTTCGACCAGTTCGAGAGCGCCAAGGCGGTTGTCCGGTCCACCGGCCGGAAATACATGGTGTATTTCAGCGAGCGGCTGCACGTGGAGTCGGCGATGTTCGCCACCGACCTCGTCAAGGGCGGCGCCATCGGCCGCGTGATCCAGGTGCTCGGTCTCGGGCCGCACCGGCTTAGCAAGGAGTCGCGCCCCGCCTGGTTCTTCGAGCGCGCGAAATACGGCGGCATCCTCTGCGACATCGGCAGCCACCAGTTCGAGCAGTTCCTCACGTATTCCGGAGCGACGGACGCCACCGTGACGCACGCCGCCGTCGGAAACTTCGCCAATCCCGACAAGCCGGAGTTCGAGGACTTTGGCGAGGCCTCCCTCCTCGGGAACAACGGGGCCTCGAACTACATCCGCGTGGACTGGTTCAACCCGGCCGGCCTCAGCACCTGGGGAGACGGACGGACGATCATCTTGGGCACGAAGGGATACATCGAGCTCCGCAAGTACGTGGACGTCGCCCGCGAAAAGACGGGCGACCACGTCTATCTCGTGGACGATCGCGGGGAGCATCACTTCCCGGTGGCCGGCCAGGTCGGCTTCCGCTTTTTCGGCGAGCTCATCCGCGACTGCCTGGACCGCACCGAGCTTGCGATGACCCAGGCCCACGTGTTCAAGGCCGCCGAACTCTGCCTGAAGGTCCAGGCGGCGGCGAAGAGGGTCGCGCCCTGACCGGCGGCAGCCGCCCATGAGCATCGCGACGCGGACCGGCGACGATGGAACGACGGGGCTCCTCTACGGCCAGCGGGTGCCCAAGGACAATCCGCAGATCGAGGCGGTGGGCGCCTGCGACGAATTGAACGTGGCCCTCGGGGCGGCCAAGTGCCTGCTGCCCGAGGGAGAACCCCGCGAACTTCTCACGGGCATCCAGAAGAGCCTCGTCGCCCTCATGGGCGAACTGGCCTGCGCGGAATCGGATGCGGCGCGGTACGCCGAATCGAAATTTGCCAAGGTGGAGGATACGGAGGTGGGCCGGCTTGACGCGGCGATCGCAGCCCTGGAGGCGGCGGGGCTCACGTTCGAGGGGTGGGCGACCCCGGGCGCCAATCCCCTGGCCTCGGCCTTCGATCAGGCGCGCGTTGTCGCACGGCGCGCGGAACGCCGCCTCGCCTCCCTGCCGGCCCAGGGGCGCAGCGTCCGGCCGGTGGTGCGGAAATTCGCAAACCGGCTGTCCGACCTTCTCTGGCTCCTGGCCCGGCAGGCGGAGAAATAGGATTTCCAAAGGAAACCCCTTGGTGTACTCCCGTCCCATGCGCGTCCTCGCCCTCATCCTCATCGTGGCCGCCGCGGCCTGGCGCGTTGTCGCCCTGCATGCCCCGGAAATGGGCAATTTCACGCCGCTCATGGCGCTGGCCTTCTGCGGCGGAGTTTATTTTGAGAGCCGCTGGATGTGGGTCGTTCCCTTTGCGGCGCTTGCGGGATCCGACCTCTACATCGACCACTATTATTCCGTCGTCTACGGCTACCACTGGACGGGCGGCGGCGCCGCGGTGCGGCTCCTCTCTTTTGCGGCCGGCCTGATGCTGGGCCGGGCCGTGTCGGGACGCCGGAGCTGGATGACGCTCGTCGGGGGAGCCCTGGGAGCCTCGGTAATCTTCTATCTCCTGACAAACACGGCCTCGTGGCTGGGAGATGCCGGCTATGCCCATACCGCGGCCGGCTGGCTGCAGGCGGTAACGGTCGGCCATCCCGGACTGCCCTCGACGCTGTATTTCTTCCGCAACACCTTTGCGAGCGACCTCCTCTTTACGGCGGTTTTCGCCCTCGCTATGGAGTACGCCGCCCTGCGCGCCGGGAAGATCAGCCTGCTCGCCAGAAGGGCGTAGCCGGCCCGTCCTACCGGGTGTTTTGGAGCCAGAGGGGGACGTTGACGACCATCAGGTCGAGCGACTTCCCGTTGGTCAGCAACCCTGACTGGATGAGGATCCGTTTGCTGTCCGGGCTGAAGGTCGGATGGGTGTGGTCGGGCTTCATCTTGTGGTCCGTGGTCAGGAGCGTGATCTCGCCCGTGTGGCGGTTGATGAGGTAGATGTCGCCCTCAAAGGTGTCGCCGACCGCCCAGTGCCCGTCGGGTGACCCGTTGCAGTGCCAGAAACCCCTGATGTCCGGCGCCTGCCCCAGCAGGCGCATCTGCTGGGTGCGCACGTCGATGACGGCGATGCCGTTCGGCTTCGTGCGCAGCCGGGGCTGGAACCCCATGATGACGAACATCACCTCGTTCTTGCCGACCCAGGCCTCGTGGGTGATCCACTCGTCCGGGGTCTCCTTGTAGAGCGCGGTGTTGCCGGTGCCATCGGCCCGGGTGAACCACATGCGCTGGGGGGCGTCTCCCCCGGTCTCGTTGCAATAGACGATTTCGCCGGGCGTCCAGGGGTTCGCCTGAACGTGGCCCATCGTGAAGGGGACGTCGATCACGGTCGTGATCTCGCCGGTCTGGAGGTCGATTCTGCGGAGTCCGCCCGGCCGGTTTACGATATTGACCTGGCCCCTCTGGATCATGGGCGGGGGGGCGCCTTTGATGGCGTCGAGGCGCGTTACGCCGATGTAGGCGCACTTCTCGTCGGCATCCAGCGTGAAACCGCCGGCCATCTCGAGGTTAGCGGGAAGGCTCCCGATCACCCGCTCATACGAGGCCGGGTCCTTCAGCGTTCCCGCCTCGCTGTCCTTGAGAAGGGTCCCGAGGTGGAGCTCGACGAACTGGGTCGGCGTTCCCGAGCGCTTCCCGCCGCGGTTGAAGTAGAGTGTCATTGTCTTGCGGGAGATGTTCAGGCTCCCGGTGTCGGTGGTGGGCCCGTCGGTGAGTTGAACGATGTCCCCCGTCACCTCGTTCACGGCGAAGGCCTGGTTCACCGGGCCGCTGCGGTTGGACAGGAAGATTATATACTGGTTGTCCGAGGTCCATTGCGGGTGCGTCTGGTAGATCTTCGCGTCGTTCGCGGGCGACGTCGTCAGCGCCGTGATCGGGACTCCCGTGACCCGATCGACGAGGATACGACTTTCATTCGGGAAGCGCCTGCCCACGTTCGATGCGGGCGCCTGGGCAAGCGCGGACGAGGCGGCCAGGAGGCACGCTGCGAGAATCGGGGAAATCTTCAGGTTCATGGGAATTGGCTCGGGGTTCTTGGGCCGGGTTCATTCAGCCAGACGCGCGGCGGGGCAGGTGGTTGCGTCGGCATTCTTGCAGATTTTGCGCCTTATGCATACAGTAGTGCCATCGCAGCCGTCTTCCTGCAGCTGCCCCATCCCTATGAAGACGTTTCTCCACAAGTTCCTGCTATCGGGTGCGGTCGCGCTTGCTGCGGTCGCGATTCCCCAGCTGCGCGCGGCGAGCTCCGCCGCGGCAACCGGCGACAAGCTCTATGTGACGATCGATTACGACGATCCGATCGCCTTCGAGCGTTTCCGCTACGGCTTCAATGACGGCAAGGACCTGATCCTCGGCACGCTCCGGGCCAAGGCCGCGGAGATGGCCCAGGCCGCGCATTGGGCGACGCAGGTCGTCGTCCTCGACGAAAAGACGCAGCCGCCCGAGGGCGCGCCGGTCCTTCGCCTGACCTGGAGCCATGACGCCGTCCTGGCCGAATATTTGCCGAACAAGGACGCAAAGGCCTATTATCTCGGCGTCGTCAATCGGACGTCCCTTGCGTTCCATCCGACGCCGGCAGCGGTCATCACGCGCATCAATTCCGCTCCGAATTCCCTGGCTAGGCGGGACGAAAGGATCCGGGCCGACACCGAGCTGAATCTCTATCTGGCGCTCGGCCTGGTCGAGAAGCACCTCTCGGCCGGCTGAGGGAGCGGATTTCTAGGCACCTGCGAGCCATCATCGCCCGGCGGCCTGCAGGAGCAGCGGCGCGACTTGGGTCGCGAGGCGACGGTACCAGCTATGGTCCCGTGTCCGTGGCCGGCGGCTTAAA
>CAZJNA010000085.1:0-13579 GCA_964547325.1 uncultured Opitutaceae bacterium | reverse complement strand
CCGGCGGCAACACCCTCGACATCCGCGTCTCGACCTTCCCGACGATCTACGCCGAGTCCATCTCGCTCCGGCTCCTCAACAAGAAGAAGGACGCCTACACGATGGACCGGCTTGGGATGAGCGCCGACGAGCAGGCCCAGATCGGCCAGGTCCTCGACTATCCGCACGGCATCATCCTCGTCACCGGGCCGACGGGCTCGGGAAAGAGCACGTCGCTCAACGCCTTCCTCCACAAGATCAACTCGACGGACCTGCGCATCATCACGATCGAGGACCCGATCGAGTACGAGGTTCCCGGCGCGAACCAGATGCAGGTGAGGTCGGAGATCGGACTCACCTTCGCAAGCGCCCTCCGGCACGTCCTGCGCCAGGACCCCGACGTCATCATGGTCGGTGAAATCCGCGACCGCGAGACGGCGGACATCGCCATCCGGGCCTCGCTGACCGGGCATCTCGTGTTTTCCACCCTCCACACGAATGACGCGCCCGGCGCCATCACGCGTCTCGTGGACATGGGGATCGAGCCCTTCCTTGTCGCCTCGGCGATCGAGCTCGTCATCGCCCAGCGCCTGGTGCGCCGGCTCTGTCCGGACTGCACGAAGGACACGCCCATCCCGAAGACACGGCTCGTGGAGTCGCTCGCGATCTTTGGCGTCGATCCGTCCGAGGCGGACCACGTCCATTCGCTGAAGGAGCCCGTGGGCTGCGACCGCTGCCGCGGCACGGGCTACCGGGGCCGGATCGGGCTCTTCGAGATCTTTCGGCTGAACGACGAGCTCCACGAGCTCATCCTCAAGCGCGAGAGCACGCGCACCCTGACGGCGAGCGCGCGCCGCCACGGCATGCGCACGCTGGGCCAGAGCGGCTGGGAAAAGGTGAAGGGCGGCTACACTTCCCTCGAGGAAGTGCTGCGCGTGATCACGGTCACGTAGCCCGCCGATGCCTCGTTTCGCCTACACCGCCCGCGACCGCGAGGGAAAGGCCGTGTCGGCCGATCTCGAGGCCCCCTCCCGCAGGGAGGCGCTGCGGCTGCTCGCCGCGCGGGGGATGCAGGCGGGCAGCGTCGTCGAGGCGGGCGCGGGCAAGAAGCCCGCGGCCTCCAAGGGCGCTTCGGGAGCCTCCGCTCCTAAGGGGCTCAACCTGAGGCTGTCGCGGGGAAAGGATGCCGCGCCAACCCGCGCCCAGCGGCTGCCGTTCCTGGAGGCCCTGCACGACCTCACGACGAGCGGACTCTCCGCCGGAGAAGCCGTGCGCCTGCTTTCCGTCCGGCTCAAGGAACCCAAACTCCGCGCGCTCAGCGTCGGGCTCTGGGAGCGGATCAGCGAGGGATCTCCCCTGTCGCGGGCGATGGCGGAGTTTGGAACCGTCTTCGACAGCGCCACGGTCAACCTGATCCATGCCGGAGAGGCCACGGGCTCGGTCAACGACACGCTCGCCCGGATCATCACGCATCTGACCGAGCAGAAGGAGCTGCGCCGGAAGCTGCTCGCGGCCATGGCCTACCCGGTCCTGATCGGCGTGATAGCCACAGGCGTCATCCTTTTCTTCCTCTTCTTCCTCCTGCCGCGGCTGCAGGCCCTCTTCACCTCGCTCCACGGAAAGATGCCCGTTTCGACGCAGCTTTTGATTTCGCTGTCGGACTTCGTGATCCATTACGGCGTCTTTGTCCTCGCGGCCCTCATCTTCGCCGGCGTCTCGTTCTGGCGCTGGCGGACGACGGATGCCGGGCGCGAGACCTCCGACGGCTGGCTCCTCCGGCTGCCCCTGCTCGGGCCCTTCCTCGTCTCCCGGACCGTCTTTTCATTCAGCCAGACGCTCTCCGTCCTCCTCGAGAACGGAATCACCGCCGCCGAGGCGCTGCGGATGACCGAGCGCCAGATCCAGAACCGCGTACACCGGCGCGCGTTCGACACCGCCATCGCCCGCGTGCTCGAGGGCGAGTCCCTTTCCGCGGCGCTCTCGCGGACCGGATGCATGCCCGATCTGGTCCTCGACCGCCTGGCGGTCGGGGAGAACACGGGCAACGTGGTGCCGAGCCTGAAGGACATCGCGCGCACGCAGCAGAAGCAGATCACCGCCCAGCTGGACTTCTTCACGGGCATCATGGCCAGCGTCTTTCTCCTCGGCGTCTTCGTCTTCGTCGGCTTCATCGCCTTCGCGATCGTCAGCGCGATTTTCTCGGCGAGCGCGAGCTTCGATATGCATTAAGGGGTCAGGCCTCGGATATTGACGTCGCTGCGACGTCAAAATCCGAGGCCTGACCCCTTCAATCCCCGACGATCTCGACCGAGGAGAGCTTCATCGAGGCGCCCAGGGTCCCGTTGGGCGGGTTCCTGATGTCGAATTGCTCGATCCCGATGTAGGGGTGGCGCTTCCGCAGAGCGACGTAGAAGGCCGTCAGCGAAGTCCAGTCCGTCTTCGGAATATTGAATTGGAGCGTGTGGACGGCGAACCGGCCGCTGCTCACGTCCGGATCGAGATCGCCGTGGGTATTGGACATGCCTGCGTCGATCGCCATCTGCTGGACCGCGGCCAGGAGCCCGGCGCTGTTCAGGGTGCTCGCCGCATCGAAGCTGCTGGCGGACTTTTGCGCCGACTCGAGGATCTCCTTCCGATTGGCAAGCCATTGGGCCTGCAGCGCAAGCTCGTTGCCGGTCTGTCGGGTCGCGCGCCAGAAACGGCCCACCTGGTCGCTGAAACGCGAGAACGCCAGGAAGACGAGGATGGCGCCAAAGGCGGCGAGAAGGATCTTCTCGCGCGGCAGGCGGCCGAGGAAAAACGCCCGGAAGGACCGGATCATGACGGGGGGGCCATGGGCTGGAGCGCGCCCGGCTTGAAGGTGACCAGCAGCGTGAAGTTCGCGGTGTTGTTCTGCGTGCGCTCGCCCTTGACCTCCACGCTGGCGACCGCCGGAAGCGCCTTCAGCGAATTCTGATACACGTTGATGTCGGCCGCATTGGGAGTCACGGCCTCGACCGTCAGTCCCAGCTGGCCGTTTGTGTAGACGCGTGTGAACACGACCGATGCGGGTTTCAGCTCGTTGTGGGAGCCGACGATCGCGGTGACCATCTCCAGCGGCAGCAGGCGCTTCGTGGAAAGTTCGCCGATGTGGTTGGCGAGATCATGCGCGGTTATGATCTCCTCGACGACCGGGGCCTGGGCGTGGAGTTTTGTGAGGCGCGCGGTCTGCCAGAGTCCGCCGCCCAGGAGCACGATCTCGCCGGCGGCCATGAGGCCGAAGGCGGCAAAGCAGCCGACGATCAGGCGCCACATGAGAAGGGCGCGCGCCTGGCCGCGACGAAGGCCCACCAGCTCCTCCTTGTCGCGCATGTCGAGGGCCAGCACGGCTTCGCGGGAAAGACGGGAGACAAAATCGCCGCAGCGGAAAACGGTCTCCCGGTCGTTGAGCGCCGGCTCGGGAATCGGCGGGCCGGCAAGGTCGGCGATCGTCTTGCTCGGCATCGGTCGGAGAAGCTCGTCCCGGGCGCGGGCGCGATCCTCCTCGGATGCCTCGGGGGCGAGCGGCTGGAAGGCCACCTTCGATGGAACGGCGTCCGTATCCCAATGGATCGCCGTCAGGCCTTCCGACGCCGCCAGAACGACGGTCGTGGCAGGCTCGGGCTGCCCGCCGAGGAGGGCCGCAAAGGCGGGCATGACCACCTCCGTCCCCTCCCAGGCCTCAATCTGCTCGGGGGTGAACCGCCGCCGGTAGGCGGCAAACACGAGCGCCCGTCCGGAACCCGGCACCCAATAATGGCCGTAGTAGAGCTGCGACAGGGGAAAGGGGGCCATCGACTCCAGGGCGAGTTCCACCTGCGCGGCCACGTCGGCGGCCGTGGGGACTTCAATCGCGCGCACAAAGAAAAGCCCGTCCGGAAGCAGGGCCACTTTCGGGGGCGGCGGACCTGAACGGAGGAACCCAAGGGAAAAAGCGGGCATTAGGAGTGGACTGCGGGGGCGCTCACGGCCGGAGAAGGTGAGGGAGAAAGGGAGGAAGTGTCGTCCGGAGACTGGGGAGGCGCGGGAGGAGGAGTGAGAATTTCATCGTTTTCACGAATCTCCAAGATCGTAAAAGGGAATTGAAGATTGGCCGATGCCGCATTCGCCGTCTGGGCAGCGGTCGGCGTTGTGCTGATTGCGGATGCGGTGTTCGTGGTGGTGGTCGCCGTGGTCTCCCCCGACGCGCTGTTTGACGCAGCCTTCTTGACGTCGGTTGCGGTCGTTTGCACCGTCGTGGCCCCGCCCTGAGGGGCGACCACCGCCGAAAGCTTGTACAAAGACTTGCCGTCATGGACGGTGATCGTGATTCGCAAGGTCCTAATGGTAAACACGAAAGCACGTAGATTGCCCGCCGGTCCCGTGACAGTCTGAAGGTCGGCTGCGCTCAGGAACCACCTGCGGCCGAGGGTTGAAAAATTGCTGGTTCCGGCAAGGTAGCTCGCGATGTCCTGCTGCTGACGCTCGTCGAAGAGCCCGACGGCGGCCAGGACGTCCGGATTGGCCCCATTGATGTTGACGCCCCGGAAGTTGAAAATCGAAAAGTCGCTGCAGAACTGCCACCACAGGTTGTTCGGCCGGCCGTTCGCGTCGAAGAAGGTGTCTCGGACGATGTCGATGGCCGCCAGTTCGCTGAAGGATCGCATGGCCCGGCCGGGCGGATCGTACGGAAGCACGCTCTGTTCGTAGTCGGGCTGGAAGGCGGAAACCGGGGTGTAAGTCGGCTGCATCCAGCCGAGGATGGCGTCGGCCAGCCTCTGGGCGTCGCTCTGGCCCATCTGCCCGTAACCAGCCGATTCGAAGAGGTTGATGAGCGTCGTCTGGTCGGCGTGGATAAGCGGTATCCTGGCGCTCTCGTCCTGGAAGGAGACATCGAGCGTGCGGTTGGGGTCGCTCGGCGTCCAGCCGGCCCAGGTCAGGGGATCCCCCCACCCTTCCGCGGGCGACCGAAGCGCGTTGCCGTCGGCTTGCCTGAAGTCCTCCAGGACCGCCAGGGTTACCTCGAGCGCCGAATAGGCATCGGGGCGCAGGCGAGCCGCCTCGGCCGACCGCGCCTCGACCATGAGATCGTTCCCCGCCTTGTCGAGGAACGCGACCAGGGCCGCGGCTGTGAAGAGGAGGGTGACCATCACGAGGATGATGATCGATCCCCCCTCGCGGATTCGGTTGGAAGGTCGCTTCACGGCTCAAAAATTGGGAACACCCTGGAGCGTCGCGGGGACCGGCACCGTCGTCTCCCGCTTCAGCTTGCCATAGGCGAACTGCAGCCTGACGCGCTGGGGCATCTCCGGGGCGCCGCTCGAATCGGTCTGCAGGGCGGTCTGCGTCGTCCATTTCTTCAGGTTGTCGTCGTAGTAATCGTAGGCGAGCGAGGTGACAAACGGCGTTATCCGCGTCTCGCGCGGGGGATCCTCGTCGAATCGGGTCTCAAGACGCGAATGCCAGAGGACGTAGAGCCCGTCGTTCGCCCGCGCCTGCAGGGAGCACACGACCTCCGGAAGCGGCCGGTCGGGCCAGCTGAGGAAACGGGAGCCCGCGGGGAGTTCGAAGGTGATCAGGTTGTCGGCGACGCCGCTGACGGGCGTGACCTGCACGATCGCGACCGGCGTGGAATTTGTCCGCGCTGCCGGGGGCAGCGTCGCGGCCTGGAACTGCTGCGTGAGGAAGCGGGTGACGGCGTTGACATGCTGGTCGAAGAGCCGCACGTCGCCGTTCCTGCCCCAGAGTTCGCCCATCGAGAAGATGAAGGTGTTGAGGGCGACAAAGAGGATGCCGACCAGCGCCAGCGACAGCAGGACCTCGAGCAGGGTGAATCCGCCTCGGCGTCTCATTGCTGGAGCCCCTGGGCTTTCTTGATCGCGGCGGCCGCGTTCTGGCGCGTCGTGCTGCGAACGGTCGGATCCGACCATGTGGGCCGCAGGAGCATGAAGGTCTCGACATGCTTGCGCGGCTGGGCCGACGGAGCGTCGGCGATCTCGCAGTCGAAGGTGACGGTGAAGAGGTCCGTCACGTTCGGGGACGGCACCGGCGGCTGGTCCAGGCTCCATTGGACATGGTGGCCCTGGGGGGTGTCGAATTCGTCGCCGTTCTCCGCGGTCTGGAGGTCGCGCTGCGAGAGCAGGGACTGCCGGGCGAAGGCGATGTCCTGCGCATCCTCGGTGCCCCGGCCGACCACCGCGTAGCTGTTCAGGATGTTGAGGTAGGCCGAGCCGAGCACGATGGCCGTCAGCGCGAATATCGCCAGGGCGGCGAGGACCTCGAGGAGGGTGAAGGCCCGGCGGGACATCATGGCGAAGGGGGCCGGACGAGCATCTTGGCACAGGTCCAGGGGTCGATGGGCACGGAATGCGCGCCTCCCTTGCTGCGGATCTGCGCGCGGAATGGGCTGCAGGTTCCGTCGCTGTAGAAGCAGACATACGGAAGGGGCGGGTTGTCGTCGGCGGCCCCCGCAGGGGAGGACGCATCCGCCGCCGCGGGCGCTTCCGGCGCGAGAAGGGCGACCACGAGATCCGAGGACGCCTTCGGAATTGCGAAGGTCTGTGCGGGGTCCGCGCCGTCGTCGGCGATGAAGGCCTTCTGGGTCCCATCGAAGGAGAGCCGGACCTCCGTTCCGCCCTGCCGCAGATTGTGAATGTCGAAACCGCCCTGCAGCGCGGCCTTGCGGGCCGCCAGGCTCGCCTGCCAGAACACCTCGTCGGGCGAGGTCGGCTTGTCGTTCAGCAGGCTGACCGAGCCGGCGATGAGCGCGGTCGCAAGGAGCGCGATCAGCGCGATGGCCAGCAGCAGTTCAAGCAGCGTGAACGCGGATCGCGAAGAGCTCTTCACCAGTTGGTGACATCATCCGCCGTCCCCTCGACGCCGTCGGGCCCCATCGACCAGAGATCGTAGCTGTCCTTGTTGTGCGTTCCGGGATAGGCGTACTTGTAGTCGTGGCCCCAGGGATCCTGGGGAATCTTGCCGTCGTTGACGTAGGGGCCGTGCCAGCGGTCAACCTTGTCGGCGGGAGCGGTCGCCAGGGCCTGCAGCCCCTCGGCCGTGGAAGGATAGTCGCCCACCTGGATCCGATAGGTCGTCAGCGCGGTCTTCATGCTCTCGTTGACAAAGAGCTTGGCGGTCGAGGACTGCGCGTTGCCAAAGATCTTGTCGACGTTGGTTATGGCCAGCCCGACGAGCAGGCCGAGGATCGCGAGGGCGACAAGGATCTCCATCAGCGTGAACGCCTTCTTCGCGGCGTCGCCGCGAAGGCTAAGGGGAGCGTATGAAACGGAGGGGGACAGGGTTTGGGACATGGTGGGTGGAAGGCTAGCGGCCCGGATCGGCGAGGCTACTCCAAATGAGACGCGTCTGAAGGGGCAAAGTTGCGTCTTTCGGAGGCAGCGGAGGCCGAAATGAATGAAATGCATGGGTCGGCATAAAAACATTCACGGCGGAATCCCCTCCATGCAGACCGGCCTTTACCCGCAGCAGTATACGCGCGCTCCACCTTGCATTGGCGGCCCGCCGTTCCCAATAATTCCGGGATGGCCAACCCCTATTGTCCCCGGCGGATGAGACTGCCCTCGCGCTGCGCCGCCTCCGTCCTCCTCGGCTGCATCGCCGCGTCGCTTGCCTGCGCCGAGGGGCCCTATCGCAACCGGGACAATCCTGACCCGAAGGATTCCGCGGAGGGCACCTATCCGATCCCCTACCAGCGGCCGGCCGTTGCCGAGATCGCCTCCGATCTCGGCCGGGTGCTTGGGTTTCTGGAGAAGGCCATGCCCGCGCGAGTCGTTGACCGAAAGACCCGCCAGCCGATCGCGGATCTTGCGAGACCGGTTCCGAACGCCGCGTTCGACAAGGGGGAGGCGGACGCCTTCAACCCGATCGGCTACGAAGTCGGCGTCATGTACACGGGCATGCTGAGCGCGGCCGATGCGACGGGAGACCGGCGGTTCGCCGACTTTGCCGGCCGCCAGATCCAGCTCATCGCGGACACGCTTCCCTACTTCCGGGCGCAGGCCGCGCAGTTCGGAATGGCGGGCAACAGCGACCGGCCGCTGCTGGCGCCGAACGCGCTCGACGACTGCGGCGCGATGACGACGGCCCTGATCCAGGCGCGCCTCGCAAAGGTCGGACCCGATCTCCTGCCGGTCATCAGCGGCTGCGCGGATTATATCGCGCATAGGCAATTCCGGCTGCCCGATGGCGCGTTTGCCCGCCATCGTCCCATGGCGGTCTCCTTGTGGGCGGACGATTTTTACATGGGCATCCCGCCCTTGGCCGAAATGGGCAGGCTCACGGGCGACCGGGCGTGGCTCGACGACGCGTCAAACGCCTTCCGCCAGATGTCGGGGAAGCTCTTTCGTCCCGAGACCGGCCTATTCGCGCATGGCTGGAATGCAAACGGGCCGGGGGTGCCCGACTTCTACTGGGCCCGTGCCAATGGTTGGATAACCCTGACGATGTGCGACCTCCTCGACGCGCTGCCGGCCGACCATCCCGCCCGCAGTTTCGTGCTCGAGCGTTTCCGCGCCCATATCCGCGCAATCGCGGCGCTCCAGTCGGGCGATGGCCGGTGGCACCAGCTCCTCGACCGCAACGATTCGTACCTGGAGACATCGGCGTCGGCCATGTTCGTCTACGGAATCGCCCACGCTATCAACCAAGGCTGGATCACTCCGGTGACCTACGGGGATGTCGCGCAGGCCGGATGGATAGCCCTCTCGAAACAGATCAACTCCAAGGGGCAGGTCGAGAATACCTGCGTGGCCACGACCTTCGCCGGGGACGCGGTCTATTACTACAACCGCCCCGCAAGCGTCTACGCGGTGCACGGCTACGGGCCGGTCCTTCTCGCGGGTTCCGAAATGATACGTCTCCTCAAAAATCCGGCGATCGACATCCAGTACAAGAACCGGGTTTACCTCTACGTTCCAAAGGCGAATCCGTAGCAGCCTGCCCTAGGGTTTCGCCTTCGCCACCTCTACGGCGTAGACTTGGATCGGTCCGCGCATGTTCGAGCGGAAGACGATCCATTTCCCGTCGGGCGTGAAGTTGCCGTTCGGCTCGAGCGAATAATCGTGCTTGGAGAGGTCGACGAGGCGCTCGGGAATGAATTTGCCGGCCTGGATCATGGCCTCCTGGTCGGGCGTCTCGCCCGACTGGTTCGGAATCAGCTCCGGACGGAAGAGGAAAATCCATTTCGCATCCTTCTGCGCCGCATAATGGACCCGGGGATCCGGATCCGAACCGTCGCCGGAGAAAAGCGTTCCATCGGGCGAGGTGTTGTAATGCACCGACCAGTGATTGGGCGGCAGGTGGTACCAGATGCGTTTGCCGGTCGTGACGTTGTAGCCTCCGACCCAGAAGTCCTCGGACAGCGGCGTCTGCAGGTCGTACCAGATCCACTGCCCGTCGTTGCTCCAGTATTCGTGGACGGCGATCTCCATCTTCATCGTGCGCTGGTGAACGAGCGTCGGCTTGGACTTTCCGTCCGCGCGGATGAGCCAGACCCGGTCGATCTTCCATTGCCGTCCCTCGTGGGCGAACATGAGGAGCGTCGGGTCCGTCGGAGAAAACTGAAAGTGATCGATCCAGGACTTCGTGTGGAGCAGCTCACGGTACTCGCCCGTCTGGAGGTTGAGCGTGAATAGCGTCATCGGAAACGCCGCGGCGAGCCGGCGGTCCATCATGGGGTGCTTGTCGGGATAGTTGTCCCCTCCGGCAACAGCCTGTCCCGGCTTGTAGCCTCCCGGCGGAGGCGGGGGCCGCCGCGGCCCGACGTCGGCCGTCTCCCCCTCGGTCATGGATCCCGCCACCAGCGTCTCGTCCGAATTGACGGTGCTGACCGCCCCGCCGGGCGGCAGCTTGGCGACCCGCTTCGAGATCTTGGTCGCCGGGTCCAGGGCGTAGACAAAGCCATTTTGCATGTAATAGATGGCCCCGGTCTTTCGACCGGTCTGAAAGGGTCGGATTCCCGTCCCCTGGACCACGTGCTCGATCTCGCCGGTGGCCAGGGTGACGAGGTCGATGCCCTTGCGGGTCGTCATCAGGAGCTTCGTCCCGCCGGCCGTGTAGGCGTACTGCGTGAAATAGAGGCTGGCCGTGCCGGGCTCGGTCGAAAGCTGCACGATCCGGTGGCCGGTGGCCGGATCGATCCACTCGCGAGGTAGGTTTTCTGCGGAGGCGCCTGCCGTGGACAAGTTTACCGCTATGTTTTCCTGGGCAAGCGCGGTGCCCAGCCCGGCAACCGCAATTGCAAATGCAGAGAAGAGCAGGATTGGGGTTTTCATGGGAAAAGGGCCGTCAGGTCTGGGGCGTGCCACGCTGCGGGGCCGCGGGGACAGCCGGCGAAGGAGGCGTCGCCGGGGCATCCGGCGGCGCCGGACGCGGGCGGCGCGGCACGGGCGGCGGCTGATCGGGCTTGGCCTTGGCGATCTCGACCGCGTACACCTGGACCTTGCCGTTCATGTTCGAGCGGAAGACGAGCCACTTCATGTCCGGGGTGAAGGTCGCATTCGGCTCGAGGACGTAGTCGTGCTGCCTGAGATTGACCAGGCGCTCATAGTCGAAGGTCCCGATCTGGACCAAGCCGGCCTGGTCGGCGGGGGTCTGCAGGTCGGGAAGCATCCGGGGGCGAAAGAGGTAGAGCCACTTTCCGTCCTTGGCGTGGGCGACATTCTTGTCCTCCGAGCCGCCATCGCCCGAGAAGAGCGTCCCGTCGGGCGAGACATTGAAGTGGACAGACCACTGGTCGCGTTCCACGTGGTACCAGCGGCGCTCGCCCGTCTTCACATTGTAGCCCGCCACCCAGAAGACTTCTCCCCGCGGGGTCTGAAGGTCGTACCAGAGCCACTCGCCGCTCGCCCCCCAGAATTCATGGCCGGCTATCTCCGTCCGCATCGTGCGCTTGTGGACGAGCGTGGGCTGGGGATTCGCAGCGTCCACCTGGATCAGCCAGATCCGGTCCACCTTGTGCCAGGGGCCCTCGTGGCAGAACATGAGGAGAGCCGGGTCGGTCGGGGAAAACTGGATGTGTCCGAGCCAGTCCGTGGTGTGCAGGAGCTCCTTGTACTCCCCCGTCTGGAGATTGAGCGTGAAGAGAATCATCGGGACGCGCGCGGCGAGCCTCCGCTCCATCATGTCGCCCTTGCCGGGCAGGTTGTCGCCGCCCATGTAGGCGGCGTCCCCGGGTGCCCGCCGGTTCATCTCTCCGCCGGGACGGCCGGGCGCCTGCCCCAGGGTCACGGTGCCCGCAAGCAGGGTCTCATCCGCATTTACCGTGGAGATGCTCGCCATGCCGCCCTTGTCTTCGGGCAGCGCCGCGACCTTGCGCGAAATTTTCGTCTGCGGGTCCATCGCATAGACGGCGCCGTTCTTCTGAAAAAAGATCGAGCCGGTCTTGTGCCCGGTCTCAATCACCCGCATCCGGTTCCGGAAGCGCGCGAAGCCATCGCCCGGGGCCGCAGCCTGACCTGCCGCGGGTGCCACCGAAGGAACCGCAGGAGGCGCCGGCGGGCCGGATGGGGTGTCGGACTGGTCCTCGACCGGATCTATGGCTCCCGTATTCACGTCGATTGTCGCGAGCCCATGCGGCGTCGAGACGATCAGTTTACCGTCCTTCGTGTACGCATTTTGCGTAAAATAGAGGCTCTGCGTTCCCGGCTCGCGGGAGAGCTGCACGATCCTGTGCCCGGTATCCGGGTCCACCCAGGAGGAGGGATAGTCGGCGCGCGCGAGTGCGGTCGCGGCCGCCAGGATGAGAGGCAGAAGGAGGCGCTGGGGTTTCAGCATGGGGAGTGGATAGCAAGACGCGCCAAACCCCGGTCGGATGCGCCCGATCGCCGGCCAGTCAGCGTCCGCACCAGCCGCCGTCCACCGCGAGCACCTGGCCCGAAAGGTAATCGGACGCCGGCGACGCGAGAAAGACGATCGTGCCCTCAAGATCCGCCGGCTCGCCCCAGCGCCCGGCCGGAATGCGGCTCAGGATTTCCTTTGAGCGGACCGGATCGCCCTGAAGCGCGGCCGTGTTGTCCGTGCGCATGTAGCCGGGAGCGATCGCATTCACCTGGACACCCCTGCCCGCCCATTCGTTCGAGAGGGCCTTGGTCAGCTGGCCCACGCCGCCCTTGCTCGCGGCGTAACCCGGAACCGTGAAGCCTCCGAAAAAGGACAGGAGCGAAGCGGTGTTGACGATCTTGCCCGAGCCCCGGGCCAGCATGTGGCGGCCGGCGGCCCGGCAGGCCGTGAAGACGCCGTCCAGGTTTACGCTGAGGACAGCGTCCCAATCGGCGTCGCTGTGGTCGGCAGCCGGAGCGCGGCGGATGATGCCGGCGTTGTTGACGAGGATGTCGAGGTGTCCCTTCCAGGCGATCGCCTCGGCAATGAGCCGCTCGACTTCCTTGCGCTGTCCGAGGTCTGCGGCGATCGCGGTGGCCGTGGCTCCGAGTTCGGAGATTTCCTTTACAACGGGGACGAGCGACGCCGCGTCCCTTCCGTTGACGATCACGTCCGCGCCGGATTGCGCGAGCGCCCGGGCCATCGCCAGGCCGAGGCCCTTGCTGGAGCCCGTGACGAGGGCGACCTTGCCGCGCAGGCCGAACTTCTGCTCAAGGTAGGAGGGCATGAGGGTTACCTGAGCGCCGTCATAGGAACCCCGTCCATGTCCGAGAAGGTCTGGTTGTCGCCGCCCATCGCCCAGACGAAGCGATAGCTGCCGGTGCCGGCGCCGCAGTGCACGGACCAGGAGGGAGAGAGGACGACCTCGCGGTCGCGGACGATGACGTGCCGGGTGGCGGTCGGCTCGCCCAGGAGGTGGACGGCGACCTGGTCTCCAAGGTCGAAATAGAGGTAGGTCTCCGTGCGCCGGCTGTGCGTATGCGGGGGCATCGTGTTCCAGACGCTTCCGGGTTCGAACTCCGTGAAGCCCAGGACGAGCTGGCAGCTCTTCACGCCGTCGGCGTGGATCAGCCTGTTGATCCGGCGGCGGTTGGCCTTGGCCGTGTCGCCGATCGGATCGGTCTTCACGTCGGCGCGGCGGACGACCGCCGTGGGATGCTTGGCGTGCGCGGGCGTGCTCACGAAATAGAATTGCGCCTGGCCGCCGGGGCAGGTCTCCAGGGTGACGTCCTTCTCCCCGAGCCCGATGTACAGGCAATCGAGAGCGCCCAGTTCGTGGCGGACGCCTCCGACCGTCACGGCCCCGGGGGCGCCGATGTTCAGGATGCCGATCTCCCGGCGCGCGAGGAAATATTCGGTGCCGGTTTCCTTGGCGCTCGGCAGCGCGAGAGGTGCGCCCGTCGGGACGGCGCCGCCGACGATCATGCGGTCGAGGTCGGTGTAGTGCGCGATGAGTTCGCCGGGACGGAAGAGCCCCTCGATCAGGAACGCATCGCGGAGCTCTTCGGTGCTGAGCGTGTTGGTCGCCGCGGGACTTGGGGAATAATGGATTTTCAAGGGGAACTGATGTTACCCGGCCAAAGGGAATTCGACGAGCCAGATGTTGGAAATGTCGATGCAAGCTTTGGGGATGCGAGGACCCTCCCGGGACTACGCTTCGCAATTCCCGGACGGTCGCCGCAGCCGGCATCCCCCTCAAGGGGGG
>CAZJNA010000084.1:0-13589 GCA_964547325.1 uncultured Opitutaceae bacterium | reverse complement strand
CCGAGAATCCGCACAAGCCGGGCGACGCCGCCATGGGCCTCGACGAGGAGCTGCCTTTCGAAACAAGGGGTCAGGTCTCGGATGGCGATGTCGCGAGCGACATCGCCATCCGAGACCTGACCCCGTCTTCCCAGCCCGGGCAGCCGAACGGGACGTCGCCATGAGCATCGGCCCCATTCGCGAAAAGATCGACGAGCTCGACCGGCAGCTGGTCGACCTGATCAACCAGAGGCTGGCGCTCGCCGCCGAGATCGGCCGGATCAAGCGCAGCCAGGGCGGCGAGATCTATGTCCCGGAGCGCGAGGACGCCGTCCTCAGGCAGGTGTGCGCGCACAATTCCGGTCCGATCAAAAACGAGGCACTGCGCGCGATCTACCGCGAAATCATGTCGGCGGCGATCGCGCTCGAAAAGCCGCTGTCGGTGGCCTACCTGGGGCCGGAGGCGAGCAACACGCACGCGGCGGCCATCAAGAAATTCGGGGCGAGCGTGAATTACCAGGCGATGGCCTCGATCGCGGACATCTTCACGGCGGTCGAGAAGGGCGAGGCCGACCTTGCGGTCATCCCGATCGAGAATTCGACGGAGGGCAGCGTCCGGGAGACGCTCGACAGCTTCGTCGAGAGCGACCTGAAGGTCGTCGCCCAGATCCACCTCGAGATCACCTACGCCCTGATCTCGCAGTCGCCCCTGGAGAAGATCGCGCGCGTCCTCTCGAAGGACCAGGCCCTCGCGCAGTGCCGGAACTGGCTGCGGCGGCATCTGCCGAACGCGCAGCTCGTCGACGCTCCGAGCACCTCGCGGGCCGTGCAGATCGCGAAGGAGGACCCGGCGGCGGCCGCGGTCGCCGGAGAGCTCGCGGCCGACTACTACGGCGTTCCGGTCGTCGCCCGCAACATCCAGGACCGGGCGGACAACGCGACGCGTTTCTTCGTCCTCGGCCGCAAGCCGGCGGGCCCGGTCGGCTCCGGCAACGATGCGTCCAGCTTTCTCATCTCGCTCGGGGAGGAGGCGGGGGCCCATTCCGGCTCGCTTCTCAAGATGCTGATGCCGCTCGCCGAGCGGGGGATCAACCTGTCGAAGGTGGAGTCGCGGCCGAGCAAGCGCCGGCCGTGGGACTATTATTTCTTCATCGATGTCACCGGCCACTACGACGATCCGCCCGTCAGGGAGGCCGTTGCCGAGCTGAAAAAATTCTGTCCGCTGGTGAAGTGGCTCGGCAGCTATCCCGCGACGGGGTAGGGCCGAGGCAAGCCTGGGCCCGATGCTCCGCGCGATCGACGGCCACGTGCACCTCTATCCCCCGGAGGTGAACCGGGATCCCGCCGGGTGGGCTGCCGCCCGCGGCGAGGGGCATTGGGCGCTCCTCTGCACCCGGGTGCGCAACGGGCGGCCCGTGCAGTCCTTTCCGGATGCCGAGGGTCTCCTCCGCGCCATGGACGCGGCGGAAGTCGAGAAGGCGATCCTCCTCGGCTGGTACTGGGAGAGGATGGAAAACTGCCGCCTGCAGAACCGCTTCCACGCGGAATGCGTGTCCCGGCACGGAGACCGGCTGGCGGCGTTCGCGACGATCCATCCCTCGGCGGGGCTGGCCGCCGTCGAGGAGGAGCTGGCGCGCTCGCGCGGGGAGGGACTGAGCGGGCTGGGGGAGCTTTCGCCCCATTCCCAGGGATACGGCTGCGACGATCCGGTCCTCGCGGGCGCCCTCGCCCTTGCCTCGGAGTGGCGGTGGCCCGTCAACCTGCATGCGGCCGATCCCGAGGGCCGGCCCTATCCGGGGCGGGTGGCGACGCCGCTCGGGGATTTTATCCTCCTCGCGCGGCGCTTCCCGTCGGTCACCTTCGTCCTCGCCCACTGGGGAGGGCTGCTGCCCATCCGGATTGCCGGGGCCGACATCCCGGGGAACATAAGCTACGACACCGCGGCCTCGCCGCTCCTGTATTCGCCGGAGGTCTGGGGGCGGATGATCGGCGCCGCGGGCGCGGAGCGTGTCATCTTCGGCTCGGACTTTCCGCTGAATTCCTACCCGCGCCTCGACGCGGAGCCGAATCTCCCGCGCTTCGCGGCCGAGGCGCGCGGCGCCCTGGAGGGCGCGGCGCTCGCGGCCGTCATGCGGGAAAATGCCGAACGCCTTCTTTCAGTTTCCGGAACCCGTTGAGCGGGCTCCGGTCACATTTTCTAAGTTGCCAACGCCGGCAAAATGCAGCGGTCTCACCCTTCCCTTTTGCCGTTTTATTCAATGATTTTGCGTGTAAACCCCTCCCGCGTTGTCCGCGGGTTGAGCCTCGCCGCGGCGCTTCTCCTGCTTGCGCCGGGATCGCGCGCGGAGGACACCGTCGTCTCCGGCACGCTGCCCGAGGATTACTTGCCCGGGCTCAAAAGCCTGGTGCATGCGGCGGTCAAGGAGTCGCCGACCATGATCCTCCAGCAGATCCAGCTGGCCCAGTCCGAGGCCGGGCTCCTGGCGGGCGACGCCTCGCTCTATCCGCAGCTGAGCGGCTCGGTCGGCTACGGGGCGAGCAACGAATCCGTGGGCGTGTCGGGAGAGGCCGGCGGGGCGAGCAGCAAGTCGACGGGAACCTCGAAGAGCTTCACGTACAGCGTCTCCGCGTCGCAAAACCTCTTTCAATGGGGCGCCGTCTGGAAGCAGACCCGGATCGCCAAGCTCCAGCTCCTGATCCAGCAGAAGAGCTACGCGGAGGCGTACCGGAGTTTCGTGGTCCAGCTGCGCGACCTCTACCTCGGCCTGATCATGAAGAAGCTCGCGCTCCGCAACGCGCACTTCAACCTGAAGATCGTCGAGGCCCAGCTCGCGATCTCCGAGGACCAGCTGAAGAGCGGCATGATCTCCCAGGGCGGCATCCTCGGCCCCAGGCTCGCGGCCGAGGACACCCGGCTCGGGGTGGACCGGATCGACGAGGACTACGCGCATTCGAAGCGGATGCTGGCGCAGTTTGCCGGCGTGCCGGACATCGACGAGGACACGATCCCGATCGACGTTCCCGCGGTGACGCCCGCCCCGGCGACCGGGGAAGCCCTGCTCGCCGAGTTCCTGCGCGACGGCGCCAAGAGCACGTTCACGGCGGAGAACTACGCGATGTACGTCAAGCAGCAGCAGCTCAACTACGAGATCGCCCTGGTGCGCCAGCTCCCGAAGTTCGCCGCCTACGGGTCCTACAGCCTCAGCAATTCGACGAGCATATCGCTGGCGAACCCGGTTGCGGGGCAGGCCCCGGTGCCCGCCGCGATCGCGCAGGAGGCCGTGAAATCCGAGAGCTACGGCATCTCGGCCTCCGTGGACATCTTCGACGGGTTTGCGACGACGGCCGCCATGCGCTCGGCGAAGGACTCGAAGCACTATTACGAGCGGACCCTGCAGACCTACCTCGAGACCACGATGGAGGCCGCGCAGGACGCGCGCAGGCAGGTCGAATTCTCCGGCCGGGCGATGAAGCTCGCGGAGACCCGCTACGACCTCGCAAAGTCCGCCTTCGACGAGGCGCAGGAGGATCTGAAGCTCGGCACGATCACGCAGGCCTTTGTCGACAGCACGACTTACCAGCTCTACTACAGCGCCTGGGCCAGGGCCTCCGCCCGCGCGGATTTCCTCTCCCACTGGAGCGCCTACGTCTCCCTTGTCGACGCCGATCCGGCGCTGAACGAACTCCCCGTCCACTATGTGCGCCCAACCCGCTAAGGCCCGCCTCGGCCTCAAGTCCTTCGCCGTCCTCGCGGCCGTTGTCCTCGCCGCTGTTTTCCTGATCCTGTACTCCCTTCGGCCCACGGCCCGGGTCGTCGCGGTCTCCCGCGGCCATGCCGACGACGCCCGCCCCGGCAGCGTCACGGTCGAGGCAAGGCACGAGCTCGATCTCAACACGGAGGTCGGCGGCCGCGTGATCAAGAGCCTGGTCGACGTGGGCAAGGCGTTCAAGGAGGGTGATTTCATGGCCCAGATCGACACGGGCGACATCGACCTCGCGATCGAGACCGCGCAGAACACCTACGACACGCTCAAGAGCAGGATAGCGGTCGGCTCCTCGATCGAGCTCCAGATCGAGACGGCGGCGGCGAACCTCGCGAACGACGAGCGGCTGAACAAGATGGGCCAGGTGTCGGACGTCGCGCTCGCGACCGAGCGCCGATCCCTCCAGGCGCTCCAGCAGTCGCTCGAGCTGGAGAAGGTCAACAACGAAAGCCAGCTCAGGACCGACGCGATCGACATCAAGTCCAAGAAGCGCCAGAAGGAAAAGATGACGATCATGGCGCCCTTCGACGGGGTCGTCTCCGCGGTCCAGGCGCTGCCGGGCTCGCTCATCCCCGGCGGATCCGGCATAGCGCATTTCCTGACCAACGACTGCACGGTCGAGGCGCGGATCAGCGAGGAGAACTTCGCGGGCATCGCAGTCGGCGACAAGGCGACCGTGATCTTCCTCGGCTACGACAGCGCGAAGCCGTTCGACGCCACCGTGACCAAGATCCTTCCGACCGCCGAGTCGACGACCCAGAGGTACGTCGTCTATCTCGATGTCAAGATCCCGCCCGAACGGCTGAAGCCGGGAATGACCGGCGAGGTCAGCATCCTCGTGGGGACCGATCCCTGGGCGCTCCTGGCGCCGAGGCGCGCGCTCGCGGGGGACAAGCTCCTTGTCGTGAGCGGGGGCCGCGTCGAGGTGCGGACGGTGAAGACGGGCTTTGTCGGCCTGAACAAGGTGCAGATCCTGGACGGGGTGAAGGAGGGCGACCTCGTGATCGCCGAGGATCTCGACCAGTTTCACCCGGGCGAGCGCGTGCGGACCGATATCCTGGCCAATTAGCAGGCGCCCGCACCCGTGTCGCCGAACCTGAAAATCGCCTTCCGCTTTCTCGTCGCCAAGCGGCGGGCGATGCTGCTCAGCCTCACCTGCACGGTCCTCGGCGTCGGCTTCTTCGTCGTCACCCAGGCGACGACGAGCGGGTTCCAGGACCTGTTCATCAAGACCCTGCTCGGAACCGACGGCGCCATCCGGATCCAGGACGAGATCCAGGACACGCTGCGCTCGATGGCCGCATCGGGGAACGATCCCATGTCGGACTTCCAGATCGAGGAGAAGGAGGGGCGCAAGTATATCGAGGGGATCCCGCAGCCGGCGCAGCTCATGGAATCGCTGCGCCATTTCGCCAACGTATCCGGAATGGCCGAGGTGCTGCACGAGGACGTGTTCATCCAGAGCAGCTTCAGCGGCGCCAAGCGGGATACCGCACAGATCTACGGGATCAATGTGGACAACGGCCTGGACGACTTCTTCAAGGTCTCGAATCTCTCCACGCAGATCATCCAGGGCGACCTCGACGCCTTCAGGAACCAGCCGGACCGGATCCTGATCGGAAGCGTCCTCGCCAGGCGCCTGCAATTGGCGCCAAAGGATTCCGTCCTCATCCAGGTCGCCTCCTCGGGCGACCAGCGCCGCTACCAGGTGGCGGCCATCTATGAAACCGGCGTGGACGACGTCGACCGCGCGCGCGTCTTCATGAAGCTCTCCGACGCCCGTTCGCTCCTGCACAAGCCGACCGACGCCTCCTACATCCAGGTCAACCTGCTGGACAAGGACCGGGCGCCCCAGGACGCCGCGCAGATGCAGCGGGCGCTCAAGCACAGCGCCGCGCCCTGGCAGCAGCGCGAGTCCGTCTGGCTCACCGTCTTCCAGGCCCTGCGGGTCTCGAGCGCCATCACCGTCTCCATCTTCACCCTGATCGCCGGGATAGCGATGGGCAGCACCCTCTTCATGATCGTCATGGAGAAGACCAAGGAGATCGCGATCCTGCGGTCGATGGGCTACACCCCGCGCGACATTTCCTCCATTTTCATCTGGCAGGCGGCGATCGTGCTCCTGATCGGCTGCGTGCTTGGCTGGATCGTCGGCTCCGGCGTGACCTTCGGGATCAGCAAGGTGCCGCTTCCGATCCGCGGCATCTTCAAGACCGATTACTTCGTCGTCACCTGGTCCATCTGGCACTACATCGAGGCGACGGTCACCGCCGTCGTCGTCGTCATGATCGCGAGCCTGGTGCCGGCCCGCCGCGCGGCACGCCTCCAGCCGGGCGACGTCATCCGGGGCACCGCGCAATGAACGGGACTCCCGACGCCGCACCCGACGATCCGAACGTCACCCTCCGCTGCTCGGGGCTGCACCGCTACCTGGGGCAGGGTGACGGGCGGGTCCATGTCCTCAGGGGCGTCTCTTTCGAGGCGAAGCGCGGGCAGGTCTACGCGATCGTGGGGCCCTCCGGGTGCGGCAAGAGCACGCTTCTCTACCTCCTCGGCCTTCTCGACCAGCCGGACGACGGGCACATCTGGATCGACCGCAGGCTGATGTCCAACAGCAGCGACGAGGAGCGGACGGCGGCCCGCGGCGAGCACATCGGCTTCGTCTTCCAGTTCCACTTCCTCATGCAGGAGTTCACGGCGCTCGAGAACGTGATGATGCCGATGCTGAAGCTCGGGCGGCTCCAGCCGGGCGAGATGGAGGAGCGGGCCCGCTCGCTTTTGACTGCCGTCGGGCTGGGGGAGAAGACCCACCGGCTGGGCACGCAGCTCTCCGGCGGCGAGCAGCAGCGGGTCGCGATCGCGCGGGCCCTGGCCAACCAGCCGACGATCATCCTCGCCGACGAGCCGACGGGCAACCTCGACGCCAAGAATTCCACGATCGTCTTCGACCTGATGACGCGCCTGGCCAAGGAAAACGGCCAGGCCATCGTCCTCGTGACGCACAATCCCGAGATCGCCAACCGATGCGACGTCATCCGGCCCATGCGGGACGGATTGTTCGTGTAAGTGCAAGGGGTCAGGCTGCAAAAGTTGACGCCGCTGCGGCGTCAACTTTTGCAGCCTGACCCCTTAATTCCCACCATTTGTCACGCTAATTCCCGGGCCAAAAATTGGCCTGCGGGAAAATAGGGTGGACATCCCAAACCGCCCCCGCCTTTTTTGGCTCTGATTTTGCGCACACCAGCACATCCAGTGACTCTTACGTGTTCGATCAAGCAAGCGCCTGCTAACGCCTTCCGGGGCGGATGCATGGCTGCGGGGGCTTAGGCGGCGGCGCGACCGGAAACCCAGGATCATGTCGAACATCTTCCCGAAATCGGCAAACCGGCTGCCGCTCCAGATTGTCATCTATCTCTTCGTGGTCGGCGGGATCGCCACGGCCGGCGTCACCTACTACATGACGCCCAAGTACACCCGGGTGGGGTACGCGCCGGTCCAGCCGGTCCCGTACAGCCACGCGCTTCACGCGGGCCAGCTCGGGATCGACTGCCGGTACTGCCACAGCAACGTCGAGCGCTCGGGCCACGCCAACATCCCGACCGCGCAGACCTGCATGAACTGCCACAGCCAGATCAAGGCGAATAGCCCCCTCCTGGCGGTCGTGCGGCACAGCTACGAGACGGGGGAGCCCGTTCCGTGGGTCTGGATCCACCAGACGCCCGACTACGTGTACTTCAACCACGCGATCCACGTGAACCGCGGCGTAAGCTGCGTCGAGTGCCACGGACGGATCGACCAGATGGACGTCGTGACCCACGCCAAGCCGCTCAGCATGGGCTTCTGCCTCGATTGCCACCGCGCCCCCCAGGAGCACCTCCGCCCGCGGGACCAGGTGACGAACCTGGCCTGGCAGGCGCCGAGCCCCGAGGCCCAGGAGGCCATGGGCACCAAGTTTGTCCATGACTGGAACGTCCGCCCCCCTCAAAGCTGCTCCGGCTGCCACCGATGAAACGCAAGATCGAACATCCCGCTCCATCTGCGCGCGAACTGGCCGGCCCGAAGTACTGGCGGAGCCTTGACGAGCTGGCGGAGACGCCCGGCTTCAAGGCCCGGCTCGAGCGGGAATTCCCGGACGGCGCGTCCACCCTCGACGGCGTGGACCGGCGCCAGTTCATGAAGATCATGGCGGCCTCCTTCGCCCTGGGCGGGGTGGGGCTGGCCGGCTGCCGCCGGCCCGAGGCGAACATCCTTCCCTTCGGAAAGTCCGTCGAGGGATTCATCCAGGGCCTTCCCCTCTACTACGCGACAGCGATGCCGCTTCGCCGCTCGGCCCTCCCGCTCCTCGCGGAGACCCACCAGGGCCGACCGACGAAGCTCGAGGGGAACCCGGGCTACGCGCCGCACGGCGGCGCCTCCTCGCTCGCCGCGCAGGCCTCGCTCCTCGATCTCTACGATCCGGACCGGGCGACGGGGCACACCGAGGGCGGAGCAGCCCTCGACGATGCCGCCGTGAAGGACCGCCTTGCGGCCATCGGGTCCGCCCGTGCCGCGAACGGCGGCGCCGGTCTCGCGTTCCTCGCCGAGTCCTCCTCCTCCCCGACGCGCGCCCGGCTCCTCGACAAGCTGCGGGCCCGCCTGCCGAAGGCGGTCTGGGCGGAATACGAGCCGGTTTCCGACGAGCCCCCGCTGTCGGCGGCCGAGGCTGTCTTTGGCGCCAAGGTGCGCCCGATCTACCGCTTCTCGAAGGCCAAGCGCATCCTCAGCCTCGACTGCGACTTCCTGAGCGCAGAGGCCGGCAGCCTGTACTACGCGCGGGAATTCACCCGCGGACGGCGCGTGACGAGCCGGGACGACTCGATGAACCGCCTGTACGCGGTCGAGAGCAACCTGACGCTCACGGGGAGCATGGCCGACCACCGGCTGCGGCTCGCCAGCAGCCACATCCTCGCCTTTGCGGCGGCGGTGGCTGCCAAGGTGACGGGCGACCCGGCATTCGCGGCCCTGGGCCAGACTCTCGACGTCAAGCCGCCCGAGTGGGTGGCGGAGTGCGCGGCGGACCTCTCGGCGAACAAGGGGGAGAGCCTGGTCGTCGCGGGCGCCCATCTTCCGGCCGCGGTCCATGCGGTCGCCTACGCGATCAACGCGGCGCTGGGCAATCTAGGCCGCACCGTCGAGTTCATCGACGCCGGATCCTCGGGCGAGGCATCCATCGTGGACCTGGCCGCGGCCATCAAGGCCGGATCCGTCCAGACCCTCGTCATTCTCGGGGGAAACCCGGCGTACAACGCCCCGGCGGACCTCGACTGGCCCTCGCTCCAGAAGTCCGTGGGCGAGGTCGTCCGTTTCGGAAGCCACGTCGACGAGACCTCGGCCCTTTCCCGCGTCCACGTGGCGGCGGCGCATTACCTCGAGTCCTGGGGTGACGCCCGCACGCTGGATGGCACGATCGTGCCGATCCAGCCGATGATCCTGCCGCTCTTCGGCGGGCTGACCGAGATCGAGGTCATCGCGCGGATCGCCGGCGAGCCCGAGGCGGATCCCTACAAGCTTGTCTTTGAGACGGTCGCCGGCCCTGCGGGCGCCGCGGCGGCCCAGGTGTTCCGCAAGTGGCTGCACGATGGCGTCCTCGCCGACTCGGCCTATGTGGCGACCCCCGTCGAAATCGACAGCGCCGGGCTCGCGCGGCTCCTGGCCGGCGCGCCCGCGCAGCAATCCTTCTCGAAGGCGAACCTCGAGGTCCGCTTCGTCGCCGACCACAAGGTGGACGACGGCCGCTCCGCCAACAACGGCTGGCTGCAGGAATGCCCGGATCCGATCACGAAGCTCGCCTGGGACAATGCGATCCTGATCAGCCCGAGGCTGGCCAAGGAGCTCGGTGTCGATCCGAAGAGTTCCGCCCTCCAGGTCGCCCGCAAGGACGAGCAGGACTTTGAAAAGGGCCGCGAGATGGCGCACATCGCCGAGCTCTCGCTGAACGGGCGGAAGATCCGCGCGCCGCTCCACATCCAGGTGGGCCTTTCCAATTACACGGTCGTCGTGCCGCTCGGCTACGGCCGGGCGATGGACGGCAGGATCTGCAAGGGCGTGGGTTTCGACGCCTACCCCCTGCGGACCTCGGCCGCGCCGCATGTCGCGGCCGGCGGCACGCTGGCCCTGACGGGGGAGCGGCGGATCATGGTCGACACCCAGTGGCACTGGTCCATGGAGGGCCGAGAGATCGTCCGTGAGGCCAACTACAGCGAATACCAGGAGAATCCGGCCTTCGTTAAGGAGATCGGCATGGAGGCGGAGACGCCGATCTACGGCCCCGAGGGCGACAAGATGACCCTGGCCCAGCGGGCGACCCTGGAGCCGCGCGGCAATTCCCTCTACCAGAATCCCAAGTACGACGGCGTGCACCAGTGGGGCATGAGCATCGACCTCACGACCTGCATTGGATGCAACGCGTGCGTCGTCGCCTGCCAGTCGGAAAACAACATCCCCATCGTCGGCCGCGACCAGGTGATGCGCGGGCGCGCGATGCACTGGATCCGCATCGACCGCTACTATTCGGACGGCCGGATCGATGCGAACGCCTTCGGCGGGGAGGGCAACAAGGAGCTTCCCGAGGATCCGCAGGTTTCGCTGCAGCCGGTCGCCTGCATGCAGTGCGAGCTGGCCCCGTGCGAGATGGTCTGCCCGGTCAATGCGACGGTGCACGACGAGGAGGGCATCAATGTCATGGCCTACAACCGCTGCGTCGGCACGCGGTACTGCGCGAACAACTGCCCGTACAAGGTTCGCCGGTTCAACTACTTCGACTGGAATCTGAGGGACATCAACCACTTCTACGAGGGCCCGCTCGGTCCAAAGGGGATGCCGGAACTGGTCAAGATGGCCAAGAATCCCGAGGTCACGGTGCGCATGCGCGGCGTGATGGAGAAGTGCACCTACTGCATCCAGCGAATCGAGAACGGAAAGATCCAGTGGAAGGTAAAGATGGCCCAGGCGGGGACTCCGGGCGATGTCTCCGTTCCGGATGGCACGATCAAGACGGCCTGCCAGCAGGCCTGCCCCGTCGAGGCGATCGCCTTTGGAAACATCCTGGACGAGAACAGCGCCGTCTCCCGCGCCAAGGCGCGGGAGCAGGACTACGGGCTCCTCGCCTACCTCAACACCCGTCCGCGGACGACCTACCTCGGCCGCCTCCGCAATCCCAATCCCGCGATGCCGGATTACCACGAACTGCCGCTCAGCCGCGTCGAGCATGACCGCAAGAACCATCCCGCGGCCGCCAAGCCGCAGGGCAAAGGGGAGGGCCAGGGCTGATGTCCCATTCCGCTGACAACGCAACCGAGGCGCCGGCGATCCTGAGCGAGGTCAACCCGGCCGTTCTTCCGCGCCCGGCGCTGGTCGAGAACAACCGCAGCTACGCCTGGATCACCGACAAGATCTGCGGGATCGTCGAGGGCAAGACGCCGACCTGGTGGTGGGTCTGCTTCTGCGTGGCCTGCTTCATAGCCTCCTTCACCTTCGTCGGCTTGTTCTACCTCGTCTCGACGGGCGTCGGCGTCTGGGGCCACCGGAGCCCGGTCAACTGGGGATGGCCGATCGTGAACTTCGTCTTCTGGATCGGCATCGGCCACGCCGGGACGCTGATCTCGGCCATCCTGTGCCTCCTCCGGCAGAAGTGGCGCACATCCATCAACCGCGCCGCCGAGGCGATGACGATCTTCGCGGTCGTCTGCGCCGGCATCTTCCCGGTGTTCCACATCGGGCGCGTCTGGTACGCCTGGTTCCTCTTCCCGATTCCGAATTCGAACGAGATCTGGCAGAACTTCCGCTCGCCCCTGGAGTGGGACGTCTTCGCGGTCTCGACCTACGGCACGGTCTCGGTCCTCTTCTGGTACGTCGGCATGCTGCCCGACCTGGCGACCCTGCGCGACCGCTTCGAGGCGGCCGGCAGGAAGACCCGCTCCTTCATCTACGGCATCTTCGCGATGGGCTGGCGCGGCTCGAGCCGCCACTGGAGCAACTACGAAATGGCCTACCTGATCCTGGCGGGCATCGCGACGCCGCTCGTCCTCTCGGTGCACACGATCGTGTCCTTCGACTTCGCCGTGTCGCTGATCCCGGGATGGCACACGACGATCTTCCCCCCGTATTTCGTGGCCGGCGCCATCTTCTCCGGCTTCGGCATGGTGCTGACGCTCATGCTGCCCCTGCGGGCGATCTACAAGCTCGAGGATGTGATCACGCAGTACCACATCGACTGCATGTGCAAGATCACCTTGGCGACGGGAACGATGGTCGGCTACGCGTACGCGATGGAGTTCTTCATCGCCTGGTACGGGGCGAATCCGTTCGAGGGCTTCGCCTTCAT
Source organism: uncultured Opitutaceae bacterium (assembly GCA_964547325.1). Classification (GTDB taxonomy): domain Bacteria; phylum Verrucomicrobiota; class Verrucomicrobiia; order Opitutales; family Opitutaceae; genus Palsa-1447. The sequence goes on along the minus strand of CAZJNA010000084.1, from coordinate 1,484 downwards.
CAACCGCGCCTTCGGCCCGTACGCATGGGCGTACTGGATCATGATCAGCTGCAACGTGATCACTCCGCAGCTCTTCTGGTTCAAGAAGGTGCGGCAGAACACGACCCTTGTCTGGGTCCTGTCGCTCTTCGTCAACCTCGGCATGTGGTTCGAGCGCTTTGTCATCATCTGCACGTCGCTCGCCCGCGACTTCCTCCCGTCGAGCTGGGGCTACTTCTCGCCGACCGTCATCGACATCTTCACCTTCTTCGGGACCTTCGGCGTCTTCTCGGTCCTTTTCCTTCTCTTCGTCCGGTTCCTGCCGCTGATGGCGATGGCCGAAATCAAAGCCGTCACTCCCCAGGCCGATCCCCACGGCGAAGCGCAGCACCCCTGAACCGCCCCGACCATGGCAGCCCAACCCTACGGCCTTATAGCCACCTTCGACTCGACCTCCGCGGTCTACCATGCGGCGGAGAAGGTGCGCGACGCCGGCTACAAGAAGTGGGATTGCATCACGCCCCTGCCGATCCACGGCATGGACAAGGCGATGGGCATGCGCCGCTCGATCGTGCCCCGGATATCCCTCTGCGGCGGCCTGACCGGCTTCTGCACGGGCATGTCGCTCATCTGGTACACCGACGCCTTCGATTATCCGGTGATTGTGGGCGGCAAGCCCTTCTTCAGCCCGCTCTTCGCCTTCCCGGTCTCCTACGAGTTGACAATCCTCTTCACGGCGTTCGCGACCATCATCGGCATGTTCGTCCTGAACGGGCTCCCGCAGCACTACCATCCCGTCCTCAAGTACAAGGACATCCGGCGCGGGACGGACGACCTCTTCTTCATCGTCATCGAGGCGGAGGATCCGCTCTTCAATGCGGCCGAGACCCGGGCCCTGCTCGGGCGGGCGGGCGGGCGCAACATCGGGGAGCTCGAGAGCTGAGGCCATGCGCAATCTCTACATCCTCACCGCATTCCTGGTCGTCCTGACGGTCTCCATCCTTGGTTTCCGCGGGACGAGCTTCACCCATCCGCCGATGGACGTCTTCCCGGAGTGGGCCTTCCCGGGCATGAAGCGCCAGGCCAAGTTCCGCCCGCAGTCTGCGAGCACCTTCTTTGCCGACGGCCGCGCCGACCGGACCCCGCCGCCCGGGGTCGTCGCGACCTCCTACGGCCCCGCCGGACAGCCGCTCCGGGACGACGATGCGCTCTACCTCGGCAAGAATTCCGACGGCACCTGGGTCCGCGGCTTTCCCGCCGCCGTGACGGTGGACGGGGCGCTCCTCCAGCGCGGACGGGACCGCTACGCGATCTACTGCTCGCCCTGCCACGGGGCGGTGGGCGACGGGAACGGCATCACCAAGAAATACGGCATGGGCGCCACGCCGAGCTACCACGACGACCGCCTGCGCAAGATGGCGGAGGGCGAGATCTTCAACACGATCACGAACGGCAAGCAGCCCGCCAACAACATGCCTTCCTCCGCCGACAAACTGACGCCCCAG
>CAZJNA010000083.1:0-13787 GCA_964547325.1 uncultured Opitutaceae bacterium | reverse complement strand
CGCAGCGTGGCGGCGCGCCTCCGGGAGCTCGAGCGCCTCGGCCGGCAGCTTCAATTTCGCAATCAGGGGCTCGTCGGCCAGGGTCCTCGCGTAATGCACCATCGTCTGCACTCCCGCTTCCTTCAAAGCGGAGGCAAGCCGGCTGCGGTCGCCCGCCCTTAGGACAAATTTGTGCCAATTGTGGCCGCCGCCCGGCCGGACCCGGGGCAAAATCACCTTCGGAAGGCCGGCGAGCGCGCGAAGGTAAACCTCGGCAATGCAGGTTCGCAGCCGCTGCCATTCTCCCATTTTGGACAGCTTGAAGTCCAGCATCGCCGCCGTCTCGCTCGAAAGCTGGCTGTTGAAGCCGAGTATTTCATAGGCCCGCGTCTCCGGATCGCGCCCGTGATAGCGCAGCATTCGAGCGTGGCGCGCCACCTGGGGATCATCCGTCAGCAAGGCACCGGCGCTGCCAAATGCCGCGATGACTTTGGTGGGATCAAAGCTGACGCAGCTCACCTTCCCCATGCTGCCGGCTGGCCGGTTTTCGTCCTTTGCTCCGAGCGCCTGCGCCGCATCCTCGATAAGCACACATCCATGCCGCTCGGCAAATTGCTCCCAAGCCGCGATGGGAAGCGCCTGGCCGTAGAGATGCACGGCCAGGATCGCTTTGGTGCGGGCCGTCACGATCTTCTCCGCCCGCTGCAAGTCCATCTGCCAATATTCCGGATCGATATCCACGAAGCGCGGCGTGGCCCCCACCCGCAAGACCGCCGACACCGAGGCAATGAAGGACATGCCCGTCACCAGCACTTCGTCGCCGGGACCGATTCCGCAGGACATCAGTGCGAACCCCAGCGCGTCCGTGCACGAGCCCATGGCCACGGCATGCTGCCGGCCGCAGGCAGCGGCCAGCGAACGCTCGAACTTGGCGACATCCGGGCCCTGCAGGACCTGCCCGGATGAAAGCACCCGCTCCGCAATCGCCAGAAAGGCCTCGCGATGCTGCGCGAATTGGCGATCGAGGCCGAAAAACGGCACCTCCATTCTCTGGGCGCTCATGGGGCGGCCGGCTACCATATGCCCCGCCGCCGCTGGTCGACGAGATGGGCATGGTAGCGCTCGAGACCCTGCTCGATGTCCACCTTGGGCTGAAAGCCGATCTCGCCGGTCGCGCGGGTGATGTCGAGCGCCCCGCGCACCGGCATCCGCCGGTCATGCTCGACGACCTCAATGGCGGCGCCTGGCACAAGGGTCGCGATGATCCTCGCGGCCTCGAGGATTCCGCGCGCCCGTCCGCGCGTGATGTTGAAGGCCCTGCCGGAGGCGCCCGGATGCAGTGCCGCGCAGATGACCCCCCGGGCGGCGTCGCTCACATAGGTGAAGTCGAGGGTGTTGTCGCCCCCCCGAACCTGGAGCTTCTTCCCCAGAAGCGCGTGCTCGAGAAAAACGCCGAGCACACGCCGGTTGTTGTCCGTCGGGCCGTACACCGCCGAGGGGCGCACGATGGCCCAGTCGATTCCGAAAAGGCCGCCGAAGGAGCGCACGAGCAGCTCACCCGACAGCTTCATGGCGCCGTAAAGCTCCTTCGGCTCCTTGAGGTCGTCCTCCCGGATGGGGGTCCGCACAAAATCCCCGTAGACCATGCTCGAGGAGACATAGACGAGGCGCTCAAACCCGGGCAAATCGCGGGCTGCCTGGAGGAGCGAAAGCGTTCCCATCAGGATCGCCTGGACGGCCTCCTCGGGATGGTCGACAGCCAGGTTGGCCAGGGGCATCGCCGCCAGATGAATGATGCGCTGCGGCCGGAAATCCAGCACGGCGCGGCGCAGGCAGTCCTGGTCCTGCGTGCTGCCCCGATAGATCCTGATCTTGTCCTGGATCAGCCGAAGTCGCGTATCTATATTATCGATATGCGTTCGATTGAGCGGAAAGACGTAGTTTACGAAGGAGTCATAGACCGCGACCTCGTGCCCCTCCTCGAGCAATTGGGCCGCCACGTTGCACCCGATGAATCCGGCGCCCCCGGTCAGGAATATGCGTTTCATGGATGCGGCAAAAAACTGGCGGCGGACATCCCAAGACCCTTGCAACGTTGCAATGCCTCCAGCAAGCTGAAAGGAGGATTCGCCTTCGAGTCTCCCCTTGACTTTGCCGCGAAGCTTTCGGGTTGGGTTCTGCCCCTTTTCGCCATGACGGCCATCATTTTTTGTCTCCATAGCGTGATCGTGTTCCTGGTGCCGATCTTCTTCGGCTGGGCCGTGCTTCGGCGCATCGCACGGGAGCATGATCTGGCGATTCTGGCGCCCGGCTCCGCCGTGGTGGGGTTCGCCGCGCTCATGGCCTCGGTCAATGAGCTGCGGTGCTGGCTTGAGGCTCCCGCGGCCCTCTGGTTTGCCTACAAGCTCCTGCTTCTCGCCGGCCTTTCCATCCTGGTATGCACGAGGCGGCCGGATCGGGCGCCGATGCTGGCCCGGCGGCTCCGTGACGGATGGAAGCTCGCAGGTGTCGCGGCGGGGGCGGTGCTGACGGGAATCTATTTCGGGATTCCGGCCTATCACGGTTTCCTCGACGACGCGTGGTGGGGGCACTATCCGATCGCAGTCGAGATTCAGAACGCCGCACATTTTCCCCTCTTTCCCCCATTTGCGCCCGACGATCCGCTCTACTACCATGCGGGTCCGGATATCCTGGCCTCGGGATTTTCCTCCTTGCTGCTGCTTCCCGTCCAGGAGGGCTTCGCGCTCGCCGTCGCCCTGTTTGCACCGCTCGCCTTCCTTCTCGCCTTCGGCCTGACGCTGCGGCTGTCCCGGAGTTATGTTTCCGCCTTGTTGGCGGCCGGGTTCGCGGTTGTGGGCGGAAACCTTCGGTTCATCGGCGTGTTCGGGGCCGATCTTGGGAACGCAGCCTCCCGGCTCCAGGTTTTCAACAGCCAGACCATCCAGGGATTGCTGCAGATGATGTTCACACCGTCCCATTGCCTGGGCATCCCGCTCGTGCTGGCGATCCTCGCCGTATTCCGGCATTTTCTTGCGCGCCCCTCATGGCCGCTCGCCGCCCTGCTGGGCCTGCTGCTGGGATCCTTAACGCTGGTTGCGGAATGGTATTTTTATCCGCTCTGGTTGGCGCTCGGCATTTGCGTGGCCCTTCGGGCCCTCCGGGGCCGCGGTCTTCCGCCTCGAATCGGCCGTGGCCGGCTTGTGCTGCTCTGCGCGCCCCTGGTGGTGGCGGTGGCGGTGGGCCTCTACAACAGCACCTATACGGCCGGCATCTTCAATTATTTCTGGACGCACCGCGAGAGCACGTCCCGGCAGGCGTTTGCGCGCCAAGTCTATTCGTACCTCGACCGGCGCCTGTCCCCTCCTCCATCCATCAGTCCAGCCACCTTTCACTGGACCGTCCCGACGCTGATACCCCTGGGACTCAATTTCGCCCATCTGGGCGAGGTGCCGTCGTGGGAGCTGGCAGGCTCCAACAGCGGGTCGTGGGTCGCCCTCTGGAGCTGGGCGTTCATCCGGGAGGCGTTCCCGGTGGTCGGCATCGGCATCCCATTCGGAATCTGGTGGTGGCGGCGTTCGCGCAATCTCCTTCTTCTCGCCGTGCTCCTCATGGCCGCAATCAGCCTCGCCCCCCCCATCCTGCTCGACTGGGGTTACCGTTCGACCGATTTTCTCCGGTTCTTCACGGGCGCATTTTCGTTTTCGTCGCTCTTGTTGGCCTGTTTCGTCGGCAGGATGCTCGAGGCGGTCCGCTGGCCCGCGCGCATCTTGGGTGTGTCGGTTATCGCAGCGACGCTCACGAACGCCGCCGGCCTGGGAATTCTGGGGCTGCAGCCCTCCACGCTGGCCACTGCCAAGGCGGTGAGCTCCGAGGGCATATCGCTTTCGCAGTTCGCGGGCAGCGGCGCTGGCGGGGCATCCCCGGAAATGGCGCCCGCAGACCGGAGCCGGGCGTTTTCAGTGCTGGCCGCCCGCCTCGACGATTTCTTCTTCCCCATCTCCCGAGGCAGGGAGCGCGCAATCGTGATCGTTCCGCCGAACGAGGTGCCGCCCCTGGAAAGATTTCCAGAGTGGATGAAACTCGCGACCCTGAGCCGGCTGGTGATACCGGTCGGCTGGCATTGGGCCGACTCGCTCTATGCCGCCAAATATCGGAACGCGGTCCTGACCCTCGATTCCGATGCGCTCAGCGCCCTGGGCGCCCGCTGGGTCATCGTCACGAACCTCTGGGGCTACGCGCCTCCCGCCGCGGTTGCGCGCGCCTTGCGCGAGGGGGACAGGTTCACCCTCGTCACCACCTTCTCCGAGGGGCCCTACACCCTGGCCCTGTATCGCGCGCAGTAGGCTGGGCAGCCAGCGTTCAGCAGAACCATCCCCGACCCATGGCCAGCGCCAGCCGCACCCGGATATTTTTCGCCGCCAAGCTCGTCTGTTCGGGATTGCTGCTCTGGCTCGTCCTCGCGCGCATAGACTGCCGCGACATTGCGGTGCGGCTCCGCGCCGCCAGCCCGGGCTGGCTGGCGCTGGTCCTCCTTCTCAGCCCGGGAATCATGGCCCTCTCGGCGCGGCGCTGGCAGATCCTGAGCCAGGGCCTGCTGACCTTCGGGCGGGCCTTTCGCTACACCTGGATCGGTTTTTTCTTCGGCAGCATCATGCCGGGCATGGTCTCGGGCGACATTGCGAAAGGCTTCTCGCTCGCCGCAAAAGACGCGGATACGCGAAATGAGCGGCTGCCCGTATCGATATTCTTCGACAAACTGATCGGCCTCTGGGTGTTGATGGCCTTGTTTTGCGCCGTGGCTGTTCTTCTGCTCGGGACCCATTCCGACACCCTGTCCGGCCTGCGCCACATCGTTATCCTCGGAGTCGCCGGTACGGTCATCGGGTTGATCGCCGGAATCGCCATCATGCATCCGGCGGGATCGGGCCTGGCCCGCCAGCTGGCCTCTGCGGTGCCGATTCCCGCAGTGGCCTCTTTCGTGCGGCGGTCGGTGGACGCCATCAGCATCTACTCCGCCCAGCCCTGGCGGGTTGTCCAGGCCTTGCTGCTCAGCCTGGCGATCCATGGCTGCAACTGCCTGGGCTTTTGGTTTGTCCTGCGCGCCCTGTCCGTGCCCGCCGGGATCTCGTTCGCCGCTGTGCTTTACCCGATGCTTTCGCTTTTGCTCGCGGTGCCGGTGAGCATCTCGGGGATCGGAGTGCGCGATGTGTTCGTCCTCACCCTATTTAAGGCGTTTGGACTCAATCCCGCCGCCGGCGTGGCCTTTTCCTGGCTGCTCGTCGGCCTGAGCCTGCCCGTCATCGCCGTCGGCGGACTGATCCAGCTCTGGGAGGCATTCCGGCGCCGCGATTAGGCCGAACCGCGCCTAGGGGCGCGTGGAGCCCCGGATGCGATCGCGGATATACCAGCCCAGATCGAACCAGCGAAACCGGACCGCCGCCAGGCCCTTGGCAAATTTGGCCACGCTCCCGATGGCCAGGGTCAGGATACCGCGGATGCCGGAGCTCGATCCCCGATGATCCAGCAGGAGTCGCACCCCGGCCAGCCATTCGCGTTCCTTCACCTCCGAAAACGCCACCAGGAAGCTGCAGTCCCACCGGCTGCGCCACTTCTTCACATATTGCGGGGAAAAAAGCGGCCGATATTCCGTTTCCATGAAATGGGCGGCCCGATCGGCCAGCTCGCAGGCGATAGAGGGGGTCGCGATCGTCTTGCCGGAAAATCCTTCGGGCATCCTGCGCCAGGCGGCCAGCGGTTCGGGCACAAAGCAGACTCCGTGCGTCAAGGCTATAACTTGCATGACGAACCCGTCCGCGAAGGATCGCAGGTCCGGCCGAAATCCACCGGCCGCGATCAGCGCCTCGGTGCGGTAGATGGCGGTATTTCCCTCGATCCAGGGACCTCTCTTGAGGAAGCGGCGGGACACTTCCTGCGGATCGATGTAATGGGCGGATCGAACCGACGGAAAGGGATTGGGGAAAAACAACCCCAGGTCCCTGCCGTCCTTGTCGATCAGCCGCGAAAGGCACGAACAAAGCCCGGCCGAGGGATGCTCCCGCAGGATCGCCATGCTCTTCTCGAGAAATCCCGGGAGAATCACGTCGTCGGCGGCGACACCCATGAAGTACCGCCCGCGGGCGCGGTTGAGCAGATCGACATAATTCGCAACGGCACCGCGGTTGCGCTCGTTGAGCGTCAGCTCGATGACGGGATGACGCTGCGCGTAATCCCGCAAAATCCTCGCGCTGTCATCCGTCGAGGCATCGTCGACGAGGAGGAGCTCCAGCGGCTGATAGGACTGGATCAGGAGCGAATCCAGCATCGCCGGCAGAAACCGGGAGTGATTGTAATTGCTGATCGCTATCGTCAGGGTGGGCTCTTCCGAGGTCATGGTATTTGTGAAGCCCTGAATGTTCGGATCCTGCGACTCCAGTTGAGCATTTCGGGCGATTCTCGGTCGTCCTTCACCGCTGGCAATCAAAACCACTGCGGCCCAGGGCCGCGGCGGCCTGCGCCAGCTGCCGTTCCTTGACGCCTTCGGCGGCCTGCGCGCCAAGGGAAAAATCGCGGCGGCCGCGGTCTCCCGCCGAAAATTCATTCAGCATGATGCAGCACCATTTCAATTGATAGAGGGGCAGCAGCAGGCGGCACCGCTCCATGAATTCCCGGGGTCGCGGCAGATGCAGCATCGCGGCGATTTCTCCGGAAAAAGAGGCGAAGAAACTGCCCGGCACCGGCACCTTCGGCTGGCAAAAGAAGTCACAGATGGTCTTCGCCGGATCGTCCCAGCCGGCGTATTCGAAGTCGAAAAACACGAGATCGCCCCCCGGCCGCCGCAGGCAATTGTGGAATCCGAAGTCCGAGGGGGAAATGCATCTTTCTTTCGCGGGCACGATGACGTCCGTGCCGCCGCTCGAGGCCGCGGCCTCGATAAGGGCCTGCCGCAGCCGCGTCCCCGACGGCGCGAGCCGATCGCGGACAAATTCGGCCGCCCGGGCGTCGATTGCGGTTGCGGTCGGAAAGTTCTGCAGCCGCGCCAGACGGCGCTCGAGCATGAGCAGGTGCTCCCCGACGCTGAAGCAGGCCTCGGAAACGTCGGGGAGATTTTTCGCCTCCGCCCCGTCGCGCGGGCGATTGAGCGCCCGCAGGAACTCAAGCGTTCGCTCCACTTCCGGCGCGCCGATTTCCGCCGATTCCAGCCTGCGGCCCTCCACGAATTCAAACAGTCCCAGCCGATTGGCCTCATCCCATCCGAGCGGCTCGGGAGCTCCCGTGATCCCGCCCGATTGGATATAGGCGTAAAAGGCCCGCTCCGTGGCAAACCGGTCGCGGGAATCCGCTGGATCGTGGAAATAGTGCTTCAGGAAATAGCGTCTGCCCTGGCCGTCGGCCACGGCATAGGCCCGATTGTTCACGCCGCCGGGAAGCGCCTCGGGCTCGCCGGCCAGGATCCGGCCGGCGGAAGCCAGCAATTTCCGGGCGCCCTCTCCCGCTGTCGCCCTTCCAGGAGCCGGGGACGTCCTGGTCCACAGCAGGCGCGCGACCTCCGGCCAGCTGGCGCAACGCTCCAGGTCCTTCACGGCCGGATGCGCCTGACCGGGGTCGAAAAGCACGCGGCGTACGCCGGGCGGAAAACCGGGATGGAGCAAAAACTCGGGCAGATCATCGATGAACTCCGTGCAGCCACAGGCCGCAATCCGGGCCAGCTTGGCCTCCAGGGACGGTTCGAAAAAACAGGCTACGAAACCAGCCGCCGTTGCCGCGCCAGTCAGAAAGCCGTTGTTTTCCAGCCAGGCTCGGGCAGCCGCGTGCAAGTCATGCCTCGGTCCAAGATGAGGATGGCGCGTCTTGTGGCTGATGATGTGCAGCACGTTGCCGCGACGGCGGCATTCGTGGAAAAAGTCCAGGGCGCCGGCAAAGGGCGGCGCATCGGCCAGGGCTGGCCCATACACGAATCCCTGCAGCTCGGTCCAGGCCTCCTCGCGGCCCGCGCGACGAAGGTGATTGCGCAGGGCGATCTTATTGGCCGGAAGCCCTTCCGGGATCAGCCCCTTTTCCAGCGCCACACGGTGAAACAGGGCGTCGTATGAAATGAGCGTGTTGTCGAAATCTACGCCGATGATCATTCGCGGGCGGTGCTAAGTGCGGCCCGGATCCTGGCCGCGACAGCGGGCGCGGTCAGGCCGAAATGCTCGCGCGCCTGCTCCTGGTCGGAGGTTTCGTGCAAAAACTCGTCGCGCGTGCCGAAGCGCAACAGGCGCGCCCCGGGTTTGGCCTGGTCCGCCAGCCACTCCGCGATCGCTCCCCCAAAGCCGCCGAGGGTGCTGTGCTCTTCCAGTGTCGCCACAAGGCGGAAGGAACCAAACGCCCGGCCCAGGGTTGCCAGGTCGAGGGGCTTGATTGAGGGGCAGCTCACCACTTCGGCCGAAATCCCCTCCCCCGCCAGCAATTCCGCCGCGGCGAGCGCGACGGGCAACAGGACACCCGCCACCAGCAGGGAAACGTCATTCCCGCGGCGCAAAATCACGCTCTGGCCAAGGGGGAGTTCAGGGGGCGCACGATGGATCACGGGTTCGCCCTTCTTGCCGATCCGCATGTAGCTGGGCCCGGCATGGTCCAGCACGGTCCTGAGGCAGGCGCGGACCTCCATCGGATCCGCGGGCGCCAGCACCGTCATGCCAGGCAATAGCCGCAGCATGCCGGCTTCCTCGCAGGAGTGATGTGTGGATCCCAGCGAGGCGTAAGCCAGGCCGGAACCGGTACCCACGAGCACCACCGGCAGATGATGGTAGCAAAGATCCACGCGGATCTGCTCCATGCAGCGGTACGTGAGAAAAGGAGCTATGGTGTAACATACGGGCCGAAATCCGCCCGCGGCCAGGCCCGCCGCCATTCCGATCATGTTGGCCTCAGCGATCCCGCAATTGAAAAAGCGCCCGGGACATTTGGCCTTGAAGGAGTCGAAGAGACGGTTGCCAATATCGCCAGCGAGAAGCAGCACGCGCTCGTCGGCTGCGGCCAGGCGGGTAATTTCGTCGGCAAACGCGTTTCTCATTTCCGGTCGAGCTCCAGCGCGGCGGCCGCGACTTCTTCCGCCTTCGGAATGCGATAGTGCCAATTATTGTCGTCCTCCATGAACGAAACGCCGCGGCCCTTGACGGTGTGGGCGATGATCGCAGTCGGGCGGGCCTCGGCGGCATCCGCCGGATCCATGGCGGCCAGAAGCGCCGCCAGATCGTGGCCGCCGACCTCAAGGGCGCGCCAGCCGAAGGCCTCCCACTTTTCCCGCAATGGCCCCAGGGCGAGCACCTCGTCGCTCCGGCCGGTCGCCTGCCATTTGTTGTAATCGACCACCACCATAAGCCGGCTCAACCGTTGCGCCGGCGCCAGCATGGCCGCCTCCCAGACCGCGCCCTCGTTGCATTCGCCGTCGCTCATGACGACCATCGTTCGGGAATCCCGCCGTGCCAGGCGCGCCGCCAGCGCCATGCCAACGCCGACGGAGAGCCCGTGTCCGAGGGAACCTGTGGCCCATTCGACGCCGGGAGCGCAATGGGGGGCCGGCTGTTCCGCCAGGGGGCTGCGATGCCCGGCAAAATCGTCCAGCCAGGATTCGGGGAAGAATCCCCGCGCGGCGAGCGCGGCATAGAGGGCGGTCGCCGCATGGCCCTTGCTCAGGATAAGGCGGTCGCGGGCGGGATCTTCGGGCGCCGCCGGATCGATCCGAAGGCCGCGCCAGTAAGCCGCGACGAGGATGTCGACCACCGACAGAGCGGAGCCAAGATGGGCCGCGCCGCCGCGGTGCGACATCTGCACGATCTGATAGCGCAGGTCCCTCGCCGCCGAATCCAGCTCTGCCGGCGGCGCTCCGAAGGGAATGCTCGAAGCCTGCGCGTGGTTTGCCAGATGCAGCATCAACGTCAGGGAAGATGGAGCTTCTTCATCATCCTGATATTGTAGTAGCGCTCTTCGTCACGCAAGCGGCCCGAACGATACGCCTCGATCACCTCCCGGATGCCGTCGGCCACGGTGAACTTCGGCTGGAACCCAGTGGCGAGAAGCTTCCGCGAGGACAGGCGATAGGAGCGCGGATCGTTCGAAGGCGAGACCACGATCTCCGCCGGGACCGATTGGGTCACGCGGCGGGCGATTTCCATGATGGAAATGTTCTCAAAGCCCGCATTGTAGACGCCGGGATTTTTCGCGCCCTCGTCGAGGAAGTGGTGATAAACCCGGATCAGGTCCTGCAGGTGGATATTCGGCCTGGTCTGGTCGCCCCCAAAGACGGTGATCCGCTGATTCACGAGCGCCTGCATGGTCAGCAGGTTGACCGAGAGATCCAGGCGCATGCGCTGTGAATAGCCGCAGACCGTGGCCGGGCGGATGACGTTGACGAGGATGCGGTCTCCGTAACTCAGCAGGATCCGCTCGCTGACCATCTTCGTCTTGTTGTAGTCGGAGATCGGCACGAGCGGCAGGTCCTCCGTGACCTCCGGCTCGTCCTTGACCCCATAAACGCTGCCCGAGCTGGCAAAGATGAACTGACGGACACCCTCGTCGATCGCGCGTTCGGCCAGGAGCATCGTCGCCAGGCCGTTGACCTCCCAGTTCAGCTTGGAGTTCAAGTCGCTGCACGGATCGTTGGCGATGTTGGCCAGGTGCATCACCACGTCCACGCCCTTCATCGGAATCCGGCCGGCGTTGCGGATATCCTCGCGGATTACCGCAAGATTTGAATGCGCGGGCAGAAAGTTGCCGAACCACTCCAGGTCGACAACCGTCACTCGATGACCGCGATCGAGCAGGCTTTGGGTCAGGGGCGTGCCGACATAACCGCAGCCGCCGGTCAGGAGGATGTGCATGATTTAAGCCCGGATCAAAACGCCAGCATCGCCGCGGCGCCCTTCAGGAATTTGCCCTTCCGGATCGGCTCGGCGTTGCCGACGATCCTGACGGCCTGCGCGCCGGCAAGCTGGCCCATGAAGGTAGCCAAATCGAGGGGAAGGCCGCTCGCCGCCGCGAGGGAGGCCACCGCGCTGAACGCATCGCCGGCCCCCAGCGTGTCGACAATCGCCCGCTCGAAGGGGGCGCAGGAGCAGTACCGGCCGGCCGGTTGCCAGCCGAGCGTCTCGGTCGCGCCGCGGGTCAGCCAGGCATAGCGGCTGCCCAGATACCCGGCGAGTCCCGCCAGCTCCCGGCGAAAGTCGAATTCGCGGCGCCCCACCGCGAGGGTAATTTCCGTCAGATCGAGCGAAAAGGAATCAGCCCGCCGGTACCGGCGATTGATGATATTGAAACCGTGATTGTTGCTGTTCGTCTGGCAATTCACGGCCAGGAATTTGGCTTTCTTCTGCACGTAGTCGCAGACCATATCTTCCAGGAGCCCGTGTCCAAAATCCATGACAATGACCAGGTCGTAATTATCGATGTGGGCCGCGATCCGCTCCAGGACCATCTTTTGGAGCGCCTCACCCGGATGGTGCCGGTCGATGAAATTCACGGAGAAGAGCTTGGACAGCTCCTTGCCCTCCCCGCGTGGTTCGACAAAGCGCTGCTTCACAACCGTCGTGAAATCCGGCGAACGCACGATGTCCGACTCGTCCGGCGGGATAAACCCGCCCAGGGTGCCATCCACCCATGGCTCCGCGCCCACGAGGCTGATGAGCTTCACGTGAGGGGTGAACTCGCGCACATGCCGGAAGACCGCGAGCGCACCGCCCGCCTGCATTTCCTCGGACGCGAACCGGCCGGAAAGAATCCGGTTTTTTGAAGTCAGTCCCTGCACCTCGAGCGTCGTGTACCGGTCAAAGATTGCGTCCCCCACGACCAGGACGCGCAACCCGCTGAATCCCTCGACGGCTTCGCGGAATTTTTCCGGGGAACATCCCTCGGCCACGGTCTGGCAGAAGGCCTTAACCTCGGGAGGATGGGTGTCGAAATGCTCGTTTAGCAGTCGGGTGGAGCTGAAAACCACGGATCCGACGTAGCGCACCTCTCCGCCGAGCCGGCGTACCGTGGCGACGTCGCTCCCGATGTTGCCGGTGACATCATTGGCCGGATTTTCGTATTCGCGTCCCTTGCAATAGATTGCAGGTCGCACGCATTCGATGGCCTCAACCGCCGCCGCATGCGGCACCAGCACGACGTAGTCGACGCACGCCAGGGCTGCAAGCCAGCGCGAACGCATCTCGTCGTTGAAATAGGGCCTGCCTGGCCCCTTGTTCACAAAATTCTCCGACGTGACGGTGACGACGAGCACATTGCCCAGTGCCTTGGCTTCCTCAAAGTGGACGATATGCCCCGGATGCACCAAATCGAAGGTTCCGTGGCATTGGACGACCACCTTCCCAAGGCGCCGCAACCCCTCAAATGTCGCGGAAGCATCCGTAAATTGAAGAATCTTGCCGCCGTGCGTCATCCTGAGGCGTTTGGACGGTGCTTGCTGAGCCATTGCATGATCATGTGACCGACGATCAATTGGAGATCTTCCGCAATCTGCATGTCGTCGATCGCAAAGTGAATGGGCATGTCAGCCAACTCGCGGCAACGGCCTCCGCTGTAGCCGAGGACAGCCGCGGTGCGAAGGCCGAGGGTTCGGGCGGTCTGAAGCGCCTCGATGAGATTCGCTGAATTTCCGCTTCCCGAGAGAACGATCAGGACGTCCCCGCGACGCGCGAGAACTTTCAGCTGCGCTGAAAAGACCTTCTCATAGCCCAGGTCGTTCGCGAGACAGGTGACGATCGACTGATTTGCCCCGAGCGCGGTGGCGCGCAAGCCCATGCCTTCCGGCTTGCCGATGCCATAGAGGAAGTCGTTCGCCAGATGGAGGGCGTTTCCAGCGCTTCCGCCGTTTCCGCACAGGAAAAGCTGCCGCCCCTCCCGCCAGCATGCCTCGAGTTCTCCCGCCAGCAGCTCGACGGGAGCCCAGTCGAATCGTTGAAGGGCCTGTCCCAGGCGATGGGCGTATTCGGGGTAGAATTTGGATGCAGCCATAGGATCCCCTGGCGGTCGCGGAAGGTTCCGCGGGCCGGATGGACATTGTCCAATGCAACCACCGACGCTCCGCCCAAGTCGAGCGCCTTTCTTAGCGCGCAGCGTCCGCGAAGGGCATTCCCTCTGGATTTCACTCCTTGTTCGCGGCGCCTTTTGCCTTCAAGTTGCCCGGGGTCCCCATTCCCCGCCCCAGATTCCAACCCTTGAAATCCTTAGTCGAACGCCTGGGCAAGATCTCAGCGCTGGCCGTCTGGCTGGTGGTGCTCTGGGGCGCCGGACGCGGGTTTGATTTCACAGATGAGGGCGTCTATTACCTGAGCGCGGTTCACCCTGCCGAGGTGCCCGACCGCCAAACGACCTATTTCCTGTTTGGCCGCGTCCTCTACGCGCTCTCAGGCCACAGCATCGAGGCAACCCGCCTGCTCGTCGCCGGTTTGGTGCTGGGCTGCACGCTTGTCTTTGTTCGAGGCTTGCGCAGTTTCCTCGCCGCCTTTGCGGCAGAACTCGATCCCGGCGGCTGGCTCGGGTTGGCGGCCGTGGCTGGAAGCTCCCTGGCGTTCGCCACATCTCCGTTAGCCCCGTCCTACAACCTTCTCAATGCCATATGCCTGCTGGCGATTACCGGCTTGGCCTTGCAGGCTGCAAGTTCCCCGGCCGGGGAGGGATGCTTTCCAACGCGCTCCACCTGGGGACCTCTGCTTGGCGCAATCGTCCTCACCGTAGTTGATTTTTTTATTAAATTCAGCACGAGCGCGGTGCTGGCAGGGCTGCTGGCGGTCTTTTTCCTGGCGACCAGCCGCGAGCGGGTCCGAAAC
>CAZJNA010000082.1:0-13862 GCA_964547325.1 uncultured Opitutaceae bacterium | reverse complement strand
CTACGCTTCGCAATTCCCGGACGGTCGCCGCAGCCGGCATCCCCCTCAAGGGGGGAATGCCCACGCAGCGCGATAGCGCGAAGATGGTGCGACCGCAGGTCGCGTCCCGCAGGGATGTCCTCGGTGGGTGCCCTTGGGGCAGCCGAGGACACAAAGGCGACCGTGAAGCTCCGCTCATGCCCCTTCCGGGCCTCTCCCATCCCCAAATCTTGCATGGCCCCGTAGGGTGCCCGTTATAAGCGCTGAAGGGCTAGGGGGCGACGCGGAACCCGTCAAAATCCGCATGTCCCGCGTCCACTGGGCCGGGAGCCGGAGGTCCCGAGGCAAAGAGGCCGACTTTCGCGCCGATCCAGCGGTCGACCGCCGCCGTGGAAGGCGGGCCAAGGTCCATGAAATGGCTGCCGTCGAGGCTGTAGGAAAAGCTGCATCGGGCCTGGGCGTCCACTGCGACGCGAAGGAACACCGGCCCGGACGTCAGCTCGGCCTGCTGCTCCTCCAGGTCGGGGCCGACCGGGCGCTGCGCATGCGTGGCCGAAATCCGCACGAGCCGCATCCCGGCGGCGTCGGCTCGCAGCCCGATCCACGAATAGTCGTAGCCGAAGACGATGAGGCCAGCGCGCTCCCCATGGGCCCCCGGCGCAAATTCGAGCCGGGCCGTGGCGGTGAAGGCGGGAGCCGTGAATTTCTGAAGGAGGAGATTCGGGGCATCGTACAGGTCGCGGGCCGCGGGGGCCGGCGCGCACGCAAGCCGGAGATGTCCCGGCCGCGCCGTCAGGGAAGCCCAATCGGCGCGGGGATTGGCATTCCATTGCCACTGCAGCCCGAGCACCCCGGACGCGAAATCGTCGCTCGCCTGCGGCACCGCTATTGGCTGTCCGCCGCCCACGTCGGGCTTCGCGTGGACGAGGACAGGCTCGCCCTTGCCGGTGTTGCCCGGATCGGAGCCGATGACAGGCCAGTCGTCGTCGCGCCAGGACATCGGCTCAAGATGGACGACCCGGCCATAAGCGCCGCGGTCCTGGAAGTGGAGGAACCAGTCCTGGCCCGAGGGCGTGTCCACCCAGGCGCCCTGATGCGGGCCATTTGTTTCCGTATGACCCTGATCGAGGACGATCCGGCTCTCATAGGGGCCATAGATGTTCTTCGAGCGGAAGACGGCCTGATAACCATGGGTCACGCCGCCGGCGGGCGCAAAAATATAGTAGGTCCCGTGGCGCTTGTAGAGCTTGGGCCCCTCCAGCGTGTTCCAGCCGGGCAACTTGTCGGCATCCACCACGACCACGCCCGCGTCGGCGACGCTCGCGCCATCCGGCCCCAGGCGGTTCAAGGTAAGGCGGTTGTTGATGCCCGAGCGGCTCTTCGCCCAGCCGTGGATCAGGTATCCCCGGCCGTCGTCATCCCAGAGCGGACAGGGGTCGATCAGGCCCTTGCCGGGTAAGACGAGCGCGGGCGCCGACCAGGCGCCCGCGGGATCGGCGGCGGTGACGACATAGATCCCGAAATCCGGATCGGGATAGTAGATCCAGAATTTCCCGGCGTGGTATCGGATCGACGGAGCCCAAACGCCCTCCCCGTGCCGGACCGCAGAAAAGTGCTCCGCGGGCGGCTGAACGGGAAGCGCGTGGTTTACGATGCGCCAGTTGACGAGGTCCCGCGAATGGAGGATGGGCAGTCCGGGCACGCAATGGAAGCTGGACGAGACCAGGTAATAGTCCCCGCCGACGCGCACCGCGTCCGGATCGGAGTAATCGGCGAAGAGGACGGGATTCCGGTACGTGCCGTCGCCGCGGTCGGAAACCCAGGGAGCCCCCGCCGGCTGCGCGAAGGCAGCCTGCGCAAGAGCGCCGCCAAGGATCAGGACGGCGGCCGGAAGGATCCGGGCAGGGTTCACTCGAACGCCAGCTTGAGGGCAAAGACGTTCTCGCCCGGGGCCTGGGCAGGCAGATCGACGTGCAATCCGTCGGCCCCTTGGGTCCAGGCGATTTTTTCGGCGGACCCGAGAAGCTTGATCGACGCGATCGATTTCTCGAGGAGCGCGGGCTGGCCGGCCGCGACGGTCCCGAGCGCGTGGATCACCAGCTTGCAATCCGCCGGCCAGCCGAGGAAGTAGGCGTAAAGCGCCCCGCCCTTTGTGGTGAAGCGAATGTCCGCGGCGCCGTACTGGACCTTGTTCTCGTTGAACATGCCGCTCGTCACATGGGTGGGTCCCTCGCCCGCGATCTTCCAGGGCCTGCTGCCGAAGATCCCCTCGGAATTGACGTCCATCCAGGCGGCGAGCCCCCGGAGGAACTTCACCTCGTCGTCGTCGATCGTGCCGTCGCCCTTCACCGGGATATTGAGGAGCAGATTGCCGTTCTTGCTGACGATGTTGACGAGCATGCGCTCGACCTGGCCCACCGTCTTGTACTTGTGCTGGAGGAAGAGGTTGCGGTCGTAGTGCCAGTTCCCGATGCAGGTGTCGGTCTGCCATGGAAGCGGCTCGATCTTGTCGGAGAAGCCCCGCTCGTAGTCCTCGACCATCGCGGCGCGGTGATCCGGCACGAGTTTCTTCGAGTTGAGGACGACCTCGGCCTTCCCGCCGCTCCACTGGGTGGCGGAGTTGTAATAGTGCGCGGCGACATCGAGGCCCGTCTGGCCGAATGGCAGCTCCGAGTCGTCGAAGTACAGGAGATCGGGATGGTACTTGTCGATCAGGTCCTGGCAGCGAAGGAACCAGCTCTGGACGAAGCCCGGATTGTTGGGCGGCAGCTTCTCGCTGAACACCTCGTTCTTCTTGTGCCACGCGTTAGCCTCCGCGATCGTCCTGATCCCGTCGGGCATCGGAACGTTCGGGCCGGTGTAGAGGTCCTGCGGGTCGAGCCCGTCCCACCATTTGCCCTTTCCGTCCGCCTTCGTCAGCCGGTAGGCATCGTAGCGGACGCCCGCCTTGGGGCCTTCGGGATCGTATCCGTAGGCCGGCTGGAGCCAGTTCCAGGCGTGCGACGAGTGGTTCGTGACGCCAAAGTGGAGGCCGCGGGCACGGGCGACCCGGGCCCAGGTGCCGACGATGTCCTTCTTCGGGCCGACGTTCACCGAGTTCCAGGCGTGGTACTTCGAGTCGTACGCGTCGAAATTGTCGTGGTGATTCGCCAGGGCCACGAAGTATTTTGCGCCGGCGCGCACATAGAGATCCATGAGCTTCTCGGGGTCCCAGTTCGCCGCCGTCCACAGGTTGTCGATCTCCATGAACCCGAATTCGGACGGATGGCCGTAGTGAGCCACATGGTAATTGTAGTCCTTGTCGCCCTGCAGATACATCCGGCGCGCATACCAGTCGCCCTCCTCGGGGACGCATTGCGCGGACCAATGGGCCCAGATGCCGAACTTGGCGTCGCGGAACCAGTCCGGGCACTGGTAGTTCTCGGCGAGCGACTGCCACGTCGCTTTGTATGGCCCGGCCGCAATCGTGTGCCCCGGGCCCGCCGCGGCGATTGCGGCGGCCGCGTCGTCGGAGGCCTTGGCGAGGGACGTGTCCGCGGCATGCGCGTCGAATGCGAGCGAGAGACCGAGCATCGCTCCGGTCAGGAGGGCAATCCGTGATTTGGGGTTCATAGAGGGGTTGATCGAATCCACGCCACGCGCGCGGGCGGGACAACGACAAACTCACCAACCTTGTCGATCCGTCCGGCAATCCCCGCCGGGCAGCCCGCCCTGCTGCCAAATGGGGCCGGCTAACGTCCCTGCGCCATGCCGGCACGCCGCAGAATCGCCAGGGCCTCGGCGTCATCCGGCCTGAGCCTGATGACTTCCCTGAACTGGTCCATCGCATCCGGCTGGCGGCCCGCCTGCATCAGGGCCGTGCCAAGGTTGAAATGCAGATCGGGATCATCGGGCATGAGGCGCGCGGCCGCCTCGAATTCCGCAACCGCCTCCGGAGCCCGATTCGCCAGGGCCAGCGCGTTGCCAAGATTCACATGGGCCGCCGGATAGTCCGGATCGATCCGCAGGGCGGCTTGATAGGCGAGGATCGCCTCAGGGCCGCGCCCTTCGCGCATCAGGGCCACGCCCAGGTTGCATTGAGCCTGGACGTCGCGCGGCTGCAAGCGGAGCGCCTCGGCATAGCGCCCGATCGCCTCCGGAAGGCGGTCCATGCGAAGAAGCGCGTTGCCGAGGTTGTTGAGGGCGTCGACGTAGCCCGGCCGCAGCAGCAGCGCCGCTTCATAGTGATCCACCGCCGACGGGAGCTCGCCCAGTGTCGCCCGGGCAAGCCCGAGATTGTATTCGGCCTCGGCGTAATCCGGGTGGAGGCGGAGCGCCTGCTCGAAATGGGCGACTGCCGCCTGGTTCTGCCCCCGCCCGAGGAGGACATTGCCGAGGTTGTTGTGGGCAAGCCAGGCGGCGGGATTGCGCTCGAGGGCGCTCGTCCAAAAGGTCGCCTCGTCGCGAAAGGTCGCCGCATAGCGGCGCCCGGCAACCGCGAGAAAGGCGCAGATGACCGCCAGCGTCGCGGCGGCGCACAGGCGCCCGCCGGAGGGGAGCCGGTCCTCGATCGCCCCGGCGCCCGCCGCTGCCAGCCCCAGCAATCCTAGGAGCGGTACATAGGCGAGGTGGTCCATCGCCCAGGTGAAGCGCATGTGGGAAATCGTCACGAAGCCGAGGACGGGGGCCAGGTTGAGCAGGAACCAGCCAAGGCCGAAGATGGCGTGCCTCCCCCAGCCCGTTCGCCTGCGCCACAGAAAGGCGAGGACGGCAGCCAGCGCGACCCAGGGCAGGTATTCGAGCGGCGAGCGCCCGTCCACGGGCCAGCGCGGATAGATCGGCATGAGCCCGGCGGGAATAACGCACTTGAACAAATAGAACGCCATCGCGAGTCCGGCCCC
The DNA here is from genome assembly GCA_964547325.1 of uncultured Opitutaceae bacterium. GTDB lineage: Bacteria > Verrucomicrobiota > Verrucomicrobiia > Opitutales > Opitutaceae > Palsa-1447. Next base: position 9,003 of record CAZJNA010000082.1, on the reverse strand, counting down.
GGCGGTCCGGTCGATCCAGGTTCCCATCGGGATGACCGCATCCACTCCGATGGCCCGGTGGGCCTGGAGATCGACGGCGACGATTCCGAGGACGAGGGAGATGGCAAAAAAAGCGGCGCTCGCCGCGAGATCCCTCGGCCCGATCCTGCCTCGCCTCCACCAGGCATGGAGCAGCAGGACCAGCGGAAACATGGCCACGGAGGCTTTGCTCAGCATCGCCAGGAGAAAGAAGAGTACGGAAAGAAAATAGCTCCCAGGTGGAGCGCGTTGTCCCCAACGCGCTTTGCTGAAGACAGAGTCGGGTGAGCGCGTTGGGGACAACGCGCTCCACCTGGTATCGGTGTCGATGTACGCGATCATCGCGAGCAGGAGAAACGGCAGGGAGAGCGTGTTCTTCAGCTCGTCAATCCAGGCCACGGATTCGACGGCGATCGGGTGGACGACAAAGAGCAACCCTCCCGTCCAGGCCCACCGGACGCCGAGCAGGGCCAGCAGACGCCAGAACAGGAAAGCGCCGAGGACATGAAGGGCGACATTTGTCAGGTGATAGCCCAGGGTTTCATCGCCCCACAGGTGCCACTGGACCCACTGGACGCTCGTCTTCAGCGGGTAGTAGTCGCCCGACTTGGGCGCGAACCAGATCTCCCCAAGGCCTGCCGCGATCTTGAGCGCCGCATTGTGCGGAATCTCGCCCTTGTCGTCCCAGAGCCAGGCGCCATGCCAGGCCGGCGAGTACACGAAGCAGGCCGCGAGGACGATCAGGAGGGAGGCCAGGAGGCCGCCCGATGTGAGTTTCCTAGGCATCGCGCAAGGGGATCAAATCAGATTCATCCGGTAATTTACAGCCGGCTGCCCGACGAAGGAAAGCATCGCTACCGGGCAGCGCGGCGGGCCGCCTCCCGGACGGCGACATCGAGATTTCGGCGCACGCTCGAATTGTCCGGGTCGATTCCAAGGGCAGTCCGGTACTGCGCAATCGCATCGGGGAACCGACCGGCGATCAGGTAGGCATTACCCAGGTTGTTGCGGGCATCCGCGTAATCGGGCTTGAGGCGCACCGCCTCCTCCAGATGGGCCGTTGCCTCCGGCATCCGGCCCTGGCTCGCAAGCACCGACCCAAGGTTGTTGTGCGCCTCCGCCCAATCCGGCTTGAGGCGCAGGGCTTCCTCATATTCGGCGATCGCCTCGGGCACTCGATTCATCCTGAGGAGCGCGGTGCCCAGGCTGTAGTGGGTGGGGACGAAATCCGGCCCCAGGCGCAAAGCCTCCTTGTACTCGACGATCGCCTCGGGAAAGCGGCCGGCGTTGAGATAGGCGTCGCCGAGGTTGTGGTGGGCCGGCCACGCCTGCGGATTCCGCTCGAGGGCATGCGTCCAGAGCGTCTGCTCGTCGTGAAAGATCGCGGCATAACGATGGCTCAAAACCGCAAGGGCCGCCCCCACGACGGCGATCGTGGACAGCGCGACAAACCGCGGACGGCATGATTCCAGGCCCGCGGCCGCCAGCCCGGCCGCGCCCAGCAGGGAAACATAGGCAAAATGGTCCGCAACCCAGGTGATGTGCATGTAGGACATCTGGATCAGGCCGGAAACCGGGAGGAGGTTGACGGCAAAAAAGCCCAGGCCGAAGATCGCATGCCTGCCCCAGCCCGCGCGGCGCGTCCAGAACCACGCAAAGAGGACAGCGATCCCGAGCCACGGAAGAAATTGGAACAGGGAGGGAGGATTCACCGACCAGCGCGGGTAGATCGGCATGAGCCCGGCGGGCCAGACGCTCTTCCACGCGTAAAACGCAAGGGCCATGCCGGAGCAGGCTATTCTCGACAAAGCGCCGCCCGCAAGTACGTGGCCGGGGAGGATGGCGCGATGCTCCTGGAACCAGGCTGTGACGGCACCGAGAAAAAGCGAAACCGCGAAGAACGGGGCGGCGGCGGCAAGATCCGCGCGGGCGATGCGCCCGCGCCTCCACCAGGCGTGGAGGAGAAGCGCGAACGGCAGCATCACGACGGAACTCTTGCTCAGCATCGCGAGGACAAAAAGAAACAAGCTGAGAAAGTAGAAGAGGTCAGGTCTCGGAAGTTGCTTTCCGCCTTCAGGCGGAAAGCAACTTCCGAGACCTGACCCCTTCCCGTCGAATCGAATATACGCGATCATCGACTGGAGCAGGAAGAAAAGGGACAGCGTGTTCTTCAGCTCGGAGACCCACGCCACGGATTCAACCGCGAGCGGATGCACGGCGAACAGGAGGCCCCCGGCCCACGCAAACCGGAGGCCGAGCCTTCTCAGGAGCGCGCAGAAGAGGAGCGCATTCGCGATGTGCAGGGCGACGCTTGCGGCGTGGAACGCCGGCGCGCTCTCACCGGCCGCGCGCACGACAAGCCACTGGACGGTCGTCTTCAGCGGAAAATAATCCGTTCCCGTCGACCCGGTCCATATCCGGGCCAGGCCGGCAGGATCCCGGAGGACCGCGTTTTGCGTCACCTCCTCGACGTCGTCCCAGACCCATCCGCCGCGGAATGCCGGCCAATAGGCCCAAAGGCCGGCGAGGACGATCAGGGCAAAAGGGGTCAGGCCCCCAATTGTGAGTTTTTTCGGGGTCGCCTGGGATGGGGACATGGCGATCAGCGGCCGGATCGAAGATAGGCCCGCGCACGTTCGAGGTGGCGCCGGACCTGGGCATCGCCGGGCCGAAGGCGAAGGACGGCCTCGTACGCGGCGACCGCCTCCGGAAGCCGCCCCATGAGGAAGAACACGTTGCCAAGGTTTGCGCGGGCATCCAAATCGTCCGGCGCGAGCTTCAATGTCTCCGCCAGCTCTTCCGCCGCCTCGGGCAGCCGCTTCAGTCGGGCAAGGGCAATCCCGAGATGGTTGTGGGTCTCCGGGACGCCGGGATCGATTCGAAGCGACGCTCGGTATTCGGTCACGGCCGGTTCGAGCCTCCCCGCCGCATCCAGCGCGCTGCCGAGCTCGAAATGGACCAGGGCCGATCCAGGATCGAACCTCGCCGCCGACTCAAAGGGCGGGATCGCGTCTGCCCACCTGCCGGAACGCGCCAGCGCCTGGCCCTCGGTCATCCGTTCGCCGGCGTAGCGCCCCACGCTCGCGCAGAGATTGAAGGCGACCGAGAAGGCGAGAAGGAGAATCCAGCCGCAGCGGACCGCGCCTCGCCACCGCGGCAGCCCGGAAAGGCTGCGCTCGATCCCGAATATGCCGATCACTGCGAGGAGCATCAGGGCGGGCAGGAATTCCGCCTCGTACCGGGTGCAGGCGCAGTAGAAAAGGAGGATGGGCAGCGCGGAAAATGCGCAAAGCAGCGCGAGGCCGATCACAAACCCGCGAAGGCGGCGGCGGGCCTCGCCCTCCAGGCCGCGCCAGGCGAGCGGCGCGGCGAGCGCAAGGGCTGTCACGGGGATGTTCGGCAGGATTCCGGCGACATTCTCGGGGTTGATCATGCCCTGCGGAATCGGAGGAACGCGGACTCCCAGGACGAACGGGAAATGCGAACTCCAGATGACGGGCGTCAGGAAATAGAGCCGGAAATTGAAGGGAAGATAGCCGAGGCTGAAGTGCCGCAGGATGCCCTGGCGGTCGTTCGCCAGCTGGTAATGCTCCCCGAACTCGAAGGGATTGCCGAATCGCACCTCGTTGTAGAGCATGAGGCCGAGCCCGCATGCGACGACCGGGATCGCGGCCGCGGCGAGAAGCCGAGTCCTTCCCTCCTTTCCTGTAGCCAGCACGGCGGGAACCAGGAGAATGACGGCCCCAAAGAGCTCCGAAGGCCTGGCCCCCAGCGCGAGGCCGTAGAAAAGGCTGGCGGCCGCAAGCCAGCGGGCACCGCGCGCGGGATCGTGGATCGAACGCCAGACGGCTACCAGGGCGAGGGCGCACAGCGCATAGGCGCATCCGACCGCGACTTCGCAGACTCCCGGGCGCTGCAGCATGAGGACAACCGCGGTGGCGAGCCCGAGGGCAAGCGCGGACGCCGCGGCAACCCCGGCCCCGACGCCTGGAAAATATCGCCGCCAAGCCGCGCGCATCAGCAGCGCCCCGGACAGGAAACCCGTGGAGCAAAAGATCGCCACGGCATATTTGTGCGCGAGGAAATGCCCCGTGACCGCCACCCAGGGCCAGAAGAGAAGCAGCGCCGGGGAAATTCCAAAATAGAGATAAAGCCGCCCCCGAAAGTAGCTCATGTCATGGAGCCCGTAGGGTTCGCTGCGGTACGGCGCATTGGCGACCGGATCGTAGGGATCGGACAGGGCGGCGAGGCCGGCCGGCACCTCCTTTTTCAGGCTCAGCTGCCCGTCCTGGAATCCCCGGACGAGGAGATTGTAATAGAGTTCGCCCGGATTGGAGCCGCCCCACTCGGATCCCGCCACGGCGCTCATGGAGAATATCCCGACGACCAGGATGACCGCCGCCCATAGGGAGATTTCCGACTTCATCATGGTGGGCACGGGCACCCTAGCACCTGGGCCTCGAGGCACATAAGCCGATGCAGGCGATCCCGATGGCGGCGAGCAGGAATCCCAGATGGGCGCCGGGCGCGATATAATGCCAGGCGATCCGATGCAGCCCCGGCTGGACGCAGACCGCCTGCTGCAAAAAATTCACCCGGTAGAGGGCCGCGGGCGAGCCATCGACCGTCGCCGACCATCCCTCCGCCCAATTCTCGGAGAGGACGGCGAGACAGGGGCGGAGGATTTCACAGGATACTTGGATTCCGGCGGGGCTGTAGTCGACAGGGCTCACGGCGCCCGGGCTGCCCGTCCCCGGGGAGATCTCGGGCACGTGCTGGCCCCAGGCGGCCATGGCGGTCGCCGGGTCCCAATTCCCCTGGGCGATCGCGGCAAGCGCATCCGATTCGCTCGGCACACCGACCGTCTTCTCGACGAGGCGAACCCTCGGAAGGACGGACCGGTTGTCGAGCAGGTCGCAGTGGAACCCCGTGGCATCCATTTTGCCCCTGAGGATGACGGAGATATTCCAGGCGCCGAGGAGACGGAAAGCCTCCGGCGTGCCCCGGAGCGCGAAGGCGTCGAGGACGGGCTGGAGCGCGAGCGAGTACTCGGGAAGGGGCACCGTCCCCCCACCCTGAGTCGTGAAGACCCTCCAATGCATGACAGTGTCCTGATCGTACAGCCCGCGAAGCGTCCGAAATTCCTCGAGGCGGGTGCTTCCGTAAACCATGTCTCCGAACCGGTCGAACTGCTGCGGCACGAAAACCCGGGACGAGCCCGTGGCATAGCCCGGCCCCAGCAACTCGCCGACAGCCGCCGGAGGCGGCTCCGCATACACATCCACGGGGGACTGGAAATTCACGCTCCAGCCGGCCGTTATGAGTTCGGCCGCAACGAGGAGGCAGGCCGCCGCCGGCAGCCATCTGACAAGGACCCCGCGAATCCGAAGAAGGATGAGGAGCGCCAGGACAAGGCCGAAGACCGTCAATCGCATCTCCTCCCCGGAATAGGCACCGGCCGGGAGTCGCATCGACGACGGCCGGAAGAGAAGCATCGGTTCCTGCAGCCACCCGGAGATCCGGCTCAGCCAAGTCCCGCCTTGAAGCGCGTCAAAGCAGCAAGCCAGCGTGAACAGTCCCGCGACTACCAGGGCGATCGGGAAGCGGCGAGCGGCGGCCGGCCCTGCCCGGTCGATCCACCGTTGGAGCCCAACTCCGCACGAGAGCCCAAGACCGAGCACGGACAGGGACAGGGCAAGCGTGGGCCACTTCCCCGAACGCCTCACGAGGGGAAGGGCATCGACCAGCCGGTCCAATCGAAGGTAGTCGGCCTGGGCAAAGACGAGCCCAGCCACGACCAGGAAAACGAGGAGGAGGAATCCCTCGCGGGGAATTCGGGAGGACTCGGCCCCGGGCTCCCGCGGAGCCCGCCTGGATGACAGGCCGACGATGGCGAAGAACAGCGCCGACAATCCGATGTAAAAGCACTTCTGCCAGTTGGGATAGCCGGCGATCCACGGGCTGACGAAGTCGAGCAGGTCGCGCAGGCGGAGCGAAAAACGCGCCTCAAGGACGCCGGACAGCCGGTCCGCCGGCAGATTGCGCACCAGGATCAGGGTCGGAACATATTGGGCGCAGCCAATCAGAAGCGCGAAGAGGAGTCCGAGGCCGATATAAAGGAAAGGGGTCAGGTCTCGGAGGTTGATAAGCGGGCCACCCGGCACACCAACTTCCGAGACCCGACCCCTTCCTTTCATCAAATCCGCCAGCACCGCGCACCCGATGCCGAGGCACGAATAGAGCGGCGGATAGGGACTGCCGGCTAGGAGCTGCAGTCCGAGCGCGGCGCCGAGCAGGGCAGCCGAGCGCGGCGCCGGCCGGGTCAGGCACTCCCATGCGCCGAGGAGAACGAGGGGCGTCCACGTAAATCCGGCGGCCATCTCCGGAAATTCGATCTGCTTTACAGGAATGCCCGCGAACCCAGCGACGATGCCGGCAAGCAGGGCTCCCCAGAACGCCAGGCCGAGCCTGCGCGCGAGAAGGTAGGAAAAGAATCCGAGGAGCGCGTTGTGGAGCGCGGCAAAGATCGAGATGGCCGTTCCGAACGGAGCCGCGGCGAACACGAGGCTGAACGGGTACAGCACAGAGTTTTGCGGGTTGGCGAGGAAGGGCACGCCGCAGGCGATGAAGGGATTCCAGTAGGGCAGCTCGCCGGAATGCAGGGACTCCCGGTACAACCAGCGCGGGCCCTCGAATTGCGTGAAGAGATCGCGAAGAAGGAGGGTCGATCCTCCAAGGAGCGATGGCGCATAGAGGGCGCAGGCGAGGCCTGCGAAGCAGAGAAATGCGAGCGCGGCATCGCGAAGGGACGAGGCCCGGCCGGAAGTCATGCGGAAGCCTCCCCCCCGCGACGCCAGGACAGCCAGGCTGCGCACAGCCATCCGATCCACGCGATCGTCGAAATCGCGGCGCCCATGAGGAAGGATGGCGGAGCATACTCCATGAGGATGCGGTGGTGGCCGGCGGCAAGGGGCACTGCCCTCACGACGTAATCCGCGGGAAGAACGGTGTAGGATTGCTGCGAACTGCCCGGGAGGGGCACCGCCCGCCAGTCGCGGCTGTAGGGATCCGTGACGAGGAGCAGCGTGGGCTCGGCCACATCGGCCACCATCGTCAGCGAGTCGGCGGAGATTTCCGTGACACGGACGGAACCGGGATCGGCGCCAGGCACCGGCCGCGGCACGGGCTCGCTTTCGAGAAGCACCGTCCGGCGGGGATCGAAGGCGGGATCGCTCATCGCGGCGAAGACGGCGTCGCGCCCCCCGAGGACCCTGAAGTCGGATATGAGCTGCGCGCGGGCCATCGGGGGAGCCGGGGATTCGAATGTCTGAATGCGGCCGTCGTTCGGGGCGAAGGCATAGCGGCAGCGAAGCATCGCATACAGGGGAGGCAGGCTTCGGAACCCGGGAATATACTGCGTCGTCTGGTTCGGATCGTACCCCTGCGTGAACGTTATGAATTCGGCGTACCGCCGCAGGACGGACGGATCGTTCCCCCACAGGTCCGAAGCTCCGAGCAGGAAGCCGCTGTTGTAGCCCGAACCGGGGTAGATGAGCGTCAGCACCCGGTAGTCGCCTGGATGCTGGGCTATGAACCGCCTCATCTCGTCGGGAGCCGCTATCGACGGGTCCGTCGTCGCAAAGTTTCCCGAGCAAAACAGCATCGTCTCAACGCCAAGGAGGACGAGAGGCGCCCAGCGGAGCCAGGGCCTGCGACCGGCCCACAAAAGACTCCCGCCGGCGAGAAGGAATACCGCCCCCGCGACGGCGAGCGAACCGCCGGCACGCATCCCCGATTCGTGAAGGTAGGGGTGGTTTGTCAGCGCCGCCTCGGGCAGATAATCCTGGTTCGTGGCCCGAAGCCCACGGATGAAGTCGCCCACCGATTCCGGCTGGACGAGAAGCATGAGCCCGGAGCCCACAAGGAGGACCGAGGCGCCAAAGGCCGCAAAGGCCAGCCATCGCGGGATCGGGCGGCGCCGGATCAGGGCGTCCGCGCCCGCTCCGAGCGCAAGGGCGACGAAGATCATCGCCGGAAAAACGAACTTGGACATCCCCCGGAATTGCCCGATGCCGGGGACAAAATCATAGAGGAGATTGTAGAGCGGGGTATTCGCACCCAGGGCCAGGAGAAACAGCAATCCGGCGAGGGTCAGATCGAGCCGCGCCCGCCTCCTGGCGTCCGCAACGAACGCTCCTGTGGCGACCAGGACCAGCCCGGCGGCACCGACGAAGACCTCCATCTCCGAGATGTACCAGCGGCCCCAGTAGGGGTTGTGCAGGAAGTCCCCAAAAAATCCGGGCGCTACAAGCGTCAGGAAGTTTTCGGGCGGAAATGAGAACATGCTCGCGAACGCAAAACCGAGCTTGCCCTGCCGGATGCCCTCCGACGCCGCCGCAAATCCCGGCAGAAGCTGCGCCGCGGCCAGGGCGGCTGCGACCGCATAGCACCCCGCAACCGCGGGAACGGCCCGACGCCGGGCGGAACCGTCGGCGGCCGACCAGACCAGGGCGTGCAGGCCCGCGGCGATGCCGGTGAAGAACACATACTGGACATGGCCGGCCAGGATCTGGAGGCAGATCGCGGCGCTCGCCTCGAAAAGGCCCGCGCGCCTCCGTTCCGTCCACCAGCTCTCGAGCCCACCGAGGATCCAGGGTGCCCAGGCCATCGTGCAGATATTCGAGAGGTGGCCCGCGTAGATGTGCGGAAAAACGGCGCCGCCGAGCGTGAGGATGGCCCCGCATGCGCCGGCCGCCGCGGGGTGCAATCCGCGCCGCAGGGCCCAACGATACATTCCCCAGGCAAGGATGAGCAGGTGCAGGAAAATGGAGGCATTGATCGCCCGGGCCAGCGGCAGGACGAGGAAAACGGCGTTCGGCGGGTAGAGAACGGCCGACTGGAATCCGCCGAGAAAGGGCTCGCCCGCATAGGTGTAGGGGTTCCAAAGCGGCAGATGCCCGGCATGGATGCTTGCCGCCGCAAAGG
>CAZJNA010000081.1:11619-13900 GCA_964547325.1 uncultured Opitutaceae bacterium | reverse complement strand
CGCAGTGGATGCAGGGGAAGTGCGTGACATAGGCCACGCAGCCCTCCACCGAGCTGCCGCGCCGGGCGGCGTCGGCAAGCGCGTTCTGCTCGGCGTGCACGACCGCCTGCTCGTGTCCGTCCCGCACGCGGGAGACATGGGGGGATCCCGGCAGGAATCCGTTGTATCCGGCCGCGACGAGCCGGTTCTTGCGGACGCCTCCGGTCACGATCACGCACCCCACGTGGAGGCGCTCGCAGGGCGACCTCGATGCAATGAGGACGGCGGTCGCCATGAAATACTCGTCCCAGGAAGGCCGGTGCCCGAAGGCCTCCGCAGCCTTTTCTATCAGGTCGACCGGGTCGCCGGAACCGCCGCCGGGGGGGATTGTGCTCGTTTCCACGACGCCATCTTGAACCGCTGGGCGGCCGAAACACACGGAAATTTTCGGCAGGGGTACGTTTTGAGGATGGGGGCATGCTTCCGGCAAACGGACCATCACCAAATTTTTGGTCGTAATCGCGGCGCCGGCGGGTGTTCCGTCTAGCCGGCATGCAGCGCGTCCTTGAGCCGGAGTTGCTCGACACCCTCCCTCCCGACAATCCCGACGCCCAGCACAGCCGGCGCGATCTCCGGCTGATCAACCGCATCATGGGCAACCCGGGATGGCTGTGCCGGACCCTCCCTCCCCTGCTCCGGCCGGGAGAAACCGCGCTCGAGCTGGGTGCCGGCGACGGCCTCCTTGGGATGCGTTTCGCCGCCCTCGGAGTCCGGGTGGACGCCCTGGATCTGGGGCCGCGGCCCGCGGGCTGGCCCGAGGCCTCTTCCTGGCACCGCGCGGACATGCGGACCTTCACGGGATATGCGCGGTACCCGCTCGTCGCGGGAAACCTGGTGTTTCACCACCTGGGCGCCGCAGAGCTGGCCGCCCTCGGAGACAATATCCGCGGGAGCGCCCGGGCGATCGTCGCCTGCGAGCCCGCGAGACGGCGCTTCTCCCAGGTCCTGATCGCCCTCCTGGGACCGCCCTTGGGCGCCAATCGCGTGACGCTCCACGACGCGCGCGTCAGCATCGCCGCGGGATTTCGGGGGGAGGAGCTCCCGCTGGCGCTCGGCCTCAACCGCGGTTCGTGGAAATTTCGTTGCTACTCGACGGCACTCGGCGCGTACCGCATGGTCGCCACCCGCCATTCCTGATGTACCTGCAATCCCTCGCCACCGCCCTCCCCGATTCCGCGTACACCCAGAAGGAGTGCTGGGACATCGTCGCCCGGTCCTCCGCCCGCGAAAGGCTGGACCGGCGCTCGAGGCTCATCCTTCACAGCATCCTGTGCGGCGACAATGGCATTGCGACGCGCCATTTTGCGCTGCCGGCAATCGATCGGGTCTTCGACCTCACTCCGGATGAGCTGAATGCGGCCTTCAGGCGCGAGGCTCCGAAGCTGGCGGAGCGCGCGCTTGTTGCGGCCCTCGAAAAGGCGGGCGTCGCCGCGGCGGAGCTTGACGCCCTTTTCATCTGCACGTGCACCGGGTACCTCTGCCCGGGCCTGACAAGCTACGTGGCCGAAAGGCTCGGGCTTCGCGACAGCGCGGTCCTACACGATCTGGCTGGCCTCGGATGCGGGGCGGCAATCCCGACGCTGCGAGCCGTCGGCAACCTCCTCGCCGCGCAGCCCGACGCCACCGTCGCCTGCGTGGCGGTCGAGATCTGCTCGGCGGCATTCTATCTCGATGACGATCCCGGAGTCCTGATAAGCGCCTGCCTGTTCGGAGACGGCGCCGCGGCGACCGTCTGGCGCGGCCAGGGGCAGGCCGGCGGGCTCCGCTGCTTCGATTTCCAGACGCTCCACCTGCCGGCGGAGCGCGACAAGCTCCGCTTTGAAATGCGGGAGGGGAAGCTGCGCAACCTGCTGCATCGAACCGTGCCCGAGCTTGCGGCGGGGGCGGTCGGCCGCCTCTGGCGGGAACGCAGCCCCCGCGCGGTCTCACGCGTCGTCGTTCACACCGGAGGCCGGGATGTCCTCGACGCCCTGGGACCGGCGCTTCCGGGGCACTCCCTCGAGGCCAGCAGGGCCGTCCTTCGCCGCTGCGGGAACATGAGCAGCCCATCGGTTCTGTTCGCCCTGGAGGAAACACTGAAGAGCGCGACTCCCGGAGCCGACGGCGACTTCTGGCTCGTGAGTTTTGGCGCGGGCTTCAGCGCCCACGCCTGCCGGATGGGAGCCTGAGGAGTTTTTCGCTTTCCGCTTTCCGATTTCCGCTTTTGGTCTTCTCCTTCCCCGTGGCTTCCCTCAAGGACATC